>JBEIJM010000013.1:0-36696 GCA_040380205.1 Gemmatimonadaceae bacterium
CCGCTGCGCGCCCAGCGGGGCGGCGGCCAGGAACAGCGCGCCGGCCAGGGCGGCGGGGCGGGCGAGAGCGGGGGCGCGGAACAGGGGCATGGACGGCGGGAAGGCGAGGCCATGGGACAGGGCGCGGCGGGCACGGGGCCCGGCCAGGCGGCACGGGGGATAACATACGGGGATGACCTCCCTCCTGCGCTTGGGGCGCCGCGTCGCCCTCCCGATTTCGCTGGCCGCCGTCGCCCTCCCCGCCCAGGGGCGCCCGCTGGCCGAGTCCGACCTGGGCGCCCTGCGCTTCCGGTCCATCGGCCCCGCCAGTATGAGCGGGCGCGTGGTGGACATGGACGTGGTGGAGGCCGACCCCACGATCATGTACGTGGCCGGCGCCACCGGCGGGCTCTGGCGCACCCGCGACGCCGGCATCACCTGGACGTCGGTGTTCGACGCGCCGGTGCACAGCATCGGCGACGTGGCGGTGTACCAGCCCGACCCGCGCATCCTGTGGGTGGGCACCGGGGAGCGCGCCAACCGGCAGAGCGTGTCGTGGGGCGACGGCGTGTACCGCAGCACCGACGGCGGCGCCACGTGGACCAACACCGGGCTGCGCACGTCGATGCACATCGGGCGCATCCAGCTGCACCCGACCAACCCCGACATCGCCTGGGTGGCGGCGCAGGGGAGCGTGTGGGGCGCCGGCGGCGAGCGCGGCGTGTACCGCACCACCAACGGCGGGCGCAGCTGGGAGCGCGTGCTGCACGTGGACGACGAGACCGGCGCCACCGACGTGGCGATGGCGTGGGACAACCCGCAGGTGCTGTACGCGGCCACCTACCAGCGGCGCCGCAGCGCCTTCGGCTTTGACGGCGGCGGCCCCGGCAGCGCGCTGTGGAAGAGCACCGACGGTGGCACCACGTGGGCGCGGTTGGCGGGGAACGGGCTCCCCGAGGGGGAGATGGGGCGCATCGGCATCGCCGTGTGGCGCAAGGACCCCCGCGTGCTGGTGGTGAGCATCGAGCAGGGGGAGCGCTACAACGCCAGCACGGCGTACATCCGCCGCAAGGCGGGGCTCTACCGCAGCGACGACGCGGGGGCCACCTGGCGCTTCCTGAGCGACTGGAACCCGCGCCCCATGTACGCCAGCCAGCCCACCATCGACCCCACCGACGACCGGCGCGTGTACATGCTGAACGCCTACTCGTTCAGCGACGACGGCGGAAAGACCTTCACCGCGCCGCGCACCACCACGCACGGCGACGACCGCTTCGTGTGGGTGAACCCGCGTGACAGCCGCCACGTGGTCAAGCTGGACGACGGCGGCATCGGCATCAGCCATGACCGCGGGAACAAGTTCCTGTACGTGGCGTCGCTGCCGCTGTCGCAGTTCTACCGCGTGGCGGTGGACGACGCCCAGCCGTTCAACGTGTACGGCGGGCTGCAGGACAACGGCTGCTGGATGGGCCCGAGCGCGTCGTGGACGACGAACGGGGTGCTCAACGAGCACTGGTCGCGGCTGTGCGGCGGCGACGGCTTCTTCGTGGTGCCCAACCCGAAGAACCCGCGCACGGTGTACGCGGCGTCGCAGTTCCTGGGGCTGCAGAAAGTGGACACGCGCACCTGGCAGGTGCAGGACCTGCGCCCCGGGGACCCCACGGGGCACATCGGCGGGCGCCGCAACTGGGAGACGTGGGGGAAGCCCGGCGCCACGCAGGTGCTGGGGAACGCCATGCACCCCGCCAACTGGGACGCGCCTCTCGTGGTGTCGCCGCACGACACGGCCACGCTGTACGCCGGCGCGCAGCACCTCTTCCGCTCGCGCGACGCGGGGCGCAGCTGGACCGACCTGGGGGACATGACCACCGGCGTGGACCGGAGCACGCTGCCGCTGATGGGGCGCCGCCCCACCGAGCAGACGCTGTCGCTGGACGACGGGGTGCCGTACTTCCCCGGCATCACCGCGCTGGCCGAGTCGCCGCGCGTGCGCGGCCTGCTGTACGTGGGGAGCGATGACGGGCGCTTCCGCGTGTCGCGCGATGGCGGCGCCACCTGGCGCGACGCGCAGGGGGCGTTCCCCGGGCTGCCGGCCGGGTCGTGGTTTGCCGGCGTGGAGCCGTCGCGCCACGCCGACGGCACGGTGTACGTGACGGTGGACAACCACCGCAGCGACGACCGCGCCAACTACGTGTACCGCAGCACCGACTTCGGGCGCACCTGGGCGCGGATCGACGGCGGGCTGCCGCCGGAGCGGGTGGCGCGCACGATCCGCGAGGACCCGCGCACGCCGCGGCTGCTGTACCTGGCCACCGAGTTCGGCGTGTTCGTGTCCCCGGACACCGGGGCGCGGTGGCTGGCGCTGCGGCAGAACCTGCCGCTGATGCCGGTGAACGACCTGGTGGTGCACCCGCGCGACAACGCGCTGGTGCTGGGGACGCACGCGCGCGGCCTCTGGATCCTGGACCAGCTGAACGCGCTGCAGGAGCTCACGCCGGGGGTGCTGGCGCGCCCCGCGCACCTCTTCTCGGTGCAGCCGGCGATCCAGTGGCGCGCCACCAACCTGCGCCCGCACGCGGGGGACCTGGTGTTCCGCGGCGAGAACCCGCCGGTGGGGGCGCTGGTGGACCTGTTCGTGGGCGAGGGGGCCGGCGCCATGACGCTGGCGGTGCACGACAGCGCCGGCGCGCTGGTGCAGACGCTGACGGCGCCCACCGGGCGCGGCATCCAGCGGGTGGTGTGGGACCTGCGCCATGCCGGGCTGCCGGTGCGCAGCGGCGGCGGCGAGGACGATGACGAGGGACCGCGCGCCACCACGCCCGGGCCGCTGGTGCTGCCCGGTCGGTATCGCGTGCGGCTCACGCACGCGGGAGCGGTGCAGGAGCAGTGGGTGGTGGTGCGCGACGACCCGCGGCTCACCGTCACCCGCGCCCAGCGCGCGGCGTGGACGGCGTTCCATCGGCAGGTGGCGGCGCAGCTGGCGCGGGTGGCGCCGCTGGCGGCGCGGCTGCGCGAGGCGGGCGGCAGCGGGGCCGATGCCACGGCGCGCGACCGGGCGCGGCAGGGGCAGGAACTGCTGGCGCGGCTGTCGGGGCTGTACGGCGAGGTGGGGCGGTGGACCGGCGCCCCCACCGCCGACCAGCGGTCGCAGCTGGCGTACTACACGCAGATGGCGGACGCGCTGTCGAAGTAGGTCGGACCGGGACGAGGATGCCGTTGCACTGCTGGTCGTCGGCGCGGTATGCCATCGAGCTGCCCGCCGGCCACCGCTTTCCCATGGCCAAGTATCAGCTGCTGCGCGAGGGGGTGCTGGCCGAGGGGCTGGTGCCCCCCGAGCGGCTGCACGACCCGGGGCGGGTGGCGCGCGACGACCTGCTGCTGGTGCACACCGCCGCCTACGTGGACGCGGTCACGCAGGGCACGCTGCCGGCGGCGGAGCAGCGGCGCATCGGGCTGCCGTGGAGCGAGGCGTTCGTGGAGCGCGCCTATCGCGTGGTGCAGGGGACGTGCGAGGCCGCCGAGGCGGCGCTGCGGCACGGGGTGGCGATGAACCTGGCGGGGGGGACGCACCACGCGTTCCCCGACCGGGGTGAGGGGTTCTGCACCTTCAACGACGTGGCGGTGGCGCTGCGGCGGCTGCTGCGCGACGGGCGCATCCGTCGCGCGGCGGTGGTGGACCTGGACGTGCATCAGGGGAACGGGACGCACGCCTGCTTCGCGGGCGACGAGCGGGTGTTCACCTTCAGCATGCACGGCGAGAAGAACTTTCCGTTCCACAAGGTGCCGGGCTCGCGCGACGTGGGGTTGGCCGACGGCACGGGGGACGACGACTACCTGGCGGTGCTGGAAGCGGAGCTGCCGGGGGTGATTCGGGCGGCGCGCCCCGACCTGGTGGTGTACCTGGCGGGGGCGGACCCGCACGAGGGAGACCGGCTGGGGCGCCTGCGACTGTCCTTTGCCGGGCTGATGCGGCGCGACGCGCTGGTGCTGGGGATGTGCCGCGAGGTGGGGATCCCGGTGTGCGTGACGATTGCGGGGGGGTACGGGCGCCAGGTGGAGGACACGGCGCGGGTGCACCTCAATACGGTGCGGGTGGCGGCGGGGGGGGAGGGGTGAGGGGTCAGGGGTGAGGGACTGCCCAGGGGGCCAGGGTTGAGAACCGATAGGGATGAGGGAGAGGGATGAGGGGATAGGGGAGGGGTGAGGGACTGCCCAGGGGGCCAGGGTTGAGAACCGATGGGGATGAGGGAGAGGGATGAGGGGGGAGGGGAGGGGATGGCGGCGACGGGCGCTTGAGTCCGCGGAGGGGAACCAATCCCGGGGGGTTGCCATTGTGCCGCTGGTCGTGCGCGGCGGGGTGGCCCGTGCGCTAGCGGCGCCGCGTGTGCGCCTTGTTCCCCTCTTGTGCCGGTTGTCCGCATGTCGCGTCCCTTCAGCTCCCTCCCCGCCCGACTGGGCGCGTGGCTCGTCGTGCTCTGCTCCCTGGGGTTCGCCCTGCCCCTGGCCGCCCAAGGGGCCACCGGCGCCATCACCGGGCGCGTGATCGAGGCCGTCACCGAGGCACCGGTGGCCAACGCCACGGTCCGGGTGGTGGGGACCGAGCTGGCGGTGCAGACCGACGCTGCGGGGCGCTTCACGCTGCGTGGGGTGCGCCCCGGCATCGTCACGCTGGATGTGCGCCGGCTGGGGTACGCCCCGGTGACCAAGGGGGACATCGCGGTGTCCCCCGCCAAGCCCGCCGAGGTGCTGGTGGTGCTGCGGCCAGTGGATGTGCAGCTGGCGGCGGTGACCGTGCGCCCCGAGGCGTTCCCGCCGCAGCGCCCGCAGGCCACGCCGGTGTCCACGCAGGCGTACACCGCCGAGGAGGTGCGGCGGCAGCCGGGGGCGCAGGAGGACGTGCTGCGCGCCATCTCGGTGGCGCCGGGCGTCGGGGTCACCAGTGCGGCGCGCAACGACATCATCGTGCGCGGCGGCGCCCCCTTCGAGAACCTCTTCGTGGTGGACAACGTGGAGGTGCCCAACATCAACCACTTCGGCTCCCAAGGGTCCACCGGCGGCCCCATCTCGCTCATCAACATCCGCTTCATCGAGAACGCCGAGATCTCGGCGGGGGGCTTTGGCGCGCGCTACGGCGACCGCGCCAGCTCGGCCACCACGCTCACGCTGCGCGAGGGGAACCGCGAGCGGATCGCCGGCGAGCTGAATGTGGCGGCCACGCAGTACGGCGCCGTGCTGGAGGGGCCGCTGGGGGACAAGGCGTCGTTCTTCGTGAACGTGCGCAAGAGCTACCTGGACCTGCTCTTCAAGGCCATCGGGCTCAGCTTCATCCCCGCCTACACCGACGCCACCGCCAAGGCGGTGTGGCGCCCCACCGCGCGCGACGCGGTGTCATTTCTCACCATCGCGGCGCGCGGCACGGTCACCTTCAACAACGACACCGACTCCAACCGGGTGAACAACTCGCAGGTGCTGGCCCCCGCACAGGACCAGTACTTCAGCGGGCTCACCTGGAAGCGGCTGCTGCCGCGCGGGGTGGTGACCACCACGCTGGGGCGCACGTGGACACGCTTCGTCACCGCGCAGCGCGACTCGCTGCTGGTGCCGGTGTTCGAGAGCCGCTCCACCGAGGGGGAGACCACGCTGCGCAGCGACCTGGCGTGGCTGCCGGCGCCCGGCGTGGAGCTGGAGGCCGGCACCATCGTGAAGTACGCCAGCGACCTGCGCTACGATGCCACGCTGGCGGGGTTCACGCGGCGCGACGCGCAGGGCGCCCCGCGCCCGCTGCGGGTGGACACTGCCTTCACCGCGCTGCGCAACGGCAGCTACGCACAGGCCAGCTGGCAGGCGCGGCCGCGGCTGCGGCTGTCGGCCGGATTGCGCGGCGACTGGTACGGCTTCCTGGACAACGCGGTGCGGCTGGCCCCGCGCCTGAGCGCCACGGTGCGGCTGGACGACGCCACCACGCTGGCGGTGGCGGGGGGGCGCTACTGGCAGGCGCCCAGCTACATCTGGCTGGTGGGGGACGCGCGCAACCGCGAGACGCTCCGCCCCTTACGCGCCGACCAGCTGGTGGCGGGTGTCACGCGGCTGGTGGGGGCGGAGCTCAAGGTGCAGGTGGAGGTGTACGCCAAGCGCTACGGCGCCTACCCCGCGCGCGTCTTCCGCCCGCAGGCGGTGCTCAGCCCCAGCGGCTTTGACGACGCCACCACCGACATCCCTTTGGGCTGGAGCCGCTCACGTCCACCGGCACCGGCGAGGCGCAGGGGATCGAGCTGTTCCTGCAGAAGAAGCTCGGACAGAGCCCGTTCTACGGGCAGCTGAGCGCCAGTGCCAACCGGACACGCTTCACGGGGCTGGACGGCACCGCCACCCGCGGCGCCTTTGACACCCCCGTGCTGGCCAACGGCGTGCTGGGGTGGCGCCCCAACGCGCGGTGGGAGGTGGCGGTGCGCGGGCGCGGGGCCTCGGGGCTGCCGCTCACGCCGTTCGTGACGCAGGGGTCGCTGGCCGGCACGCTGGACTTCGCGCGCTACAACGCGGAGCGGCTGGGGACCTTCTTTGCCGCCGACGTGCGCGTGGACCGGCGCTTCGTCTTCGGCCGGCAGCAGCTCATCGCCTTCCTGGACCTGCAGAACGTGACCAACCGCCAGAACCCGGCTCCGCCGTCGTGGAACCCGCGGCTGCGGCAGGTGGAGACGCAGACCACGGTGGGGCTGCTGCCGTCGATCGGGCTCAACTGGGAGTTCTGACCAGGGGACGAGGGGACCAGTCGGCGTCCGAGCCTTGCATGTCAGGTCAATTTATGGTATCGTATGTGATACCATAAACAAAGAGCTACAGGAATCCATGCCGATGCATGTCGTGCTCGACACGAACGTCCTCATTGCCGGGCTTCGGTCGCGTCGGGGTGCGTCCTATCGGTTGCTCGAACTGCTCATGGATGGGGCCTACGAAATCAGCATTTCCGTCCCCTTGGTGCTCGAGTACGAGGCGGTCGCTCGTCGCCAGGCGCCGGAGCTTGGACTGTCGGAAGCTGATGTGGACACCGTGGTGGACTTCATCTGTGCACAGGCACACCATCGCCGAATCTTCTTTTTGTGGCGGCCGTTCTTGCGTGACCCGAAAGACGACATGGTGCTGGAGGTGGCGGTGGAAGCCCAGTGCCGCCACATCGTCACCTTCAACACACGCGACTTTGCCGGAACGGAGCAGTTCGGCGTGCGGCCGATCACGCCGCGTGAATTCCTGACCTTGCTGCAGGAGGAGGCATGAGCACGATCAGTCTGCGGTTGCCCGAGTCGCTGCATGCGCAGGCGCGCGTGATGGCCGAGCGGGAAGGGATCTCGATCAACCAACTCATCGCCACCTCGCTGGCGGAGAAGCTGGCGGCGTTGATGACCCATGAGTATCTCGAGGCCCGCGCGGCCCGGGCTTCCGGGGCGGCGTTCCAAGGGGTGTTGCACCGGGTGGCCGATCGCCCGCCTGCCCCGGGCGACGAGCGATAGTCGCCGCGACCGACTCTCGATCAGTACTCCCGGAACATCCGCTGCAGCGCGGCCGCGTCGCGGCTGCGGGTGAGCGCCAGCATCAGCAGGATGCGCGCTTTCTGCGGCGTGAGGTGCTGCGCGGCAATCGACGGGGCCAGCGGGCGCGCGGGCGCGGCCGCCGCCACCGCCGAGTCGGCACGCGGTGGAGCGCCCCCACCCCCCGCGCGCGGCGCCCCGGTGGCGTTGTCCCCCGACGGAAACGCCGTTACCAGCACCACCCCCTGCTCGCGCAGCGCGCGAAACGCCGCCGTCTCCGACGGCGCGAACCCGGTGGTGGCCACCACCACCCCCACGGGGGGCGTGGCAAAGGTGGGGCCCGTGCCGCCGGGGTAGGAGAACACCAGCTCCACCCGTGGCAGCGAGTCCACCCCCGCCAGGTCGAACTCGCTGGCCGGGCCGCGCCGCCGCGCGGGGGCGAAGTAGAACTCCGGGCCGCCGGCGGTGACCAGCCCCAGCATCCCCATTTCGCCGCCGTCAAAGCCGCCCACGCGCTGGTACTGCTTGCGCACCTCGCGCGCCGAGAGGATGCGCTCGTCCATCACCACCAGCACCCCCTTGGCCACCGCCTGCGGCGACGCCGCGGTGCGCACCGCCGACAGCAGGTTCATGGGGCCGTCGGGGCTGATGCCGGTGGCCGGCCGCTGCGCGCCCACCACCACCACCGGCTTGTCGCTGCGCACGGTGAGGTACAGGAAGAACGCCGTCTCCTCCAGCCGGTCGGTGCCGTGCGTGACCACCACGCCGGCCAGCTCGGGGCGCTCGCGCAGCACGGCGTTGATGCGCCGCGCCAGCCCCATCCACATGGCGGGAGTGATGTTGGTGCTCGCCACATTGCTGAACTGCTCCGCCTCCACCCGCGCATGCCGCGCCAGCTCCGGCACCGACGCCACCACCTGCTCCGCGGACAGCGTGCCGGCGCGGTAGCCCCCCAGCGTCCCCGGGGCGTCCTGCACCCCGGCGATGGTGCCGCCGGTGGCGATCACCAGCACGCGCGGCAGCGTGGTGTCGGGGCGCGCGGTCGCCGGCGTGCTCCCCTGCGCCCCGGCCGTGCCTGCCCACCCCGCCACCAGCGCCAGCACCATCACCCGCCGCACGGCGCTCATCGCGGGAACGCCACCAGGCTTTCCTGCCCGTTCTTCCCCACCGCCGCCACGCCGAAGAAGTAGTTGTCGATGATGACCCCCTCCAGCGTGTGCCGCGTGACGTTCCCCACGTAGCGGCTGCGCGTCCAGTTCACCTCGGAGGGCTTGCGCCAGTAGATCCGGTAGCCGGCCACGTCGGGGGAGGGGGAGGCGGCCCAGCGCAGCGTGGCCGAGGGCTGCACGGCGCCGGTGATGCGCACCGAGTCGGGGGCCGCGGGGGCCCACGCCAGCGACAGCAGCGTGGCCGCGTCCAGCGCCGTCATGGCGGCGGCGTAGCGGAAGTCCACCCCCTCCAGCACGTCGCCGTAGGCGATGCCGTTCTCCGTGCGCAGGTCCTGGTGCTGCCGCGTGTAGTCCTCGTGCGCCTCCATGAGGCGGACCGCGGCGGGGAAGCCGGCGTTGAAGAAGGGGGTGTGGTGCCCGCCGCGGCCGTACCGGTCGAGGCGGTAGATGATCTCCACGTCGAGGTTGGGGAAGTAGCGGTCGGCCACGGTGTCGATGTAGCGCGCCAGCTGCCGCGCGGGGGTGTCCAGCTCGCCGCCGTTGGTGAAGATGCGACGCAGCTCCGCCGCCGGCGTGTCGGGGGCCAGCCCCGGGGCGAAGACGCGCGCCCGCGTGTTGTCGATGGTGCCGTCGATGCCGCGGATGTTCCCCACCATATCGTTGTTGATCACCGCGTCGAGGCGCCACCCCTCCTGCTTGGCCACGCGCGCCAGGATCTCGCCGCCGAACAGCCCCTGCTCCTCGCCGGAGAGCGCGGCGAAGGCCACCGAGGCGTTGGGACGGTGCGCGCTGAGCAGCCGCGCCGCCTCCAGGATGGCTGCGATGCCGCTGGCGTTGTCGTTGGCGCCCGGGGAGTCGGCGGTGGCGTTCATGACGTCGGTCACGCGCGAGTCGATGTCGCCGCTGAGCAGCACGAACCGCCCGGGCTCGGTGCGCCCGCGCAGGATGGCCACCACGTTCACGATGTTGACGTCCTGCCGGATGCGCCCGCGCGGGTCCCCCTTCTGCACGTCGGCCACATAGCGCACCTCGAGGCAGCCGCCGCAGGCGGCGCTGATGCGCGTGAACTCCGCGTGGATCCACCGGCGCGCGGCGCCGATGCCGCGCGTGGCCGACAGGGTGTCGGACAGGGTGTGGCGCGTGCCGAACCCCACCAGGGTGCGGATGTCGCGCTCGATGCGCTGCGCCGAGGACGCGGCCACCAGCGCGTGGACGCGCGCGTCCTCGGCCATTGGCGGGGCGGCCGGCGCGGCGGCGGGGGCGCCCTGCGCGGCAAGCAGGGCGGGGAGCGCGAAGGCGCTCAGCACGGTGGCGGCGCGGGCAGCGGCGTGCGGAAGGCGCAGACGGGGCATGGCGTGCGCAGCGGTGAACGGGAGCATGCGGGTCACCAGCGGAGCGCGGCGCGCCCCCCCACCACGGGGAGGGAGACCGAGCTGCGGTCGAGGTCCAGCGTGAGCTGCGTGCCGGGGGCGGGCCAGAGCGTGAACTCGCGGTCGCTGGCAAACACCAGCAGCCCGATCCGCTTGCCCGCCGGGATGATCTGGTCGTCGGGCTCCAGGTCAAAGGTCACCGTGACCGGCCGCCCGGGCACCAGCGGCTCGCTGGTGCGCAGCGAGCGGGCGTTCTGCGGGTCGGCCCAGCCGCGGGTGATGATCCCGCCATTGGGCGCCGCGCGCGTGACGCTGTCGGGGAACGGCAGCTCCACCAGCCACACCGACAGGTTGGTGGCGGGGCGGTTGGCCGCCACGGTGAGCGATACCCGCGCCGTGCCGGAGAGGTGCACCGGGGCGGTGAGCACCGGCGTGGCGTACAGCAGGCGGTTGGGGGAGGTGGCCGCGCGCGCCAGCTGCGCGCCGGTGAATGCCACGTCGTCGGTGAGCGTCTCCGTCCCCTGGCCGCCGCCGGCGGCCAGCGCCAGCCCGCCCATCGCGCTCCCGCCGCGCCCCGGGTGCAGCGTGACCGCGGCCGCGGCGGGGTTGGGCCAGTCGGGGTAGGGGGTGGGCTGGAGCCGGTTGGCCCCCTCGCGCACCACCCACGCCCTGGGGTCGCGCTCCACGCCGTTCTGCACGCCCAGCAGGTAGCGCGTGAACCAGCGGTTCATCAGCGCCATCGGGGGCTCGCCGCCGTGCCCGCCCTGGTGGAAGTACATCTGCACCGGCACGCCGTTCTTCCGCACCGCCTCCGCCATGAGCGTGGTGTGCGACGGCATCACGTTCCAGTCGTTGAAGCCGTGCGCCGTGAGCATGGCGGCGCGGATGCCCCCGGCCTGCAGCAGGTAGTCGCGCCCGGTCCAGAAGTCGCTCAGGTCGCCCGTGCGGCGGTCGATGCCGGCGGTGATGATCGCGTCGCGCACGCGGGCGTCGCAGGTGGCGCGGGTGGCCGGGTTGCCGCTCTGCACGAAGTCGTACAGCACGTCCACGTCCTCCCCCAGGTAGCCCCCGGGGGCGCGCACCAGCCCGTGGCTGCGGTAGTAGCGGTAGTACGAGTTGTTGGGGGCCACCGGGATGATGGCCGCCAGCCCCCGCACGCCGGTGGTGGCCACCGCCACGGGGAGGGTGCCGTTGAAGGAGGTGCCGATCATCCCCACGGTGCCGGTGGCCCAGGCGGCGCGCACCTCGGTGTCGCCGTCCACCGTGGTGAAGCCGCGGGCGCGGCCGTTGAGCCAGTCGATGACCGCCTTGGGGGCCAGCGACTCGTTCATCCCGCCGATGGTGACGCACCCCTGCGACAGCCCGGTGCCCGGCGACTCGGAGTGCACCACGGCGAAGCCGCGCGGCACCCACGCGCGCACCTGCGACGCGGCAATCATGGTGCGCCCGGGGCGGAAGGGCACCCCCGTGCCCAGGCGGCGGCGCGGGGGCTCGGCGCCCAGCTCCTGCTCCACGGGCCAGAACACCGGGTCGTCCCCCAGCGTGCCGGCAAAGTACGGGCTGGTCTCGTACACCACGGGAACCTTGAGCCCGGTGGCGGTGGGGCCCGGACGGGTGACGTCCACGTGCACGCGGTCGCGCTTGCCATCGTAGTCGGAGTCGAACTCCGTCTCCACCCAGAGGCGCTCGCGGATCCAGCGCGTCGTGTCGGCAAAGGCGGGGACGACCTGCGCCTGCCCGTCGGCGATGACGTAGGCGGAGGGGAGCGCGGGGGCCGCCACCTGCGCCGGGGCGGGGCGGCAGGCGGCCGCCACGAGGGCGGCGGGGAGGAGCGCGGCGAGGCGGCGCATGGCAGGGGCGTGGGGCATGGAGCGGGAGGCAGGGACGGGCATGGGGGCTACCGGGCGGCGGTGCACTGCAGCTCCACGCGGGCGCCGAAGAGCAGCGTGGCCTGCACCGCCGCACGCGCGGGGAACTTCCCGTTGGGGAAATAGCTGCGATACACGGCGTTCATGGCCGGCCACTCGGCCAGGTCGGCCAGGAAGGCGGTGCACTGCACCACGCGGTCCATCCCCAGCCCCGCCGCGGCCAGCACCCCCTTGATGTTCTCCAGCACCTGCCGCGTCTCGGCCGTGATCCCCCCCGGCACCAGGGTGCCGTCCTTGGCGGTCCCCAGCGTGCCGGAGACGAACACCAGGTTCCCCACCTGCACCGCGGGAGAGAAGGGGTTGGCCGGGGGGCCGTCGGGGTGGATGTAGGTGACGGCGGCGGGGCGCGAGGCGCAGGCGCCCAGCAGGGCGGCCGCCAGCAGCAGGGCGGCGGGGCGGAAGGGTCGGCAGGGAATCATCCCCCAAACTTCCCCCGGCGGCGCGGGCGTCAAGGGGGG
Source organism: Gemmatimonadaceae bacterium (assembly GCA_040380205.1). Taxonomy (GTDB): domain Bacteria; phylum Gemmatimonadota; class Gemmatimonadetes; order Gemmatimonadales; family Gemmatimonadaceae; genus Gemmatimonas. Next base: position 12,428 of record JBEIJM010000013.1, read on the forward strand.
CGGGGGCGGGGACGGTCGCGCACGGGCGGTCCGCTTTGCATTTTCCGCAACGTTCCGTGCGTTCGCGCAGTGCCCCCCGCCTCCCCCGCCAGTCCCTTCTGGAGGACGCCGTGCAGGCTCCAAAGACCACGCAGTACGACGCCATCGTCGTGGGTTCCGGCATCTCCGGCGGCTGGGCCGCCAAGGAGCTCACCGAGAAGGGGCTCACGGTCCTCCTGCTCGAGCGCGGGCGCAACATCGAGCACATCAAGGACTACCCCAACGCCACCAAGGGGCCCTGGGAGTACCCGCACCGCGGCGGGCGCACGCAGCAGATGATCGCCGACTACCCGGTGCTCAAGCGCGACTACCCGCTCAACGAGAAGAACCTCGACTTCTGGGCCAGCGAAAAGGACTCCCCGTACACCGAGGTGCGGCGCTTCGACTGGTACCGCGGCTACCACGTGGGGGGGCGCTCGCTCACGTGGGGGCGCCAGAGCTACCGCTTCAGCGACTTCGACTTCGAGGCCAACGCCAAGGACGGCCTCGCGGTGGACTGGCCCATCCGCTACCGGGACATCGCCCCCTGGTACGACTACGTGGAGACGCACGCCGGCATCTCCGGCACCGCGGAGGGGCTCGCGCAGCTCCCCGACGGGAAGTTCCAGCCGGGGTGGCCGCTCAACTGCGGCGAGGAGCTGGTGGCCGGCAAGCTGCTCAAGGCGTACGGCGGCAAGCGGCGCCTGATCATCGGGCGCGCCGCCAACGCCACGCGCGCGCTGCCGGGGCGCAACGCCTGCCAGTCGCGCGACGCCTGCTGGCTGGGGTGCCCCTTCGGCGGCTACTTCAGCTCGCAGTCGTCCACGCTCCCCTTTGCCAAGGCCACGGGGCGTCTCACGCTCAAGCCGTTCCAGCTCGTCAGCGAGGTGCTGTACGACAAGGACGCCAAGCGGGCCACGGGGGTGCGCGCGATCGACGCCACCACCAACGCCAGCACCGAGTACACCGCCAAGGTGATCTTTCTCTGCGCCTCCACCATCAACAGCACGTGGCTGCTGATGCGCTCGGCCACCGACGTGTGGCCCGGCGGGCTGGGGAGCAGCTCGGGGGAGCTGGGGCACAACCTCATGGACCACCACTTCCGCCTGGGGGCGTCGGGGCGCCTGGAGGGGCTGGACGACCAGTACTACTACGGCCGCCGTCCCACGGGCTTCTACATCCCGCGCTACCGCAACCTGTTCGGCGACAAGCGCGACTACCTGCGCGGTTTCGGCTATCAGGGGAGCGCCAGCCGCGACGGCTGGGGGCGTGCGGTGGCGGAGCTCGGGGTGGGCGGGGCGTTCAAGGACGCCATGGCGCAGCCCGGCGGGTGGGGGATTGGCGGCACGGCCTTCGGCGAGATGCTCCCCGACCACAACAACAAGATGAGCCTGGACCCCGAGAAGGTGGACAAGTGGGGGCTCCCGGTGCCCAAGATCGACTGCGACATCGGCGAGAACGAGCGGCTGATGCGCAAGGACATGATGAACGACATGGCCGAGATGCTGGAGGCGGCCGGCGCGAAGGACGTCTCCGCGTGGGACGCCGGCTACACGGTGGGGATGGGGATCCATGAGATGGGGACCGCGCGCATGGGGCGCGATCCCAAGACCTCGGTGCTCAACGCCAACAACCAGGTGTGGGACGCCCCCAACGTGTTCGTCACCGATGGCTCGTGCATGACGTCCTCCGCGGCGGTGAACCCGTCGCTCACGTACATGGCGCTCACGGCGCGCGCGGCGGACTTCGCCGTGGCGGAGCTGAAGCGCCGCAACCTTTAGGAGGCCCCGTGGCGCGCGAGACGCAGGACTTCGACAAGAACGGCGTGGCCGCGGCGGGGATGGACCGCCGCGAGGCGATCCGCGTGGTGGCGATGCTGCTGGGGGGGACGGCGTTCGTGGGGGGGAGCGCGCTGCTGACGGCGTGCGCCGGCGACCGCGCGCCGGTGGCCGCGGGGGCGGACGGGAGCATCGGCGCCTTCACGCCGGCCGACCAGGCGTTCCTGGCCGAGGTGGCCGACACCATCCTCCCCGACACGGAGAAGTCCCCCGGGGCGAAGGCGGCCGGGTGCGGCCCCTTCATGGCGGTGATGGTGACCGACTGCTACACCCCCGGGGACCAGAAGGTCTTTCGCGAGGGGATGGCCAAGGTGGACGCGGCGTGCCGCGCGGCGCATGGCGTCGGGTTCATGGACGCCACGCCGGCGCAGCGGCTGGCGGTGGTGGAGACGCTGGACGCGGAGCAGCACGCGTACATGAAGGGGAAGAAGGGGGAGGAGCCCACCCACCACTTCCGCATGATGAAGGAGCTGGCGTGCCTCGGGTTCTTCACCTCGGAGGTGGGGTACACCAAGGCGATGCGGTACGCGGAGACGCCGGGGCGGTTTGATCCCTGCGTGCCGTACACCCCCGGCGAGACCAGCTGGGCGGCGCACGCGTAGGGGGCGCCGGGGCCGCGGGCCGGCGGCGGGCGTTGCGACCGCGTGGCGTCCCCTTGGCGGGGGCGTCACGCGGTCGTGAAGCATTCGTGAAGGGACGGGGCCATCCTGCCGGGGTCCCGTCAACCGGAGCCCCGACTGCCCGCCACCATTCTTGCGCACCAGGCCGTGGTTTTTCCGCTGAAGGCCCGCTGGCCTCGCCGCTTCAGCGGCGTGGCCCTGGTGCTGGGGAGCATGGCTCCCGACCTGGAGTTCATCGCCCGGCTGGACCACGACTGGCTGGTGAGCCACACGGTGGGGGCGCAGCTGTGGTTCACCGTACCGGTCACGATGGTGTTGACCTGGCTGGTCACGGCGCAGCTGGTGCCGCACGCCCTGCCGTACCTGCGGGATGCAGGCCCGTGGCGGCTGCACGACCTCGCGGCGCTGCGCGCACCCCAGGGATGGCGCGGGTGGGGGTCGGTGGCCGTGTCGGGGTGGGTGGGGGGAATGTCGCACGTGCTGCTGGACGGCGTCACGCACGGCAATCATTCGGGGTGGCTGGTGCCGCATCTGCCGTGGTTGCGCACCCCGGTCCCCCATCCGGGCGGGGCGGTGCCGTTGCACGACGCGCTGCAACTGTGGGGGACGCTGGGGGGGACCGTGGCCGCCCTGTGGATGTGGCGCCGCATCGCCCACCGCCGCCTGCTGTGGGCGTGGCGCAGCGAACCCCCACCGCCGCCTATGCCGCGCCGGCCACGCGACCATGGGATGCGGCTGCTGCGACTGACCGGCGGCGCCGCCGCGGCCGGGCTCCTGTTGGGCGCCTGCACGCACCTCGGCGGCGGGCACAAGGCCGTGGGGGCGGCGGCGCTTTTCGGCGCCGTGGACGCCGCCGTGCTGGCGCTGGTGGTGTGGTGCGGGGTGCGGGGGCGGCGCGCGGCGCCGGAGTGCGCTCTCGATGGTCCGGGAGTCAGCGCGTCGGCGACGTCGCCGTGGTCGCCGTCGCTGCGGGCCGCGTCACCCACAGCGTGAGCGTCGCCCCCAGCAGCGCCATCGCCGCCAGGAAGAGAAACGCCCCGGTGGCGCTGCCGGTGGCGGTGCGGATGCGGCCGATGAGGTCGGGGCCGAAGTGTCCGCCCAGGTTTCCCACGGAGTTGATCCACGCGATGCCGGCGGCGGCCGCCGAGGCCCGCAGGAAGGCGGTGGGGATGGACCAGAAGACGGCGACGAACGCCAGCACGCCGCTGGCCACCAGCGCCAGCGCCAGAAGTGACGGCACCACCGCGCGCCCCGCCGCAATGAGCAGCAGCAGCCCTGCCGTGATGGCGAACAGCGACCCCGCCACGTGCCAGCGGCGCTCGCCGGTGCGGTCGGAGTGGCTCCCCACCCACACCATGGCCACCCCCGCGGTCCCCCACGGGATCATGGAGAGGAGCCCCACCGTGAGGTAGTCGGTGGGAGCGATCCCCAGCTCCTGGATGAGCGTGGGCATCCAGAAGTTGATCCCGTACAGCGACAGCGTGGAGGAGAGGTACACCAGCGCCAGCGCCCACACGCGCCCGCTGCGCAGGGCGTCCATGGCGCGGTGCGCCGTGGCCTCCCCCGCGGGGGGATGATCGGCGGCCAGCGCCGCGGTGATCGCGGCGCGCTGCGCGGGGGCCAGCCACGCGGCCTGCGCGGGCCCGTCCGGCAGGAAGCGCAGGATGACGAAGCCCATGAGCACCGACGGGGCGGCCTCCAGCACGAACAGCCACCGCCAGCCGCTCCACCCGGCGGCGCCGTCCAGCCCCTGCATGATGGCCCCCGACAGCGGCGCCCCCGCCACGTTGGCCACGGCAATGGCGGTCATGCACAGCGCCACCACGCGCGTGCGCCGCGCACCGGGAAACCAGTACGTGAGGTACAGGATCATCCCCGGGAAGAACCCCGCCTCGGCCACCCCCAGCAGGAAGCGCAGCAGGTAGAAGCCGAACACCGCGGGCTCCACGCCGAACCACGCTGGCAGCGGCCCCCAGGGGATCTGGTCCACCACGGCAAACGTTCCCGACACCACCCCCCAGCTGATCATGATGCGCGCGATCCAGCGACGCGCGCCCACGCGCTCCAGCAGCAGGTTGCTGGGGACCTCGAAGAGGAAGTACCCCAGGAAGAAGATGCCGGCGCCAAAACCGAAAACGGCGTCGGACCAGGCAAGGCTCTGCGCCATCTGCAGCTTGGCGAACCCCACGTTGACCCGATCCAGGTACGCCACGATGTAGCAGCCGAAGAGCAGCGGGAGGAGCCGGCGCAGCGCGATCCCGTAGGCCTGCTCGGCCACCGCCTGGTCCGGCGCCGGTTGGGCGGGGCGCACGGGCGCGGTCATGCCAGCACCGGGATGAGCGCCAGCAGGCAGGCGGTCCCCAGCATCGTCATGACCGTGCGCAGGCGGGCGTTCCACCGGGGCAGGTGGCCCGCCTGCGACGCGGTGAGGTCCCACCCCAGCTGCCAGGCGCTGGAGCACACCAGCAGCCCCAGCGCCACCAGCGGCGGCGTCTGCGGGAGCAGCGCCCCCAGCGCCACGCAGGAGGGGATGGCCGAGGCCACCAGCCGCGGGAGGTGCGGGTGGTCGGGGGCGCGGTGCAGCTCCGCCCCCCAGCGCGCGCCCCCCAGGAAGGTGAGCGTGAGGGCGGCGTAGGTGAGGAAGGTGCGCACCGCGGCTTCGCGCAGGGCGGGGACGCCGTAGGCGAGCGCCAGGCACACCAGGAAGGGGAGGAGCCCCGAGCCGCTGATGAGCCAGAGGGCCCGGGAGGGCATGGCGGCGGCGCGCGCCGCCGGGCGGGGGTGGGAGGCGGACATGGCGCGAAGGTAGCGCCGGGGGGGCGGGGGGGGAATGCGGAGGGGCATGCGGAGGGGCATGCGGGCGGGATTCCGGGGGCTATCTTCTGCGCCATGCCTGCCACCGCCACCCGCCTTGCCGGCTTCACCGAGTCGGTGATCCGCGCCACGACCCGCCTGGCCAACCAGCACCAGGCCGTGAACCTCTCGCAGGGGTTCCCCGACTTCGATCCCCCCGAGGTGCTGCTGGCCGCGCTGGAGCGCGCCGCGCGCGGTCCGTCGCACCAGTACGCCGTCACCTACGGCGACCCGCGCTTCCGCGACGCGCTGGCGCGCAAGATCGGCATGTTCACCGGCATGCCGGTGGACCCCGAGGCGCACCTGGTGGTGACCTGCGGGAGCACCGAGGCGATGATGGCCGCCATGATGACGGCGTGCAATCCGGGGGACAAGGTCATCGTCTTCTCCCCCTTCTACGAGAACTACGCGGCCGACGCCATCCTGTCGGGGGCGGAGCCCATTCACGTGCCGCTGGCGCCCCCCGACTACGGGCTCGACCTGGACGCGCTCAAGGCCGCGTTCGCGCAGGGGCCCAAGGCGATCGTGGTGTGCAACCCCGGCAACCCCACGGGGAAGGTGTTCACGCGCGCCGAGCTGGAGGCCATCGTGGCGCTGGCCGAGGCGCACGATGCGTGGATCATCACCGACGAGCCGTACGAGCACATCGTGTACGCGCCGCACACGCACGTGTACACGCACACGCTGCCGGGGGCGTACGAGCGCACGCTGGTGTGCAACTCGCTTTCCAAGACGTACTCCATCACCGGGTGGCGGCTGGGGTACGTGCAGGGGCCGCCGGCGGCGATCAAGCAGGCGCGCAAGGTGCACGACTTCCTCACCGTGGGGGCCGCCGCGCCGCTGCAGGAGGCGGCCATCGCGGCGCTGGAGCTGCCGCGGAGCTACTACGACGACATGACGGCGCAGTACACCGCCAAGCGGACGCTCTTCCTGGAGGGGCTGGCGCGCACGGGGCTCACGTACACCGAGCCGCAGGGGGCGTACTACGTGATGGTGGACATCTCGCCGCTGGGCTTTGCCACCGACACCGAGGCGTCGGAGTGGCTCATCAAGGAGGTGGGGGTGGCCGGCGTGCCGGGCTCCAGCTTCTTCCGCGAGCCGGAGCACCGCTACATCCGCTTCCACTTCGCCAAGCGCGAGGCCACGCTGCAGGCGGCGCTGGAGCGGCTGGCGCGGCTGAAGGAGGGGCGGTAGGCGGCACCCTGTCCGCTACATCGTCGCGGAGACCACCAGCGCCACCACGGTGGCGATGGCCAGCAGCACCATCAGGACCTGCATCACGCGCATCGGGGGCTCCTCGGAGTTGGGGGTCCCCCCAATCTATGCCGCCGCCGCGCCCCCGCGCCGCCGCAGCACGAACACGAACGGCGCCGGCTCCCCCCGCCGGTCCATGAGCCCCAGCAGCGTGTCGGCGTCCACCCGCCGGAAGCTGTCGATGATGGGCAGGTGGTCGTACACCATGGACGCCGTGGCCACCCCGCGGCAGGTCACCATGCGCAGCCGCGCGCGCGGCGTTGCGGTGCGCAGCAGCGGCATGAGCAGCCGCACCGCCATCCGCGCAGGCCACGACTGCGCCAGCCACCGGTGCGGGGCCAGCCCCATGGGGATCCGCCGCGGGTCCACCGCAAAGCGCGTCCCATCCCCCCGCGCGAACACCAGCGGGTGCACCCGCTCGGCGTCCACAAAGGTCTTGCCGCGCCACGCGTGCGCGCGCAGCAGCCCGTCCATGGGGTGCCCGGTGGGGAACTCCTCGCCGTCCCATTCCCCCAGCATCTCGTCGCACGCCACCGCGGCCAGCGCGTCAAAGCACGCCAGCGCCTCCGCCAGCGGCGCCCCCCGCCCGCGGTGCGCCGCCAGCCACGCCGCCGCGGCGGCGGCGTCCATCAGCGCCAGCCGTCCAGCGTGGCCAGGTCAATCACGAAGCGGTACCGCACGTCGGCGTTCACCACCCGCTCGTAGGCGGCGTTGATGCCGTCCACCCCCACCAGCTCCACGTCCGACGCAATCCCCCGCGCCCCGCAGAAATCCAGCATGGCCTGCGTCTCGGCGATGCCGCCGATGAGCGACCCCGCGATGGAGCGCCGCTTGCCGATGAGCGAGAAGGCGCGCACCGCCGAGTGCGGCTCGGGGGCCCCGCCCACCAGGCAGAGGGTGCCGTGCATGCGCAGGAGCCCCACCAGCGGCTCCAGGTCGTGCCCCGTGCCCACGGTGTCGATGATGAGGTCCAGCGAGGTGCGGTGCGCCTTGAGGGCCCCCGCCTCGGTGGCCACCACGGCGTCGTGCGCCCCCAGCCGGCGCGCCTCGGCGGCCTTGGCGGCGGAACGGGTGATGGCCACCACCTCGGCCCCCAGCGCCGACGCCAGCTTCACCGCCATGTGCCCCAGCCCGCCAATCCCCACCACCCCCACCCGCTTCCCGGGGCCGGTGCCCCAGTGCGTGAGCGGCGACCAGGTGGTGATCCCGGCGCACAACAGCGGCGCGGCCGCGGCCGCGTCCAGCCCCTCGGGGACGCGCAGCACGAAGTGGTCGTCCACCACGATCGTGTCGCTGTAGCCGCCCTGCGTGACCCCGCCGGACACCAGGTCGCGCCCGTTGTAGGTGTCGGTGAAGCCGGCATCGCAGTACTGTTCCAGCCCCTGGGCGCAGGGGCCGCACTGGCGGCAGCTGGCCACCATGCACCCCACCCCCACGCGGTCCCCCACCTGCCAGCGGGTGACCGCGCTCCCCACCTCGGCCACCCGCCCCACGATCTCGTGCCCGGGGACCAGCGGGTACGTGATGGGGCCCCACTCGCCGCGCACCGTGTGCACGTCGGAGTGGCAGATGCCGCAGTAGTCGATGGCCACCCGCACGTCGCGGGGGCCCACCGGGCGGCGGGTGAAGTCCCAGGGGCCGAGGGGAGCGGTGGGGGCGAAGGCGGCGATGCCGCGGGTGGGAATGGGGACGGAGGCCATCCCTGAAAGATGGCGCCGAACGGGGGCGGGGGGCTATCCGTTCTCTACCGGGACCCTCCGTTTTTCCACTTTCCCTTCTTCCCGACATGAGCCGATCCCGTCTTCTCCCCTGGCTGGCCGCGGTGGCGACCGCCCTCCCCGGGGCCGTCCACGCCCAGGCTGCCGGGCTGGACTCCGCCACCGTGGCCGGCATGCGCTGGCGCACCGTGGGCCCTGCCAACTTCATGGGGCGCCTCTCCGACGTGGTGGGCATCCCCAGCCCCTCCAAGACCGTCTTCGTGGCCGCGGCCGGCGGCGGCATCTGGAAGAGCACCAACAACGGCATCACCTGGCGCCCCACGTTTGACGACAAGCGGGTGATCTCCATGGGGATGCTGGCCATCGCCCCCAGCGACACCCAGCAGGTGTGGGCCGGCACCGGCGAGCCCAACTCGCGCAACTCCATCGAGCCCGGCGGCGGGATCTTCAAGTCCACCGACGGCGGCCTCACCTGGACCCCCATGGGGCTGGAGAAGACCGAGCACATCGGGCGCATCGTGGTGCACCCCACCAACCCCGACATCGTGTACGTGGCGGCGCTGGGCGCGGCGTGGCGCAGCAACCCCGAGCGCGGGCTGTACCGCACCAAGGACGGCGGGAAGACGTGGCAGCTGGTGAAGTTCGTGAGCGACAAGGCGGGGTTCGTGGACGTGGCCATGCACCCGGCCAACCCGAACGTGCTGTTCGCCACCAGCTGGGAGCGGCGCCGCTCGCCGTACTCGCTGTTCAGCGGCGGCCCCGGCTCGGCGCTGTGGAAGAGCACCGACGGCGGCGACACGTGGACCGAGGTGACCGGCGGCGGCTTCCCGGCGGGGATCAAGGGGCGCATGAGCCTGGACATCAATCGCGCCAACCCCGACGTCATGTACATGATGATCGAGGCGTCGGCGGCCAGGACGCTGGCCGAGCTGGTGCCGGAGCGGTCGCCCAAGCTGAACGGCCTCTGGAAGAGCACCGACGGCGGGAAGACGTGGGCGCAGATGAACAACATCAACGTGCGCCCCTTCTACTACAGCCAGGTGCGCTCCGACCCGCGCAACCCCGACCGCGTGTACTTCTCCAGCACGGAGCTGCAGCTGTCGGAGGACGGCGGGAAGACCTCGCGCAACGCGGCGCAGCAGGTGCACGTGGACGACCACGGCATCTGGATCGACCCCAATGACCCGCAGCGGTGGTTCCTGGCCAACGACGGCGGCGTGGCGATCACGTATGATGCCGGCGGGAACTTCCTGCAGCCGCAGAACCTCCCCATCGCGCAGTTCTACGAGGTGGCGTTCGACCACGCCGTGCCGTACAACATCTGCGGCGGCGCGCAGGACAACGGCACCTGGTGCGGCCCCAGCCGGCGCCGCGCGGCCACCACGCCGCTGGGCTACTGGTTCACCATCGCCGGCGGCGACGGCTTCTACGCCGCCATGGACCCCACCGACCCGGACATCGTGTACGGCGAGTCGCAGGGGGGGAACGTCTCGCGCGTCAACCTGCGCACCGGCGAGCGGATGGGCTTCGCCAAGCCGCAGTGGCAGCCCACGTACCGCCGGTGGGAGGACAGCATCGCCATCGTGCGCGGCGACCCGCTGGTGCCCGCCACCAAGGCGCAGCAGGCGGCCATCGCCGCGCTGCGCGCGAGGCAGAAGGCCGACTCGGTGGCGCTGTCGCTCCGCTACAACTGGAACTCCCCGTTCTTCCTGTCGCCGCACAACCCCGCGGTGGTGTACTTCGCCGGCAACCGCCTGCTCAAGTCCACCAAGCGCGGCGAGGAGCTGCAGGTCATCTCCCCCGACCTGTCGCGGCAGCTGGCGGCCAAGCTGGACACGGCGCTGCGGCTCACCGGCGGGATCACGCTGGACGCCACCGGCGCCGAGACGTACGGCACCATCGTGGCCATCGACGAGAGCCCGGTGAAGCCGGGGCTGCTGCTGGCCGGGACTGACGACGGCCACCTCTGGATGACCCGCAACGACGGCGCCACCTGGGAGAACCTCTCGGCGCGCGTCCCCGGGCTCCCGAACGGCGGCGAGGTGTACGTGACGCGCGTGGAGGCCTCGGCGCACGACACCAACACCTTCTACGTGGCCTACGACAACCACCGGAACGGTGACTTCACGCCGTACCTGTATGTCACCACCGACGGCGGGCGCAGCTTCCGCTCCATCGCGGCCGGGCTCCCGTCCGGCGGCCCCGGGGACTTCCTGCACGTGGTGCGCGAGGACCCGGCCAACCCGCGGCTGCTGTACGCCGGCACCTCCCTCGGCGTGTACGTGTCGCTGGACCAGGGGGGGAGCTGGACCCGCTTCATGGCGGGGCTCCCCAGCGTGCCGGTGTACGACCTGCAGGTGCATCCGCGCGACAAGGAGCTGATCGCCGCCACGCACGGGCGCGGCTTCTGGATCGTGGACATTGCGCCGCTGCAGGAGATGACCGCCGCGGTGGCGGCCAAGCCCGCGCACCTGTTCACCCCCAAGCCCGCCTTCCAGTGGGGGGAGGGGCCCACGCGCGCCGCCAGCGGCAACGGCAATGCGCAAGGGTTCTTCGCCACGCCGAATCCAACGTACGGCGCGGCCATCAGCTACCGCGTGACGCAGGCCGGGCAGGGGCCGGCGCGCATCAGCATCGTGAACGCCATGGGGGACACGGTGGCGTCGCTCACCGGGCCGTCGTCGGCGGGGCTGCACACGGTGACGTGGGGGTACACCGTCGCCGCGGCGCCGGCGCCGCGCGCGCCGCTCTCCCCCAGCGAGAAGCGGGACAGCCTCCTGCGGGCGGTGCGCGCCCCCAAGGTGCTGGACTCGCTGGCGGCGGCCAAGTACGACAGCGCGGCGCTGGCCACGGTGCGGCAGCTGCTGGCCCCGCCCACGGGCGGGATGGCGGCCTTTGGCGGTCGTGGCGGCGGTGGCGGCGGGCGCGGCGCGACCGGCGCCTGCGAGCGGCCGATGACGCAGTGGGATCCGTTCTGCGCGCGTCCCGCCGAGGCGGCGGTGGCGCGTGGCGGGGGCAACGCGCAGGCGCAGCAGATGGCCGAGCGGCTGCAGCAGGCGAGCGCCGCGGCGGGTACCCCCGCCGTGCGGAAGGTGTTCGAGCTGATCGGGCTCCCCGCGCCGGCGCAGGGCGGGCGTGGTGGCGGCTTTGGGGGCTTTGGCGGCGGGAGCACCGCCACCACGGGCGACTACGGCGTGGTGCTGCAGATGGGGACCACGGTGCTCAAGAGCCGGCTGCGCGTGGAGAACGTGGGGGGCGCCCGCTCCGGGACCGCCACCACCCCCGAGGAGGACGAGGGGCGGCGGTAAGCGGCAGGTCGTGACGACTCCCGCATGACACACGGCGGGGTGGGGATCGCTCCCCACCCCGCCGTGTGCGTTCGGGACCTCGCAGGGCGGGCGCTACTTGCGCGGTGCCCGGGCCAGCAGGATGAAGTCGCCCTTGGCCTTGTGCTCCTCGCCGTTGGCGCGCAGCGGGTCGGCCACCGGCACCGCCGACACCACCACCACCTTGGCCGCGGGCATGCGACGGCGCACCCGCTCCGCCGTCCCCAGCCCCTCGTCGCTGTGGAAGGCGCCGTTCACGTGCAGCACCACCGTGCCCCGCCCGCCGCGCGTGAGCGCCGCCACGATGGCCTCGGCCATCGCCTCGTCCTTCACGCACTGCGCCTCGTAGAAGCGGGTCGTCATCGCCTGCATCTGCGCCGCGTCGGCGGCCGTGGGCGGCCCGCCCCCGGCGCCGTGCCCCTGCATGGTGGCCGCGAACTTCACGTAGTAGGCATCGGCACCCAGCGGGCACTGGTGCTCCTGCGCCGTGTAGCCGCGGTCGGTGGCGTTGAGCGTGTCCAGCAGCGCCAGCCCGCGGCGGCTCACCGCGCTAGCCAGCCGCCGCGGCACGTTGGCGGCCACCACCGGCCAGCCGTGCACGCGCGCCAACTCCACCATGGGGCGGTAGTCGGTGGCGTAGCGGTCCCAGGGGCGCGAGGCCGCCAGGAAGTCCGCCTCGCTGCGCCGCCCCGCGAGGTAGTCGTTGAGCGGCCCCTGCACGTCGCGCTCGAACATCTCCAGCGACAGCACCGTGGCCGGACGCCGCGCCCCCAGCGCCGCCAGCACCGCCGCCTCCGCGGCATGCGTGGTGGGGTCGTCGTGCTGCTCCCCCAGGAACACCACGTCGGCCTGCGCCAGCCGCTCCACCATGGCCGACCACCCCACCACCCGCCCGCGCTGGCTGTCGTACACCTGCACGGCAGGCGCCGCCGCCTCGGGGGTCACCGTCCCGCCACCAAAGGACAGCTGGCACGCCCCCAGCAGCGGGGCCAGCAGCGGGGCCACGAGTGGCGCCAGCCGCCGCGACCTCGCGCGCGCGCTCACTTGCGCCCCGCCTGCACCAGGTAGTCGATGGCCACCGCGGCCATCGCCTTCACCCCCGTGGGCAGTGCCCCCTCGTCGGCGAAGAACAGCGGCGAGTGGTTGGCCGGCTGCGTGCGCCAATCCCTGTCCGTCGGCGTGACCCCCAGGTTGAAGAACAGCCCGGGGATGCGGTCCTGGTACCACGAGAAGTCCTCCGACGCCGTCCACAGCGGCGCCACCACCGCCCCTGCCGCGCCGGCGGCGCGCTGCAGCGTGGGGGCCATGCGCAGCGTGAGGGCGCTGTCGTTGCGCGTGACCAGGTTGCCGCTGTCGATCACCACCACCGCGCGTGCGCCGCTGGCCGCGGCCACCTGCTCCGCGGTGCGGTGCACGCGGCGGAAGACGTCGTCGCGGATGGCCTGGTCGAAGGTGCGGATGGTCCCCAGCATCACCACGCTGTCGGGGATGATGTTCCCGCGCACGCCCCCCTGGAACGCCCCCACGGTGATGATCCCCGGCACCGAGCTCACGTCCACCTGCCGGCTCATGATGGTCTGCAGCCCGGTGACCACCTGCGACGCCACCACGATGGGGTCGGTCCCTCCCCAGGGCATCGCGCCGTGCGTCTGCTTGCCGTGGATGGTGATGGTGAAGCCGTTGGAGGCGGCCATCGACGGCCCGGGGCGGTAGGTGATCCGCCCCAGCGGGCCGTTCCCCACGTGCATGCCGAAGATCGCGTCCACCCGCGGGTTCTCCAGCACGCCGTCCTTGAGCATCTCCACCGCCCCGGTGCCCCCGTTGGGGAGCCCCTCCTCGGCGGGCTGGAAGACGAATTTCACCGTCCCGGGGAGCTGGTCGCGCATCCCCGCCAGCACCTCGGCGGCGCCCATGAGCACCGCCACGTGGTTGTCGTGACCGCAGGCGTGCATCACCCCCACCGGCGCGCCGCGGTAGCTCCCCTTCACGCGCGACTTGAACGGCAGCTCCACCAGCTCCTCCACCGGCAGGCCGTCCATGTCGGCGCGCAGCGCCACCACGGGCCCCGGCTTGCCGCCACGCAGCACCCCCACCACGCCGTGCCCCCCCACGCCGGTGCGCACCTCGATCCCCAGGGCGCGCAGATGGGTGGCCACCAGCGCGGCGGTGCGCACCTCCTCGCCGGAGAGCTCGGGGTGCTCATGCAGGTCGCGGCGCCAGGCGACGACCTTGGGCATGACCGCCAGGGCGCGCCGCTCGGATTCCTCGATGAGGGGGGAGGGCTTGGCGGCGGGTTGGGCGGTTGTCGGGGAGAGCGGCGCCACGAGGGCGGCCAGCAGCGCGGGGATCATCGCGGCCGCGGGGGCGGCGCGAAAGCGGAAGGCGGGGGGCATGGCGGGAAGGGCAGGGGTCCGGCCGAGGGTACGTCCCCCCGGTGGTCCCCGAATCTACACGGGCGGGCGCCCCCGGCTGCAGAATTCCCCCATGCTGCCGCTCATCGGGATCCTCATCGTCGTGGCCGGGTTCGCGCTGCGCCTCAACGCGCTGCTGGTGGTGACCGTGGCCGGGATGGCCACCGGGGTGGCCAGCGGCCAGTCGCTGCCGCAGGTGGTGGCCGCCTTCGGGCGGGCGTTCGTGGAGAACCGGTATGTGGCGCTGGTGTGGCTGGTGGTGCCGGTGATCGGCCTGGTGGAACGCGGCGGGCTCAGGGCGCGCGCGCGCGCGCTCATCCGGCAGGTGCCGGCGGCCACCCCCGGGCGCGTGCTGCTGGCGTACCTGGCGCTGCGGCAGGTGACGTCGGCGCTGGGGCTGGTGTCGCTGGGGGGGCACGCGCAGATGGTGCGTCCGGTGGTGGCCCCCATGGCCGAAGGGGCGGCCGAGCGGATGGCCGAGCGGGCGGGGGGGACGGTGACGACGGGGCTGCGGCACCGGCTGCGCGCCCTGGCGGCCAGCGCCGACAATGTCGGGTTCTTCTTCGGCGAGGATGTGTTCGTGGCCATCGGCGCCATCCTGCTCATCCGCGGCTTCCTGGAGCAGAACGGCATCCTGGTGGAGCCGCTGCAGCTGGCGCGCTGGGCGATCCCCACGGCGCTGGTGGCGCTGGCGGTGCATGGCACGCGGCTGCTGTGGCTGGACCGCGCGGTGGCGCGGGCGGTGGCCGTGGCACCGGCGGCGACAGACGCGTCGGCCGCCGGGGAGGCGCCGTGAGCCCGGCACTGGTCACGCTGGACCAGGTGTACCTGCTGATGGGGGTGCTGCTGCTGGGCGTGGCGTGGGGGCACGCGCGCACCCCCGGACGGTGGCGGGCGGCGCTGTTCTGGGGCGGGTACGGCGTGCTGTTCGTGGCGGGGCCCCAGCTGGGGGATCTGGGGGCCGGTTGCCTGGTGCTGGCCATGGTCGGGCTGGCCACCTGGGGGTTGGAGGGGCGTTCGGCGGCGGCGTCGCCCGCCCCGCCTGCCCCGGAGCCCGAGGGGGACCGCGGGATCGGGAACCGCCTGTTCCTCCCCGTGCTGGTGGTGCCGGTGGTGACCTACCTGGGGGCACTGTGGCTCCCCGGGGTGACCCTGGGCGGGGTGCCGCTGGTCCTCCCCAAGCAGGGGACGCAGGTGGCGCTGGGGGCCGCTACCGTGGCCGGATTGCTCACGGCGCTGCTGCTGCTGCGTCCGCCGGCGCGCGCGCCGCTGGACGAGTCGCGGCGGCTGCTGGACGCCGTGGGGTGGGCGGCGGTGCTGCCGCAGGCGCTGGCGGCGCTGGGGGCGCTGTTCGCGGCCGCCGGCGTGGGGACCGTCATCGCCGAGGTGGCCCGGGACTACCTTCCGGTGGGGACGCCGCTGGCGGCGGTGACCACCTATGCCGTGGGGATGGCGCTGTTCACCATCATCATGGGGAACGCCTTTGCGGCCTTCCCGGTGATGACCGCCGGGATCGGGCTGCCGCTGGTGGTCCAGCAGCATGGCGGCGACGTGGTGGTGGTGAGCGCGCTGGGGATGCTGTCGGGCTACTGCGGCACGCTGTGCACCCCCATGGCGGCCAACTACAACCTCGTGCCGGCGGCGCTGCTGGAGCTCCCGGGGCGCCATTCGGTCATTCGCGAACAGCTCCCCACGGCGGCGTGCCTGCTGGCCGCCAACATCGCCCTCATGTGGTGGGGCGCCTTTCCGCGCTGAGGGGCGCGTGCCCGCGGGTCGGGCACATCCCGTGCCTCGAGGTGTTCATTTCCTGCCATGCCTCACGACACCGCGCTGCTCCTCACCATCGCCGGCGCCTTTGCCGCCGCCTTCCTGCTGGGCTTTCTGGCCATCCGCCTGGGGTTCCCGCCGCTGGTGGGCTACCTGGTGGCGGGGGTGGTGCTGGGGCCGCACTCGCCGGGGTTCGTGGCCGACGTGGCGGCGGCGCAGCAGCTGGCCGAAGTGGGGGTGATCCTGCTGATGTTCGGGGTGGGGCTGCACTTCTCTCCCGGCGACCTGCTGCGCGTGCGGCGGGTGGCGGTGCCCGGGGCGTTGGTGCAGATGCCGGTGGCGGCGGCGCTGGGGTTTGCGCTGGCGCGCGGCTGGGGGTGGACGCCCGCGGCGGCGGTGGTGTTCGGGATCTCGCTGTGCGTGGCCTCCACCGTGGTGGTGCTGCGCACCCTGGAAGACCGCGGCATGATGGACGCCGTGGACGGGCGGATCGCCGTGGGGTGGCTGATCGTCGAGGACATCGTGGTGGTGCTGGTGCTGGTGCTGCTGCCGGTGTTCCTGCGCGCGCTGGACGGTGGCGGGGGGGACGGTGCCCCCTCCGACGGCCGGGCGCTGGCCGGTGCGCTGGCGGCCACGCTGGCCAAGATGGCGGCGTTCGTGGGGGGGATGCTGCTGGTGGGGCGGCGCGCGGTGCCGTGGCTGCTGGCGCGCGTGGCGCGCACCGGGTCGCGCGAGCTGTTCACGCTGGCGGTGCTGGGGGTGGCGCTGGGGGTGGCGCTGGGGGCCGCGGGGCTGTTTGGCATCTCGGTGGCGCTTGGGGCCTTCGTGGCCGGCATGGTCATTGGCGAGAGTGACCTGAGCCACCGGGCCGCCGCCGACGCGCTCCCCTTCCAGGACGCCTTTGCCGTGCTGTTCTTCGTGTCGGTGGGGATGCTCATCGATCCGCGCGTGCTCATGGACCAGCCGCTGCGCGTGCTGGCCACCGCCGGCGTGGTGCTGCTGGGGAACAGCGTGCTGGTGACGCTGCTGCTGGTGCTGCTGCGCCACCCCGTGGGGCCGTCGCTGCGGCTGGGGGCGGCGTTCGGGCAGGTGGGGGAGTTCAGCTTCATCATGGCCGGGCTGGGGGTGTCGCTGGGGGTGCTCCCCGAGGAGGGGCGCAGCCTGGTGCTCGCCGCGGCGCTGGTGACCATCGTGGCCAACCCCATGCTGTACCGCGGCGCCCAGCGTCTGGCGACCTGGCTGGCGCGCTTCCCCCGCCTCATCGACCGCATGGAGCGCACCACGGAGCCGCGCGTGGCCACCACGGCGGTGTATCAGGCCGTGCCGCGCGACCACGTCATCCTGGTGGGGTATGGCCGGGTGGGGCGCACCATCGGCGATGCGTTGCAGCGGCGCGGCGTCCCCTTCGTGGCCGTCGAGCAGGACCGGCGCACGCTGGAGGTGATGCGCTCGCTGGGGGTGCCGGCCATTTACGGCGACGCGACGCGCCGCGACATCCTGCAGCTGGCGCACCCGGGCACGGCGCGGCTGCTGGTGGTGGCCACCCCCGACCCCTATCACGCGCAGGTGGTCATCGAGCGCGCCCGCGAGGCCAATGCCGCGCTGCAGGTGGTGGTGCGCACCCACGGCGACGAGGAGCAGGCGCTGTTCGAGCGGATGGGGGTGCAGCGCGCCCTCATGGGGGAGCGCGAGCTGGCCTACGCCATGGCGTACCACAGCCTGCGCGCCATGGGGTGCAGCGACGACCACGCCGACCATGTGCTGGACGAGCTGCGTGACGGTGGGCGCATGGCCACCACCGAGTTCCGCGCCCTGCTCAGGCAGGAGTAGCGGCGGGGCCCGTGTGGGGCCCCGCCGCCGGCGCGGTCACACCCGCGTGATCCCCGGGCGCCCGTGCTCCAGGCGCCACCGGGTGGAGGTCTCCACCGGCGCGTCGGGCTGCCGCACGTACGGCACCGTCCGGTAGTCGGTGTGCCACGCCCCCTGGTCCACCCGGCAGTGCACGTAGCCGCGCCGGCTCTGGTACCAGTGCACGTGCGGGTTCTCCCGCTGCATCGTGGCCCACCGCTCGGCGGGGATGTCGCGCCCGTCGCCGTCGGAGGTGATCGACGTCCCCACGAACTCCGCCGCCACCACCGGCTGGTCGGGGCGCAGGAAGCCGCGCCGCAGCTCGTTCACCCAGTTGGTGTGGATGTCGCCCGTGATGGCCACCGTGCGGTTGGGGGCGCGCTCGGCGATGGCCTGCAGCAGCCGGTCGCGCGCCACCGGATAGCCGCTCCACTGGTCCATCGACGTGGTCACGTCGGGGCCCGGTGCGCTGTCGGCCGGCGCCAGCATCACCTGGTTGGCCAGCACCTGCCACCGCGCCGACGAGGCGCCGATCCCGTCCACCAGCCACCGCTCCTGCGCCGCCCCCAGCAGCGAGCGCGACGGGTCCAGGTGCGCACCGCAGCCATAGGGCTGGATGCGGTCGCCGCACGCCTGGTCGTCGCGGTACTGGCGCGTGTCCAGCACCCACAGCCGCGCCAGCGCCCCCCAGTCGGCCGAGCGGGTGATGGTGAGGTCGGCCCAGGAGCGCGCGCGGGGGACGCGCACCGGCTGGTGCTCCCACCATGCCTGGTAGCCGGCGGCGCGGCGCGCGCGCACCTGCTCCTCCGACTCCCACTCGTTCTCCCCGATCGACCCCGCGTAGTTGTTGTCCACCTCGTGATCGTCCCAGGTGACCAGCCACGGGCAGCGCGCGTGCGCCGCCTGCAGCAGCGGATCGCTCTTGTACTGCGCGTAGCGGCGCCGGTAGTCGTCCAGCACGCGGATCTCGCCACCCACGTGCGCGCGCACTGCGGCCGGGCCGCTGGGCCCCTCGTAGATGTAGTCCCCCAGATGCACCGCCAGGTCCAGCTGCGCCTCGCGCGCCAGGTGGCCGTACGCGGTGAAGAAGCCGTCGTCGTACTTCTGGCACGACATGAAGGCGAAGGCCAGCGGCACCACGGCGCCCGCCGCCGGCGTGGTGCGCAGCATTCCCACCGGGCTCACCGCCTCGCCGCTGCGGAAGCGGTACCAGTACCAGCGGTCGGGCTGCAGCCCGGTCACGTCCACGTGCACGCTGTACCCCAGCTCGATCGCGGCGGTGGCGCGCCCCTTCTGCACCACCTTGGCGAAGCGGTCGTCCTCCGCCACCTCCCAGTCCACCGCGGCCTTGGCGGTCAGCATGCCGCCGTCGGGGTCCAGCGGGCGGGGCGCCAGGCGCGTCCAGAGCACGGCGCCCCCCGGCGTCGGGTCTCCCGAGGCCACGCCCAGGGTGAACGGGTCGTCGGCGAAGCGCGGGCGCAGCGTGACGCGCCAGTCGTTGGGGACGACGGCGGTGAGGGCGGCCAGGCGGGCGAGGTCGGCCAGGAAGTCGCGGCGATCCATGGGCGGCGGAGGAGGGGGAGGATGAAGCGCTCGCCCCTATGCTACCTCCCGAATGCGCGGGGGGAAGCACAGCGGGGCCACCCGTTCAGGATGGCCCCGCCATGTCACGGGTGGTCGTCACCGACGCCCCCGTGCGGTCACGATGCCGCCGGGCTACTTGCGCGCCACCGGCTCCAGGCGGAGGATCGCCGACGGCTGCGAGGCGCGGTCGTCGATGGCAAGGTAGAGGAAGCCGTCGGGGCCCTGCTGGACGTCGCGGATGCGCCCCTTGCGCCGCACCAGCACCTCGCTGATCTCGGCCTTGCCTCCCGTGAGCGTGACGCGCGCCAGCTGCTCGCCGGCCATGCCGCCCACGAAGATGTTCCCCTTCCAGCGCGGGAAGGCGTTCCCCGTGTAGACGAGCATCCCGGCGGTGGCGATGGAGGGGACCCACACCGCGAGCGGCTGCTCCATCCCCTCCTTGGTGGTGGCCGCGTGGATGGCCGACCCCGACACGTAGTTCACGCCGAAGCCGATCACCGGCCAGCCGTAGTTGGCGCCGCGCTTGATGCGATTGAGCTCGTCGCCCCCCTGCGGGCCGTGCTCCGTCTCCCACAGCTCGCCGGTCTCCGGGTGCAGCACCAGCCCCTGCGGGTTGCGGTGCCCGTAGCTCCAGATCTCGGGGCGCGCGCCCTCACGCCCCACGAAGGGGTTGTCGGGGGGGACGCGGCCGTCGTCGAAGAGGCGGAGGATCTTGCCGTGGTGGTTGCCCAGGTCCTGCGCCGGGTGCGCCGGCAGGTTGCCGCTGGGCGGGACCTGCCGGTCGCCAACGGAGAGGTACAGGTACCCCTTGCCGTCGAACACCAGGCGCGAGCCGAAGTGTCCCGGGGCGCCCCGCGTCTGCGCCACGAAGATCTCCTGCACGTTGGTGAGCTGGTCGTTCACCAGCGTGCCGCGCACCACCGCCGTGGTGCCGTTCTCCCGCTCCCCGGTGGGCTTGGAGAAGGTCAGGTACACCAGCTTGTTGGTGGCGAACTCCGGGTGCACCGCCACGTCCAGCAGCCCCCCCTGGCCGCGCGACAGCACGGCGGGGACGCCGCCCACGGGGGTGGGGAGGAGCTTCCCCTGCCGCACGATCCGGAGCCGTCCGGGGCGCTCGGTGACCAGCAGATCGCCGTTGGGGAGGAAGGCCAGCCCCCACGGGTTCACCAGCCCCTCCACCACGGTGCGGATGCGGTAGTCGTGCTCGGCCGAGCGGAACAGCTCGCCCGCGCCCTGCGCTGCCGTGGGGCGCGCGGGGAGGAGGGCGGCCAGGGCGAAGAGCGCCCCGTGCGCGAGGGGGCGCAGGGCGGGGCGGGAGACGAACGTGGCACGCAGCATCGAGGGCCTCGGTGTGGCGGGGGGAATCCTGAAAAATAGCGGGTTGGCGGCCGGCTGGGGCGGATTTCGGAGGCTGCGCGGCGGCTGGGGCCGCGTTACGGGACCCGGCGCCCGCCGAGGCCACGGTAGTACGCCTCCACCTGCGCCCGGAACGCGGGCGGGACGGTGCCGCGTCCACCGGAGGCGGGCGGGTTGCCCGCCTGGCGCCCCAGCGCCTCCGCCAGTGCCAGCTCGAAGGCACGCAGCCGTTCCAGCGCCGCCTGCTGCAACGCGGAGGTGCCCGCTGCGTTGCCCCCCTCGCGCCGCTGGTCATCGCCGCGTTCCAGCGCGCGCAGCGCGGCAATGCCGCGGTCCAGGTCGTCGGTGGCCACGCCGGCCTCCGCCACCTCCCGACGGATCGCCTCGGCGGCGGCGCGGCGCACCCCGAAGGCGCGCCGCGCGTCGCCGCTGGGGGTGCCGCCCATGGGCACGCCACCGCGCGCGCCTTGCTGCCCCGGCTGGCCCTGCTGCCCCGGCTGGCCTTGCTGGCCTTGCTGGCCTTGCTGGCCTTGCTGGCCTTGCTGGCCTTGCTGGCCTTGCTGGCCCTGCTGGCCCTGCTGGCCTTGCTGGCCTTGGCGAGCCTGGGCTTCCCCCACCGCCGCCTCCACGCCGGCCACCACGCCGCGCAGCTGCTCCAGCGAGCGCTCCAGGCGCCCGGCCGGCGACTCCGCGGTGAGCGCGCCCACGGCGTTCTGCATCCGGTCGGCCACGTCGCGCAGGTTCTCGCCAATCTGCGCCTCAAACGCCTGCACGTACTCCGCGGAGCGGCCGCGCAGCAGCTGCCGCGAGAACGCCACCTTGTCGGCCAGGCGCGTATCGCGGATGGCCTGCGCCCCCTCCTGCAGCGCCCGCGCCGCGCGTGGCTGGTCGCGGCGCAGCGTGCGCGCCACCCGGTCGGCCTCCGCCTCCAGCGCGCGCACCGCCGCCTCCAGCGCGTCCTTCTCCGCCGAGAGCCGCCGCGTCCCCTCGGCGCGCGCCGCCGGGTCCATTCCCGCCAAGGCCTGTCCCTGTTCGGCGATGGCCTGCTGCCGCGCCTCCAGCGCGCGCGCCTGCTCCCCCACCCCCGCCACCGCCCGCGCGGCGTTGCCGGCCTGTCCCCCCTGCACGTCGCGCAGCGCCCGCTGCAGCGACTCCAGCGCCGCACTGCCCTGGGCCGCCGACCCGCCCGCCGCCCGGCGCATGGCATCGGCCGCCTGCTGCAGCCGCTCCGCCGCCTGCGCCAGCTCGGGGGTGCGCTGCTCACGCGCCAGCCGCTCCAGCCGCCGCGCCTCCTCCTCGGCCTGCTGCGCCAGGGCGCGCTGCGCGCCACTCCCCATGGCGCCGCCGCGCGCCCCCCCCGAGGCGCCACCCGAGGCGCCCCCTGCTGCGTTACCCGCTGCGCCGCCACCCTGCGCGCCACCCTGGCTGCCCATGCGCTCGCGCAGCTGCTCCGCCATCCGCTGCATGCGCGCGTTTTCCTGCTGCTGCCGCGCCGCCAGCGCCTTGAGCCGCTCCATCACCTCGTCCACCGCCGGCGCGCCCCGATCGCCGCCGCCCGCGCCGCCGCCCTGCGGCAGCGTCTCGTACTGGTTGCGCAGCTTGTCGGTCTCCAGCGCAAACAGGTCGGCCAGCTCCTCGGCGCGCTGCCCGCCGCCCCCGCCCCCTCCGCCACCGCCGCCTCCGCCCCCCTGCTGCAGCTGCACCTCGCGATACCGGGCCTCCGCGCGCTGCAGCTGCTGCAGCGCCTGCTGCGCAAAGGGCAGCGCCGCGCCGCCCCGTCCGCGCCCCAGCTGCTCCTCCGCCTCGCGCATGTGCCCCGCCGCCGCCCGCAGGTCTCCCTGGATGGCGGCAAAGGCGGTGTCCCGCGCCGCCACGCCGCGCTCCTGCAGCCGCTGCACCTGCTGCTGCACCTCCGCCTGCAGCTTCCCCTCCGCCAGCGTGAGGGTGGCCAGCTGTTCGCGCCGTGCGCGGGGCGCCGTGGTTGCGCTGTCGCGCAGCCAGTTGAAGGTGCCCGCCACCACCTCGCGCTGCCGCGCCACGAAGCCTTCGGGGGAATCGCCGCCGCCGCCCCCACCCCCTGCGCCGCCGCCGCCGGCTTCGGCCTGCTTGTAGTCCTTGCTGTACGGGCGCACCTCCAGGAAGTACACGTCGCTGCTCCCCGACTGCCCGCGATGGTCGGTGGCCACCGCGTGGTAGGCCACCAGGTCGCCCGGCATCAACGCGTACTCCTCCAGCAGGAACGTGTGCACGCCGCGCCGGTCGGCGGGGGTGCGCGCGGCACCCGGGCCCAGCGGCACGCGTCGCTCGTCCCCCCCGTTCACCCGGAAGCGCAGCTCCAGCGTCGCCACGGCCACGTCGTCGGTGGCCACCGCGGCCACCGCCACCTCCTCGGTGCTGGTCACCTTGGTGTCGCGCCCGGGTTCCTCGATGGCCACGCGCGGCGGCCGGTCGGGGATGGCGTCCACCACGTACTCCACGCCCCCCGCCACCAGCGTGCCGTCCTCCGCCACCAGGTCCACGCGGTAGAAGCCGCTGCGACTCACGGTGAAGCGCGCGGTGGCCAGCGTGTCCGCCACGACGGTCAGCGGCACGCGCGCCCCGTGGTCAAAGCGCACCACGCCCCCGGACACGGGGCGCGAGACGCGCACGCGCAGCGTCACGACGGTCCCCACCACGGCGGCCACATCCCCCGAGGGCACCGGCTCCGGGGGCAACCCGCTGGCGGCCGGGAACCGCAGCACGTGCGTGACGTCGGTGACCGCGGGGAGGTCGCTCACCGCCACGCGCCACACCGGCGAGCGCACGCCCCCCGCCTCCACGGCGTACGCCAGCGGCGCCACCACGTCGAACAGCCGCGCGACAAAGCGGGTGCTGTCGCCTTCGGGGGCCATGGGGAGCCGCTCCCAGGCGCCGAGCGTGTCGCGCCGCACCAGCAGCACCGCCTCGTCCGCCGCAAACCCGTCGGCCGTGGCGCGCACCGCGAACCCGCCGCCGCGCGGCACGGTGACATGCCCCGGGGTCACCAGCCACCGCCGACGCGGCACCGCAGCCTCGGCGGTGGATGACGGGATCACCAGCCAGCGGGCCGCATCGCGCAGCGACGGCGGGCCCAGCACCAGCAGCAGCGCGGCGCCACCGGACACCAGCGCCAGCCGCCGCAGCGCCTGCCGCGACGGCGCCGCCTCCAGCGCGCGGGTGTCGGCCAGCGGCGCCAGCATGGCCGTCGCGCGCACCATCAGCCGGTGCGCCAGGGCGGGGGACGGGCGCTGGTCGACCGGGGCGAGCGCTTCGTCCACCGCGGTCAGCAGCTGCTGGCGCAGCGCGGGCGCGCGCTCCTCCACGTACAGCGCAAAACGGCGCGTGTCGCCGCGCTGGTGCCGGGCCCGCCACCCGCACGCGCCCGCCACCCCCAGCAGCACGAGATAGCCGGCGCCCCGGGCCCACCACGCCACCTGGGCTACCGGCAGGTCGGGGCGCGCCGTCTCCACCAGCAGGGCGGCGCCCGCGGCGGCCAGTAGCGCGCCCACGGCGCCCGCGGCCAGCCACGCGGCGCCTTCCAGGGCGCGGCGCTGCCACCACTGGCGCCGGAGGGCGTCCAACCGCGCGAACAGCAGCCCTTCGGGCGAGGTGGGGGATGGCGATGGTCCGACGTGGCGGGGCATGGGGCTCACTCCCG
>JBEIJM010000014.1:0-35631 GCA_040380205.1 Gemmatimonadaceae bacterium
ACACCACGCTGACATCCAGCGTCCCCTCCGCCATCAGCCGGTTGAGCGTGGTGGGGACCCCCGTGACGAGCTCCCCCGCCAGCGGCACCACCCCGCGGTCGATCGCACCATACACCGGGTAGCAGTTGATGTACGGGATCCGCCCCACGCGCAGCGGGGCGGTCACGCGCCCACCAGGGCCGGGGACCCGGGCTCGGCGTCCGCGGCCGACGGCACGCCCGCCGCGTCAAACTCCCGCACCACCTGGTACAGCGCATCGCGCTCCACCGGCTGCTTGCCCGCCCCGCGGATGAGCCCCAGCAGCGCCTCCAGCGTCATCCCCTGCGGGGTGCGCGCGCCCACGGCGTGGTAGATCTTCTCGCGCACGACCGTGCCCTCGATGTCGTTGACGCCGAAGTGCAGCGCCAGCTGGGTCAGCGCGGGGGTGACCATGATCCAGTGCGACTTCACGTGCCGGAAGTTGTCCAGGAAGAGGCGCCCGACTGCCAGGGTGCGCAGGTCGTCGAAGCCGGTGGTGGCGGTGCCCTGACGCCCCAGCTGCTCCCCCAAGGCGTTGTCGTCGGGGTGATACGCCAGGGGGATGAAGGCCAGGAACCCCCCGGTGTCATCCTGCAGGTCACGGAGCATGGTCAGGTGCTCGACGCGGTCGGCGATCGACTCCACGTGGCCATACAGCATGGTGCAGTTGGAGCGGATCCCCAACCGGTGCGCGGTGCGGTGCACCTCGATGTACTCGGCGCCCCCGAGCTTCTTCCCCGCGATCTGCGCGCGCACCGCCGCACTGAAGGTCTCGGCCCCGCCGCCGGGGAGCGTGTCCAGCCCCGCCTCGCGCAGCGCCACCAGCACCGCCTCGTGGCTCATCTTCTCGATGCGCGCGATGTGCGCGATTTCGACGGCGGTGAGCGCCTTGATGTGCACCTGCGGATGCCGCGCCTTGAGCGCCCGGAACATCTCGGTGTAGTACGCCAGCCCCGCCTGCATGTCGAGCCCGCCCACGATGTGGAACTCGCGGGTGATCGTCCCGTCGGCGCGGTCGGACTCGGCCAGCACCTGGTCGAGCGTGTAGCGGTAGGCCCCGGCCTCCTTCGGCAGCCGCGCATACCCGCAGAAGGTGCAGGTGGTGCGCAGGACGCAGATGTTGGTGGGGTTGATGTGCTGGTTGGCCGCGAAGGTGACGCGGTCCCCGTTGCGGGCGCGGTTCACCGCGTCGGCCAGGTACCCGATCCCCAGCAGGTCCGGCGAGCGGAACAGGAGCTCCGCGTCCTCGCGCGAGAGGCGGGCGCCCCGCTGCAGCATGTCCGCGATGGGGCGCAGCGCCGGGTCACGGAGCCGAGCGGGGTCGAGGGCGAGGGGGGCAGTCATGGCACAGTCTCCGGCGGGGGGGGCGGCAGACCCGCCGCCCGACCCCCGCAACTTGTCGCCGCAGCCCCTAGTCGCGCCAGCGGCGCAGCGCCAGGGACACGTTGTGGCCGCCAAACCCGGAGCTGTTGGACAGGGCCACGTCCACCGTGCGCACCTTCGGCACGTTGGGGGTGACGTCCAGGTCGCACTCTGGATCCGGGGTGCTGTAATTGATGGTGGGCGGCACCATGCCATCCCGGATGGCCAGGGCGCAGGCGATGAACTCGACCGCGCCGGCCGCCCCCAGCATGTGCCCGGTGGCGGACTTGGTGGAGCTCACCGACAGCGCGCGGGCGTGCTCACCGAACACCGCCTTGATGGCCCGGATCTCGTTGGGGTCGTTGAGCGGGGTGGAGGTGCCGTGCGCATTGATGTAGTCCACGCGCGCCGGGGCGAGCTCGCCGTCCCGCAGCGCCCGCCGCATGGCGCGCTGCAGCCCCTCGTGGGCCTCCGGCTGCCCAGTGAGGTGGTACGCGTCGCCGGTGGCGCCGTACCCCACCACTTCCCCGTAGATCCGGGCGCCGCGGCGCACCGCATGCCCCAGCTCCTCGAGCACCACCACGCCAGCCCCCTCGCCCAGCACGAAGCCGTCGCGGGTGGCGTCAAAGGGGCGGGAGGCCGTGGCCGGCGAGTCGTTCCGCTCCGACAGGGCGGTCATGTTGCCAAAGCCGCCGATGGACATCGGGAGCACCGCCGCCTCCGTGCCCCCGGCCAGCATGACGTCCGCGTCGCCGTACCGGATGGTGCGGAACGCCTCGCCGATGGCATGCGCGCTGGTGGCACACGCCGACATGGTGGCGAAGTTGGGGCCCTTGGCCCCGAACCGCATGGACACGACGCCAGCCGCGATGTCCGCGATGTACATCGGGATGAAGAACGGCGAGATGCGCCGGTTGCCCGACTGCAGGTAGACGGAATGCTGGTCCTCCATGGTCCCCAGCCCGCCGATGCCGCTCCCGATGATGACGCCGGTCTCGTTGGGGTCGTACCCCCCCTCGGCGAGCCCCGCGTCGGCCATGGCCTGCACCGCTGCCCCCATGGCGTACTGCGTGAACAGGTCGGCGCGGCGGGCTTCCTTGCGGTCCATGTACAGCCCCGCATCGAAGCCCTTGACCTCGCACGCGAACCGGACCTTGAACTCCGAGGCGTCGAAGCGGGTGATGGGGGCCCCACCCGAGACCCCCCCCACCAGCGACTGCCAGGTCGTCGCCACGTCGTTGCCGACGGGCGTGATGGCCCCAAGCCCCGTGACGACGACCCGGCGCCGCATCACCCCGCGACCTTCGCCTCGAGGTAGGCGATGGCGTCGCCCACAGTCCGCAGCTTCTCTGCGTCCTCGTCGGGGATGTCGATGTTGAACTCCTTCTCGAACTCCATCACCAGCTCGACGATGTCGAGGGAGTCCGCGCCCAGGTCGTCGATGAAGCTGGCCTCGGGCGTCAGCTTCTCGCGCTCGACCCCGAGCTCCTTCTCGATGATGTCCTTGATCTTCGACGCCGAATCCGACATGGGTTGCTTCCTCGCTGGTGTGATAGGGAGAATTGGAAAACTAGCCGGGGCGGGGCGCGCCGGGGAGCCCCGGGGGAGTCCCCGGGACCCGGCGCACCGGGTCACATCACCATGCCGCCGTCCACCACGAACACCTGCCCGGTCACGTACCCGGCCAGGTCAGAGGCGAGCACCGCCACCATGCCCGCCACATCCTCGGGGGTCCCGAGGCGCTCCAACGGGATCCCGGCCGACAGCGCCTGCCGCGCCTCGGGGGTCATCGCCGCCGTCATGTCGGTCTCGATGAAGCCCGGGGCCACCACGTTGGCCAGGATGTTCCGCGAACCCAGCTCCTTGGCGATCGACTTGGTCAGGCCGATGAGCCCCGCCTTGCTGGCCGCGTAGTTCGCCTGCCCCTTGTTGCCCGTGAGCCCCACCACGCTGGCCACGTTGATGATGCGCCCCCAGCGACGCTTCATCATGCCCCGCGACGCCGCCCGGCAGGTGGCAAACGCCCCGCGGAGGTTGGCGTTCAGCACCGCGTCCCAGTCGTCGTCCTTGAGGCGCATCAGCAGGTTGTCGCGGGTGAGCCCCGCGTTGTTCACCAGGATGTCCAGCTGGCCGAAGTCGCGCTCCACGGCCTCCACCAGCGCGGCGGCCTGCGCCACCTCCGCCACATCGGCCGCGTAGCCGCGCGCCGTGACGCCATGCGTGGCGGACAGGCGCTCGGCCACCTCGGCGGCCCGCGCCGCGTCGCGGCCCGTCACGGCCACCGCGGCGCCCGCCCGCGCCAGCGTCCCGGCGATGGCCAGTCCGATGCCGCGCGTGGAGCCGGTCACCAGCGCCACCCGTCCGGCGAGCCCCAGCCGCACTCCGTTGTCCCCGGTCGTCATCCCTCCTCCGTCGTTGCGGTGTCCACCAGCGCCAGCACCGCCTCGACCTCGGCCACGGTGCCACAGGTCAGGGTCCGCATGCCGGGGGCCAGCCGACGCGCCAGTCCGGTCAGCACGCTGCCGCTCCCCAGCTCGACGAACACCGCCGACGGGTAGGCCGCGGCCAGCGCCCGCATCACCCCGGCCCACTGGACCGTGGCGGTGAGCTGTTCGCGCAGCAGGGCCCGCGCGTCGTCCGGCTGGGTGACCGGGGCCGCGTGCACGTTGGCGTAGACCGGGACTCGCGCCGGCGCCCACGTGGCCGCCTCCAGCGCCTCGGCCAGCCCCGCGGTGGCGGGGGCCATGAGCGGCGAATGAAAGGCCCCGCTCACCGGCAGGGGCAGGCACCGCTTGGCACCGGCCGCCTTCGCCAGCTCCATCACCCGCTCCACCCCGGCCACTTCGCCGGACACCACCACCTGCTCATCGCTGTTGAAGTTGGCCGGCACCACCAGCCCGGCCTCCGTCGATGCGCGCGCACACAAGGCCTCCAGGGGCTCGCTCAGCACCCCCAGAATGGCGGCCATGGCGCCGGGGCGCGCCACCCCGGCCTCGTACATCAGGGTGCCGCGCCGGCGCACGATGCGGGCGGCATCGGCCAGCTCCAGGCTCCCCGCCACGTGGTACGCCGAGAACTCGCCGAGCGAGTGTCCGGCGGCGGCCACCACATGCGGCGCCACGCGCGGCCGGATGACCGCCCAGGCGGCGGCCGTGTGGGCCAGCAGCGCGGGTTGGGCGTTGAGCGTGCGCGTCAACTCGTCGGCGGGCCCCTCGAAGGCCAGCGTCGAGACGGGCGCGCCCACGGCGACGTCCACCGTCTCGAAGGCCTCGCGCGCCTCGGGAAACGCGTCGGCGAGGTCCCGGCCCATCCCCACCTTCTGGGAGCCCTGGCCCGGGCACAGGATCACGATCTGCATGAACACACCCTGGTGAGCGGGGATTCGGGGCGCCTAGAAGCGCACCACCATCGAGCCCCACGTGAACCCCGCGCCAAAGGCGGCGAAGAGCACGGTGCTCCCCTCGCGCACGCGCCCCAGCTGGATGGCCTCGCTGAGGGCGATCGGGATGGTGGCGGCCGAGGTGTTGCCGTACCGGTCGACGTTGATGAACACGCGCTCGGGCGGGATGCCGGCGTGCTTGGCGGTGGCGTCGATGATGCGGATGTTGGCCTGGTGCGGGATGAGCAGGTCGATGTCGGCCGCCGTGAGGCGCGCGGCATCGAGCGCCCGGTCCGTGGCCTCGGCCATGGAGCGCACGGCGTGCTTGAACACCTCGCGCCCCGCCATGTGGATGCAGTGGCGCCCCTCGGCGATGACCTCGGGGGTGAGCGGTTCCACGCCCCCGCCGGCCGGCCGCCACAGCAGCTGGGTGAGCGATCCGTCGGAGCGCATGTAGCTGGAGAGGATGCCGCGCTGCCCGCCGCGCGCGCGCCGCAGCACCGTGGCCCCCGCCCCGTCGCCGAAGAGGATGCAGGTGTTGCGGTCCTGCCAGTTGATGATGCTGCTGAGCTTCTCGGCGCCGATGACGAGCACCGTGTCCGCCGTCCCCGCCGCAATGAGCGACTCGGCCACGATGGCGCTGTAGAGCCAGCCGGAGCAGGCGGCGCCCAGGTCGAAGGCGGCGGCCCGCGTGCACCCCAGCGCGGCCTGCACCTCGACCGCCGTGGCGGGGAGCAGGTGGTCGGGGGAGGCGGTGCCCAGAATGATGACGTCGATCTCCCCCGGCTGGACCCCGGCCTGCTCCATGGCGATGCGCGCGGCCTGGGCCGAGAGGCTGGTGAGCGTCTCGTCGGGGGCGGCGATGTAGCGTTGCCGGATGCCGGTGCGCTCGACGATCCACTCGTCGGTGGTGTCGATCCCCAGGGCCGCGATGTCCTGGTTGGTCATCGCCCGGCGCGGGACGGCGTGGCCGGTGCCCGCGATGTACGCCACGGGCCGCTTCACGGCGCGTCCTCGCGGCCGGCCGCACCCGCGGCGAGCTGCGCCTCGAGTTCCGCCGTCATCCCCGACGCCACGGCCCGCACGGCGACCAGGATGGCGTTGGTGATGGCGCGCGGCGAGCTCTTGCCGTGGGCGATGATGGACACGCCGCGCACGCCGAGGAGGGGAGCGCCGCCGTGCTCGTCGGGATCGACGTCGGCGAGGGCGCGGCGCACGGAGGCCGGATCGGCGCCTGCCGCGGCCGCGATGCGGCCGATGAGCATGGGCGCGACCCCCTCGAAGAACTTGAGCACCACGTTGCCGGTGAACCCGTCGCAGACGACGACGTCGATGGGCCCCCGATCACAGCGTCCCGTGGGGATGTCGCGCCCCTCGACGTTGCCGAGAAAGTGGAGTCCGGCGTGCTGCAGGCGCTTGTGGGCTTCCTTGACGGCGGCGTTTCCCTTTTCGGGCTCCTCCCCGACGGAGAGCAGCCCCACGGCCGGCCGCGCACGCCCCAGGAGGGCCTTGGCGTACACGGTGCCGATGCGGGCGAACTGGACGAGCTCGTCGGGGGAGCAGTCCATGTTGGCGCCTGCATCCAGCACGAGGACGGGGGCCTCGGCCGTGGGGAACACGGTGCCGATGGCCGGCCGGGCGAGCCCCGGCAGCAGCTTGAGGTGGGCGAGGGAGGCCGCCATCTGGGCGCCGGTGTTGCCGGCCGAGACGAACGCCTCGGCCGCGCCCTCCGCCACCCGACGGACCCCCACCACCATGGAACTGTTGGCCTTGCCGCGGAGCGCCACGCTGGGACGGTCCGCCATCTCGATCACCTCGGGCGCCTCGACCACCACGAGCCGCGCGCGGTCGGCGGCCTCGTGCCCGGGCGACTCCGCCCAACACGCGGCCAGCTCCCGCTCGATGACCGCCGTCGGTCCCACCAGCTGAATGTGGTGGGTGTCCGGAAGATGGCGGAGGGCCGCCAGCGCACCCGCTATGGGGGCCCGGGGGGCGAAATCGCCCCCCATGGCATCCACGGCAATGCGCACCCCGCTCAGCCTTCCTGCGGGGTGACTCGCTGCTCGCCCGCGTAGAAGCCGCACTCGCCGCACACGCGGTGAGGGCGCTTCATGGTGCCGCACTGCGGGCACGACTGGATGACGATGGCGGGCGCCGCCTTGTGCGTGTTGCGGGCGCGCTTCCGCCGCTTGGAGGTGCGGCGCTTCGGGACGGCCATGGAAGTATCCTGCGGGGTGGCGAGGTGAAAGGACCCGGGTCAGCGGCGATCTGGGGGAAGCTCCCCCAACGCCGCCCACCGCGGATCCGGGACAGGGGCACAGGCGCAGGGCTCCGTATTGCGGTCGGCGCCGCACCGGGGACAGAGCCCCAGGCAGTCCTCGCGGCACAGCGGATACGCCTGAAGCGCCAACAGCCACTCCTCGCGCACCGCTGGACGAAGATCCAGCTCCCGCGCCCCCGCAGGGATGCGGACTACATCATCCTCGTCCGCCTCGGCCAGCCCGGCCGCGGCAAACACGAGGTGCAGCTCCTCCGCCACATCGACCGCAGCCGGGCCCAGGCACCGACGGCACTCGGCCGCCGCCGTCCCCGCCAACGCCCCGCTGAAGTAGTACCGCCCCGGTCCCGCGCCGGAGAGCCGCCCCGTCACGTGGACGCCCGGCAGCACCGGACGCACGTCGGACGACTCCCACACCGGATCGGTGCCCGGCAGGTGACCGTCCACCGGCTGAGCCTGCGCTTCGATGTCACGAAGGGTGTAACACAGCGTATCGCACAGCATAGCCATCAAACGTAGACCAGCCCCCTTCGGCACACAAGGGCCAAGGGGGGCTGATTACCGCCACCGCCAACGCGCCAAGTAGCGCACCGGAGCGGAGTTAGATCGGAACCACGACCCGCGAGCGGTTACCGACCCACCAAGTCGCTTTCCGCAAAGAAGAACGCGGACTCCACCACCGCATTCTCATCCGAGTCCGAGGCATGAATCGCGTTCCGCCCCTTCGACTCCGCGTACAGCTTGCGCACCGTCCCCTCGGCGGCCTCCGCCGGGTCCGTCGCCCCGATCACCGTCCGCAGCGTCGCCACCGCGTCGGCCCGCTCCAGCACCAGCGGCATGCACGGGCCGCTGGTCATGAACTCCACCAGCTCCCCGAAAAAGCCGCGCTCGCGATGCACCGCGTAGAACGCGCCGGCCTGCGCAGCCGACAGCTGCAGCACGCGCGCCGCCTTGATGGTGAAGCCGTGCTGCTCCAGGAGGGCGAGGATCAGCCCCGCCTTGCCGGCGCCAAAGGCGTCCGGCTTGATGATCGTCAGGGTACGGGAACCGGCCATGGTCGGTGGACAGGTCGAAGGTCAGCCGTCAGGCGCCGCGCCCCAACCCGCCGGAACGCACGCGCGGCGGGGGCCTTTGCCCCCGCCGCGCGCAAGATAACCGGGGCGGAACCCCCCGGCGGACCACGCCAGGGGGCTGCCAACGCGCTTACCCCAGCCGAGCCTGCACCAGCTCCACGAAGTCCACCGGCCGGATGGCCACGCCCATCCCCGCCGCCCGGAAGGCCTCGATCTTCTCGGCGGCGGTCCCCGCCGACCCCGAGATGATCGCGCCGGCGTGCCCCATCCGGCGTCCCGGCGGCGCCGTCTGCCCGGCAATGAACCCCACCACGGGCTTCGTCATGTGCTCCTGCACGAAGCGCGCGGCCTCCTGCTCGTCGGTCCCGCCGATCTCCCCCATCATCGCCACCACCCGGGTGGCCGGGTCCGCCTCGAACGCCGCCAGGCAGTCGATGAAGTTCGTGCCGTTGATCGGGTCCCCGCCAATCCCCACGCAGCTGCTCTGGCCGATCCCGGCCTTGGTCAGCGCGTTCACCACTTCGTACGTCAGCGTCCCCGAGCGGCTCACCACCCCCACGGGGCCCGGCGTGCAGATCCGCCCGGGGATGATGCCGACCTTGCTCTGCCCCGGCGTGATGAGCCCCGGGCAGTTGGGGCCGATGAGCCGCGCCCCGTGCTCCTGCACGTACGGGTACACGCGGGTCATGTCCAGCACCGGCACCCCCTCGGTGATGCAGACGATCAGCTGCACCCCGGCGGCTGCGGCCTCCATGATCGCGTCCGCGGCGAACATCGGCGGGACGTAGATGACCGAGGTGTTGGCGCCGGTCGCCTGCACCGCGTCGTGCACGGTGTCGAAGATCGGCACCGTCCCCTCGAACTGCTGCCCCCCCTTCCCCGGCGTCACCCCGGCCACCACCTGCGTGCCGTACTCCATCATCTGCCGCGCGTGGAACGACCCGTCGCGGCCGGTGATCCCCTGCACCACCAGCCGGGTGCCGTTGTCGATGAAGATGCTCACGCCGCACCCCCCGCGGTGGCGAGCTGCACGGCGCGCTGCACCGCGGCGTCCATGTCGTTCGAGGCCGAGAAGCCGTTCTCCTGCAGGATCCGCACGGCGATCTCCTCGTTGGTGCCGGTGAGACGGATCACGATGGGCACCTGCAGCGGGTTGGCCCGCGTGGCCGTCACGATGCCGTTGGCCACGTCGTCGGTGCGCGTGATGCCGCCGAAGATGTTGAACAGGATGCACTTCACGTTCGGATCGGCGGTGATGATGCGGAGCGCGTTCACCACCTTCTCCGGGTTGGACGACCCGCCGATGTCCAGGAAGTTGGCCGGCTCGCCGCCGTAGTACTTCACCAGGTCCATCGTCGCCATCGCGAGCCCCGCGCCGTTCACCACGCACCCGACGTTGCCGTCCAGCTTGATGAACGTGAGGTTGGCGTTGCGCGCGTCCACCTCGCTCGGCGCCTCCGACGACTCGTCGCGCAGCGCGGCGATGGCCGGGCGGCGGTCCAGCTCGTTGTCATCGATGACCATCTTGCCGTCGACGGCCACCAGCTCGCCGCCGGGGGTCAGCACCAGGGGGTTGATCTCCGCCAGCGAGCAGCCGGCGTCCATGAACGCCGCGTACAGCTGCTGCATGATGCGCGCGGCCTGCCGCGCCAGCTTCACGTCCTTGTAGAGGAAGAAGCCCATGCGCATCGCCTCGAACGGGAGCAGCCCGTAGCGGGTGTCCACGGCGTGGTACAGGATCTTCTCCGGCGTGGTCGCCGCCACTTCCTCGATGTCGATGCCCCCCGCGGCGCTCACCATGAACACGGGCTTCTTGGTCGCCCGGTCCACGATGATCCCCACGTAGGCCTCGGAGCCGATGTCCGCCGCCACCGTGACCAGCACCCGCTCCACGGTGAGCTCCTTGATGGTCATCCCCAGGATCGCCGACGCCTTGTCCCGCGCCGTCGCCGCATCCGGGCAGTACTTCACGCCCCCCGCCTTGCCGCGCCCGCCGGCATGGACCTGGGCCTTGACCATCACCGGCACGCCGAAGCGCGCCGCGATGGCCTCCGCCTCGTCGGGGGTGGTCGCGACCTCGCCCGGCGGGATCGGCACGCCGGCCGCCCGCAGAAGCTCCTTCGCCTGGTATTCGTGTAGGTTCACGCGCTCTCCGATATCGAGGGAATCCAACCGTCCACTGCTGCCGCCACCGCACCCGCCCTGCCCATCGCCGGCCACGTCGGGCCGGTCCTGCTTCCGCTGCCCAGCTCTCGCGCCCTCGCGGCGCGCGACGCACGGGGTGCGCCTACGCTACGCCGGGGCCTTCCGGGCGGCAACCGCCGCCCCTGCCCGGCCCCGTCAGCGCGGGGGCGGACGTCCCACCGCCCGCGCGAGGCTGTCGAACGCCGCGCCGAACGCGGCCCAGTCACCGCGCCGCATCGCCGCCCGCATCCGCTCCACCAGCCGCCTGGCCTCGTCAAGCGACGGCGCCGGCGTCTCCGGCACCGCCGGGCGCGACCAGCGCGCATCCCCGGGGCGCAACGCCCGCATGGCGTCCGCAAAGGCCGGCGCGGCCCCCACGCGGGCGCCATCGGTCACCGCCACGCGCCCGCCCGACGGTGCCACGGCTGCCACCAGCACGCCGTGGTCCCCCGTCACCACCATCGGGCGCAGGGCGCCCCCCGCCACGCTGTCCCCCGCCCCCCCGGCGGACGCCAGCGCCGAGGCCAGCAGGCGGCCGGCGCTGTCCCACGACAGGCCAGGCGACGGCAGCGTGGTCCACCAGGTGTGACGGGCGGCCCCCCCCGTCACGGACGCCACCCCGACCAGGCGCCCCGCCGCATCCAGCAGCGGGACACTCCACCCCACCACGGGGCCGTCCACCGTGCGGAGCACCTGCGCCGGGGGACCACCTCCCACGAAGGTGCTGTCGGGGATGCGGAGCTGGCCCGGAGGGACGCCGGCCGCCCCGTACTCGGACAGGGTGCGCAGCTGGAGCATGGCGCCGTCACTGGCGGGTGGGAGCATCGCCCAGGTGGCCCCCTCGCCGGACTCCGCCGGCACCACCAACGGCCGCACCAGCGTCAGCCAGGTGCGGGCCACGGGGTCCAGGCGAACCGCCGGCACCAACTGCACGGTCCCGGTGGCCGCGTCCACCACGGCCGTGGCGGCGAGGTGGGCATACGACACGGCGTCCCCCCCCAGCAGCCATCGCTGGCTCAGGGGAAACCGATCGGACACGGCATAGAGGGCGAGGGCCCAGGCGGGGCGCCCCCGCACCAGCACCGGCACCACCTCGCGCCCCTGCGCAAACACCGGCGCCAGGCGGCGCACCCGCTCGCGCACCTCCCGATGCAGCACCACCACCGCCGGGGCCGTGTGGTCCGTGCGGCGGAGCAGCGAGGGATCCCGCAGCGCCCAGGCCGCGGCCAGCCGGGTACCGCCGTCCACCAGCGATACGCCGCGGACGTCGGCATCCGCCACCACCCGGTGGCCGCTGGCCTCGGGCGCCACCAGCACGGCGTCGTCCAGCGCCGCCACCCCGGAGGGGCTGGCAGCGCCGAGGCGCGCCCATGCCACGCGACGCATGCGCCAGGGGTCCGCCGGCGTCGGGGGCGGAACCGCCACGACGGCCCCCAGCGTCCCGCCCACCGCCTGCCATCCGACGAGGGTCCCAAGGGGGGACTCACGGTCGCCCGCGACCTGGCGCCCCAAGGTGGCGGCCAGACCGGGCCAGGCCACCGCATCCGGGAGCTGGTCCTCCCGCACGTGGGGCGCCAGGGTGCCGCTGGGCGAACCGGTATCGCCCCGCACCCGGCGAATCGCGGCCACCCCAAAGGCCCGCCGCGTGAACAGCGCGCGCATGGTCCGGTAGTCGGCGGTTTCCGCGTCCGGCGCGCGGGCCTGCTGGCGCGCCCGCACCAGCGGGACCCCCTGACGGAGCCCCACGGCGGCGACCAGGACCACCGTCAAGGCGCCCAGCGCCACGCGCACCTGCCCCACCCACCCCGCCCGCGCCACGATCAGCGCCGCGGCCACGCTGGCCATGGCCAGCGCGGTGTCGATGCGCAGCGTGACCCGATGGTCCACGGCGGAGAACCCGCCATCGGGGGCGCTCCCCGCCGCCAGCAGGTCGAAGGCGTCCAGCCGGTAGCTCCAGCCCAGCAGGAGCAGCACCAGCGCCCCCAGCACCGACAGGTGGCGTCGCACATGGGTGGAGGCGGCAATGCGCCGCCCTTCCATGCGCAGGCTCCGCGTGAGCGCGTACAGCACCACCACCATGGCGGCCACCGTCACCACGGTGACCAGCGCCCACAGGTACAGCGCCTCCTCCAGCGGGAGCCAGTAGACGTAGAAGCCGAGGTCCCGCCCCAGGATCCCCTCGATCTCGCCGAAGGGCTGGCCATGCCGGGCCATGGCCACCAACGGCCAATGGTCCATGGGGGCCGCCAGCAGCGCGCCCACGGCGGCCGCCATGCCCACCGTGACCGCCAGCAGGCGACGCCCGGGGATCATGGCGGTGAGCTCAAGGTTGGCCACCCGCGCCGGCACCGCCACGGCCAGGATGGTGCGGCGCACGGCGTGCAGGTTGGCGAACGCAAAGAGGGTACCGGCCAGCCACGCGCCCCCCTGCAGCAGCAGCTGGTCCCCCCATCGTTCGGCGAAGAGCCCCGGGACCCCCAACGCGGCAAGCCACGCCCGCTCGACGACGAGGGCGGACCAGGCGCGCCCGGCCACCAGCAGCGCGGCGAGCCCGCCAACTCCCCAGGTGAGCCAGCGCCGCGGACGCATGGTCAGGCGGCGGGCGCGCGACGGGCGCTCAGGGGGTGATGCCCTGGCTGCGCAGCCAGCCTTCCATCTCGCCGCGGATCGCCGCCAGACGCTCGGGGGTGGACGCCTCGTAGCGCGCCACGATCACCGGCTGGGTGTTGGACGCGCGCAGCAGCCCCCACCCGTCGCCGAACAGCACCCGCACGCCGTCCACGTCAATCACGTCGTGGTGCTGGCGGAAATGCGCCGCCGCGCGCGCGACCACCTCGAACTTCACGGACTCGTCGGTGTCGATGCGGAGCTCGGGGGTGGACACGAAGGGGGGCACATCCGACAGCAGGGCCTCGATCGGCCGGCCGGCGTCGGCCACGATGCGCAGCAGGCGCGCCGCGGCGTACAGCGCGTCGTCGTGCCCGTAGAACCCCTCGGTGAAGAACATGTGCCCCGACATCTCGCCCGCGATGGGCGCGTGGGACGCCTTCATCTTGTCCTTGATGAGGGAATGCCCGGTCTTCCACATCACCGGCACGCCCCCCGCCGCGGCCACGGCGTCCATGAGCGCCTGCGAGCACTTCACGTCAAAGATGATCGGCTGGCCGCGCCCGGTCCGTGCCAGGACGTCGCGCGCGTACAGGATCAGGATGTGGTCGCCCCAGATGATCCGCCCGTTCCCGTCCACCACGCCGATCCGGTCGGCATCGCCGTCGAACGCCACCCCCAGCTCGGCGCCCGTGCGTCGCACCGCCGCGATCAGGTCCTCCAGGTTCTCCGGCACCGTGGGGTCGGGATGGTGATTGGGGAAGGTGCCGTCGCTCTCCGTGAACAGCCCGGTCCCCTCGACGCCCAAGGCCGCGAACAGCTGCGGGGCCACCAGCGCCCCCGCGCCGTTGCCGCAGTCGTAGACCACGCGCAGCGGCGAGCCGTCGGCATGGCGCACCGGCCCGATGCGCGCGGCGATGTCCGCCACGTACCGGTCGATGACCGCCGCGTGACGCACGGTGCCGGCGCCGGCCGGGAAGTCCCCCGCCACGATCAGCCGGTACAGCTGCTGGATCTCCTCCCCGTGCAGCGACGCCGTGCCGACGCACATCTTGAAGCCGTTGTACTCGGGCGGATTGTGCGATCCGGTGATCTGGATCCCCGCCACCACCGGTTCATGGTGGAGGGCCCAGTACAGCAGCGGCGTGGGGACGACCCCGACATCGACGACGTCGACGCCGCACCCGGTCAGCCCGGCGACCAGCGCCGCGCGCAGCATCTCGCCACTGGGGCGGTTGTCGCGCCCCACCGCCACGGCGCCCCGAATGCCCCGGTTGCGCAGCAGCGCCGCGATTCCGCGCCCCAGCCCTTCCGCCACCTCGGCGGTGAGGTCGCGGCCCACGATGCCGCGCACGTCGTACTGGCGGAAGATGGTCGGGCTGATCGCCATGGATGGGGGGGCTTGGGGTTAACGGGCCACGGCCGCGCGCCAGCCGGCCGCGGGCGGGATGGTGGGCGCGGACCTGGCGGACGCCCCCTGCTCGGTCACCACCGTGGCGCGCCGGGCCAGGGTGATGAGCGGCGACGGGTACAGCCCCAGGGCGAGCAGCATCACCGCGCAGGTCAGCACCACGCCGCCCGCAAGCGCGGGGACCCGCACGACGGGGGCCTGGTCGGGGCGGGGACGCAGGAACATCGTGCCGATCACCGCCAGGTAGTAGCCGGCGGAGACGAAGCTGGTGAGGGCCAGGATCACGGCCAGCACGCGCTGCGGGGAGGACGCCTGCAACGCCGCCTCCAGCACGAGCCACTTGGCGAAGAAGCCGGCGCCGCCCACCAGCGGCATCCCCATGAACGCCAGCAGGAAGACCGCCAGCGCCGACGCCAACCCGGGGCGCACCAGCCAGAGGCCGGCCAGGTCGGCGATCTCGATCGGCCGGTCATCGGAGGGCCGCGCCACCACGAGGACGGCAAAGGTGCCCATGGTGGCCAGCGTGTACGCCACGAGGTAGAAGGCCACCGCCGCCGCCCCGGCCGAGGAGGCGGACACCACGGCGACCAGCAGGTACCCGGCGTGGGCGATGCTGGAATAGGCGAGCATCCGGACCACCCGGCGCTGGGCGAGCGCCAGCACGTTGCCCGTGACCATAGTGAGCACCGCCAGCCACCACAGCGCGGGGTGCCACAGCGGGACGGCCCCGGGGAACGCCTCGAGCAGCGTGCGCGCCAGCGTGGCGAACGCGGCCGCCTTCACGCCCGTGGCCATGAAGGCGGTGACCGGCGGCGGGGCCCCCTCGT
Organism: Gemmatimonadaceae bacterium; assembly: GCA_040380205.1. Lineage (GTDB taxonomy): Bacteria > Gemmatimonadota > Gemmatimonadetes > Gemmatimonadales > Gemmatimonadaceae > Gemmatimonas. Next base: position 15,140 of record JBEIJM010000014.1, read on the forward strand.
ACACGTCGGGCGTCCACACGTGGAACGGCGCGGCCGCCACCTTGAACGCCAGCCCCACCAGCAACAGCCCCAGCCCCGCGGGGAAGAGCCCGCCACCGGCCGGATGCTCGGCCACCCAGCGCGCGATGTCCCCCAGGCGCGTGCTGCCCGTGGCCCCGTAGAGCAGCGCGATGCCATAGAGCAGGAACGCGCTGGCAATGGACCCCAGCAGGAAATATTTGATGGCCGCCTCGGTGCCCCGCGCGCTGCGCCGCTGCACGCCGGCCAGCACGTACACCGCCAGCGACATCAGCTCGATCCCCAGGAAGACGAACAGCAGGTCGCGGGCGGCGGCGAGCACCATCATGCCGCTGAGCGCGAGCAGCATGAGCGCCGGGACTTCCGGTCCGTAGCCGCGGAAGCGGCCATGGTCCACCTCCACCAGCGCCAGCCCCAGCGCGGCGGCCCCGAGCAGGACCAGGTCCAGCGTGAAGCGAAAGCCGTCCGCCGCCAGTCGGCCATCGGCCGACCCGCCGACGCCGTCCCCCCAGGCGATCGTGACCACCAGCCCCACCAGGGCACACAGCACCATCCCCCCGCGTGCCATCGCGGCGGTGCGCTCAGCCCCCTCGGCGCCCTCGGGCGCCTGCCCCTGCGGATGCCACACCGAGGCCAGCAGCAGCACCATGGCGCCGGCCACGAGGAGCAGTTCGGGGGCGAGCACGCGCAGGAGATCGGAGGCCATCATCGGTGCGGACATGGTCACGGGGTCTCCGAGACGGTGGGGATGGCCGGCAGCGCATTGGGACCGAAGCGGGCGCCCTCAACCACCTGGCGCACCGCGCCCTGCATCCGGTCCAGCACGGGGGCGGGGGCCACGCCAAGCCACAGGAGCGCCACCACCAGGGCGGTCAGCACCCCCGCCTCGCGGCGCGTCAGGTCCGGGACGCCGTGGGCCACGAGCGGCGAGCGCGTCCCGAACAGCAGCTGCTGCAGGGGGCGCAGCCCGTAGACCGCCGCCAGCACCACGCCCACGGTGGCCGTCAGCGTAAGCGCGGGCGCCTGCGCATAGCTCCCCATGAGCACCAGGAACTCCCCGACGAACCCCAGAGTCCCGGGGAGCGCCACGGTGGACAGCATCCCCAGCACGAGCGCCATGGACAGCAGGGGCGCCGCGCTGGCGAGGCCCCCGAAGGCCCCCAGCTCGGTGGTGCCGGTCCGGTCTTCGAGCACCCCGGCCACCAGCAGCAGCACGGCAGACGCCAGGCCGCTGTGCACCATGGCGACCACGGCGCCACTGACCGCCTCGGGGGTGAGGGCGAAGCCCCCCAGCATGATGAACCCCAGGTGGCTGATGGAACTGTACGCCACCACCCGCCGCAGCTCGCCCTGCGCCATCGCCAGCAGCGCGCCATACAGCACCGTCACGACGGCCAACCCCAGGATGGCGACGCGCACGGTGGGCTGCAGCGCGGCCGCCGGGAAGAGCGGGATGGCAAAGCGAAGGAGGGCGTAGCCGCCGACCTTGAACCCCAGGACCACGCCCACCACCGTGGGCGCTGCGGCCTGCGCCGGCGGGAACCAGCTGTGGAACGGGACCAGCGCGGACTTGACCGCAAAGGCCGCGAAGAAGGCGCCGAACAGCCAGAGCTGCGTGCGCGGCGGGAGCGGGACCGCCAGCAGGTGGTCCAGATGGAACGAGGTGCCGCCACCGGCGCTCCAGAGCGCCAGGATCGCCACCAGCATGAGCAGCGAGCCGATCAGGGTGAACAGCACGTAGCGAAGCGCCACGCGCGACTCCCCCGCCAGCGCCCACACCCCGACCAGGAAGTACATCGGGACGAGGATCAGCTCCCAGGCCACGTAGAAGGCCAGCAGGTCGAGCGCCACCAGCGCCCCCACCACGCCGCTGGTGAGGAGCAGCAGCAACGCGCCAAAGGCGGGCGTGCGCGTCCGCACGTTGTTCCAGGCCCCGAGGAGCACGAGGGGCACCACGGTGACCGCCATGACCACCAGGGGGAGCGACAGCCCGTCGACACCCAGGCTGAGCGCCGCCCCAAGCTCGGGGATCCACGGCAGGTCGACGCGGGCCTGCCAGCCGCTCTGCGCCGGATCGAACAGGATCCACAGCGCGGCGCCGAGGAGCACCTCGACGGCCAGCGCGCCCACGGTGAGGGCGCGGGCGTCGCGCCAACCGGCCGGCACCTCCTCGGTGCCCGGATCCCGGCCCACGGCACGCACGAGCGCCGCGGCCACCACGGGCCACAGGACCATCGCGGGAAGGAGCCATGCGCCCACCTGCAGTGCCAGCAGCGTCTCACGCATGCTCACCCCACCACCAGAATGGCCACCAACACGACGGCACCACCGGCAAGCCACCAGGTGTACCGCCCCACGTCACCGTCCTGCAGGCGACGGCCCGCCGCGCGGGCCGCGGCCACCACCCCGCGCCCGGATGCCGAGGCTGCGCCGTCGATGCCACGCTCCACTGCATCGGCAAGCACGCGCTCCGCGAGGCGCCGCACCGGGGCCACCACGAAGCGCTCCGCCCACCGGTCCGCGTCATAGGCGCGGGCGAGGAGCGACCGGTCCTCCGGCGCCTGGGCCTTGGGGAGCACCGGATGCCGGGTGAGCCACACGCCGAGCCCCATCCCGAGCAGCGCCACCGCCACCGCCAGCCCGACCAGAATCACCTCGGTGTCATGCGGCAGGTGCGCCGCCCCGCCCAGCTGCCGACTGGCCGCGCCGGTGACCGGCGCCAGCCACTGGTCCAGCACCCCGACGGGCCCCAGCGGGAGGAGGGCCGGCAGGTTGAGCCAGCCCCCCGCCAGCGTCAGCACGCCGAGCACCACCACCGGGGCGACCATGATCGGCGACCCCTCATGCAGCGCCGCACGGGCCTCCTCCCCGGAGCGGTTGGCCCCGAAGAAGGCGTACACCAGCATGCGGGTCATGTAGACCGCGGTGAGCAGCGCCGTGATCAGCCCCACCGCGTAGACCCCCTGCAGCACCACCGAGCCCGGGATGCCCAGCAAGGACGCCGACGCCAGCGGCGTGCCATGGGCCCGCGCCAGCGTGCTGGCGAGGATCTCGTCCTTGGAGAAGAAGCCGGCCAGCGGCGGGACGCCGGCGATGGCCAGCGTGGCCACGGTCATCATGGTGGCGGTGATCGGCAGGTGCCGGCCCAGTCCGCCCATGTTGCGCAGGTCCTGCGGATCGTCCTCGCGGTGCGCGTGGTGGTAGGCGTGATGCATGGCGTGGATCACCGACCCGGCCCCGAGGAAGAGCAGCGCCTTGAAGAACGCGTGCGTGACCAGGTGGAACACCCCGGCCGTGTAGGCGCCGACGCCGACGCCGATGAACATGTAGCCCAGCTGCGAGACCGTGGAGTACGCCAGCACCCGCTTGATGTCCCACTGGCGCAGCGCGATGGTGGCGGCATAGAGGGCCGTCAGCGCCCCCACCGCGGCCACGGCCAGCGAGGCCACCGGTGCGGCGGCAAAGAGCGCACCGGAGCGCGCCACCAGGTACACGCCGGCGGTGACCATGGTGGCCGCATGGATGAGGGCGGACACCGGGGTGGGGCCGGCCATCGCGTCGGGGAGCCACAGGTAGAGCGGCAGCTGCGCGCTCTTGCCGGCGCATGCGAGCAGGAGCAGCAGCGCCACCGCCGTGACCACGGGCGCGTTCCCCTGGGCCGCCAGCCACGTCGGCACCCCGGCGAAATCGAGGGTGCCGGCGGAGGACCACAGGAGGGCCATGGCGGCGAGGAACCCGGCGTCGCCGATCCGGTTGACGACAAACGCCTTCTGGCCGGCGCGCGCGTTGGCGGGGTCGGTGAACCAGAAGCCGATGAGCAGGTACGAGGCCAGGCCGACCCCTTCCCACCCCACGAACAGCAGCGGATAGCTGGCCCCGAGCACCAGCACCAGCATGCACGCCACGAACAGGTTGAGGTACGCGAAGTAGCGGGCATAGCCCGCGTCATCGCGCATGTAGCCGACCGAGTACAGGTGGATGAGCGAGCCCACGCCGGTGATGACCAGCACCATCACCATGGAGAGCTGGTCCAGTTGCAGCGCGAACGAGAGCGTCAGCCCCCCCGCCCGGATCCACGGGACGTCGCCCCCCACCAGGAAGGGCGCGGTCAGCGAGGTGCCGGCCCCCCGCATGGCGGCGAACAGCTGCAGCGCCAGCGCGAAGGCCGCCAGCAGCACGCCGGGGCCCACCAGGGTCACCAGCGGGTGCCGGGCGGAGGACGGCCGCCGGACCAGGGCCACGGCGCCGTTGACGACCGCCCCAAGGAGCGGCAGGAGCACGAGCACCGGCAGCCACCGGGCCACGGTGCCGTCGAGCGGATGGGGGGCGGCGGCCTGCAGCAGCGCCGAAAGCGTCGGCGGCATCATTCGCGGAGCGACCGGAGCGAGGGGAGGTCCACGGTGCCGAAGTGCCGGAACACCGAAATCACGAGCGCCAGCCCGACGGCCGCCTCGGCCGCGGCGATGGTCATCACCATCACCACGAACACGTGGCCGGCCACCCCGTGCAGCCGGGCGAGCGCCACGAACGACAGGTTCACCGCGTTGAGCATCAGCTCGACGCACATGAACAGAATGATGGCGTTGCGGCGCGTGAGCACCCCCACCACGCCGATGGCGAAGAGGAGGGCGGACACGACCAGGGATTCGGTGATCACGACGGGGTCCCCCGCTTCTTGGCCAGCAGGACGGCGCCCACGACCGCCACCAGCAGCGCCACGCTGGTGAGCTCGAAGGCGACGAGGTAGTCGGTGAAGAGGCTGGCCGCCACCGGGGTCACCACGTTGTCCGTCGCGGGCGCCGCCGGCGGCGCGGGGAGGCGCGGGCCCATGGTGGCCAGCACGGCGGCCAGCAGCGCCACCCCGATCCCCCCGGCCGCCACCCGCGGCCCGGCGGCGCGCAGGTCGCTCACCCCGTCGCGCCCGAGGTTGAGCAGCATGACCACGAAGACGAACACCACCATGATCGCCCCGGCGTACACCAGCACCTGGACCGCCCCCACGAACGGGGCGTCCAGCATGACGTAGAGCCCCGCCAGCGAGAACATGACGTTCACGAGCCAGAGCGCCGCGGGCACCGGCGCCTTGCGCGTCACGAAGAGCAGCGCGGAAGCGACCGCGAGCAGGGCGAACAGGTAGAACTGGAAGGCAAGGAACCCGGTCATTCGCCCTTCGGGTCGCTGGGGTCCCACAGGTCGCTGACCGGGTGCGTCTGGGCGGTCAGCCGCTCGAGGTCGTACACGAACGCCGACCGGTCCAGCTCGGCGTTCTCGTAGTGCCGGCCCACGTGGATCGCCTCCTCCGGGCACACCTCCTGGCAGTAGCCGCAGAAGATGCAGCGGAACTCGTCGATCTCGAAGACCAGGGGATACCGGTTCCCCTGCTCATCCTCGCCGGGGGTGAGCTTGATGCAGTTGGCCGGGCACACCGTGGGGCACAGCCCGCATGCCACGCACTTGGCCCGGCCGTCCTCGGTGGTGAGCATGCGGTGGGTGCCCCGCCAGCGCGGCGAGAGGTCCCACTTCACCTCGGGGTACGGCATGGTGACCTTGTGCGGGTCCACCAGGTGCTTGAAGGTGCGCGCCATCCCCGACAGGGTGGCGCGCACGTAGCTGACCTGCTCCAGCGGACGGGGCAGGACCTTCACGCCGATCGCCATCAGGCGTCTCCGTCGGCCGCACCGGCCGGGGCATGGGGGGCGGGGATGGCCGCGCGGGAGGGCTGCGCCGGCGGCACCGCGCGCGCACGCAGGCGCGCCAGCTCGCCCCCGCCAAGCCGCGCGCTGGCGGGGCTGATGATGCGGCCGCGGTCGAGCCAGCCCCCCAGCGCGGCCAGCAGGGCCACGTTGACCGCGAAGAGCGCCAGCGAGAACCCGGGGCCGCGCGACACCCCGGCGGCATCCAGCGCCAGCACCAGAGCCGCCACCAGCACGATGTAGCCCAGCGCCAGCGGCAGCATCAGGCTCCAGCCCAGCGCCATGAGCTGGTCGTACCGGAAGCGGGGCAGCGTCCAGCGGATCCACATGAACAGGAACAGGAAGGCGCCCGTCTTGGCCCCGAAGGCCGCCAGCGTGGCGACCGTCTTGAGCACGGTGTGCGGCCCCGCGTTGTCCCACGCCGTGAAGGGAATGTCCCACCCGCCGAAGAACAGCGTGGCGGTGAGGGCGCTCACCGTGGCCATGTTGGCGTACTCGGCGATGAAGAACATCGAGAACTTCATGCCGCTGTACTCGGTGTGGTACCCCGCCACCAGCTCCGACTCCGCCTCGGGGAGGTCGAACGGCAGCCGGTTCGTCTCGGCGAAGGCCGCCACGAGGAACGTGAGCCACGCCACGGTCAGCGACAGCACGTTCCACCCCATGTGGGCCTGCTGCGCCACGATCGCCGACAGCGACACGTTCCCCGCCAGCAGCAGCACGGGAATGGTGGACATGCCCATCGCGATCTCGTACGAGATCATCTGCGCGCTGGAGCGCAGCCCGCCCAGCAGCGCGTACTTGTTGTTGGACGACCAGCCGGCCAGCACGATCCCATACACGCCGATGGACGAGATGGCCAGGGTGAAGAGGAAGCCGACCGGCAGCGGGGCGACGGCCATGTCCACCAGCCCCCACGGCGTGGGGAGCGGGGCGGCCAGCGGCAGCACCGCCCACGTCAGCATGGCGGGGATGAAGGCGAGCGCCGGGGCGATGAGGAAGAGCCACCGGTCGGCCTCCGCCGGGTTGGTCTCCTCCTTCATGAAATTCTTGATCCCGTCCGCCACCGGCTGGAGGATGCCTCCGGGGCCCGTGCGGTTGGGACCGCGCCGATCCTGGATCCACGCCGCCACCTTGCGCTCGGCGAGCGTGAGCAGCGCCACCCCCACCATGTAGACGCTGAACACCACGAGGATCTTCACCACGCTGGCGACGACGAACGTGCCGATCGCCTCCGGGGGGAGCTGCGGGTCCTGCCGCGGGAACCACCGGGCCAGGTCGAGCTGGGCCATCGCCCCGGCGGCCGTCATGCCCCCACCGTCGCGTCCGCCGCCATCATCGCGCCCTGCAACCCGAGGGCGCCATAGGAGAGACCACGGAACCCCTCATGCGTGGCCGCCAGCGCCTCGAACACCGCCTCGGGGAGCGGGTAGTCCCCCGCCCCCCCGCAGGCGGCCAGCAGGTCGGCCAGCACGTACCACGACGGCCGCGCCACGCCCGGGGCCGCCTTGGCCTGCAGGAACCGCTGGACGCGGCCGCGCAGGTTGGTCAACGTCCCTTCCTCCTCCAGCACGGTGGCCAGCGGCAGCGCGACGGCCGCGCGGTCCGCCAGCACCGGCGGGAGCGCGGTCCCCAGCTGCACCACGGCGGCGAATCCATCGAGCACGGCCGGCGACACCCCGTCCAGCTCGTCATCCACCACCAGCAGCACCTCACCCGCCGCCGACACCCCCTCCAGCGAGTCCACCTCGCGGAAGCCGAGGGCCCGGGCGCCAGTACCGTTGGCAGCGCGCTCGGCGCGCAGCGCCAGGTCGGGAGCCCCCGGCAGCGGGGCCTCCACCCCCCGCGTCACGCGAAACACCGCCGTCCCGCCAAGCCGCGCCACCAGCCGCTCCAGCAGGAAGAGCGCCTCGTTGGAGAGGGACGGCGACGCCACGACCACCACGCGACGCCCCGCCAGCGCCGCCGCGGCGGCGGCGAGCGCCTCCCCCCACTCGGCCACGACCAGCGCCCCGCCGCGCCGCACCAACGGCTGCTCCTGCCGATCCTGCCGGTTGAACCGACGGTACCCGAGCCGTCCCGTCTCGCAGAGGTAGTACTGGTTGACTGCCTCGTTGGGGCGCGGCTTGAGGCGCACCACCACGTTGTCGCGCGTTTCCGCCACCGCATTGCACCCCTGGCTGCACCCGGTGCACACGGTGGCCCCGCGGTCCAGCTCCCAGGCGCGCGCCTTGTTCAGGAAGTCCTTGGACAGCAGCGCCCCCACGGGGCACAGGTCGACCACGTTCCCGGCCCACGGGTTGGTGAGGTCGTGCCCGTCGGCCTTGCCGATGAAGGCCCGGTCCCCACGCTCCGAGACGTTCAGCACCGGCTCCTGCGCCACATCCGACATGAAGCGCATGCAGCGGGTGCACAGGATGCAGCGGTTGGGGACGTACAGCACGTCCCCCCCGAAATCCTCCACCGGATTGAACCGCTTGGGCTCCCGATAACGCGACTCCGCCCGCCCCTCGGCGAAGGTGTAGTCCTGCAGCTCGCACTCGCCCGCCTGATCGCACACCGGGCAGTCCAGCGGGTGGTTGATGAGCAGGAACTCCAGCACCCCCTGCCGCGCCTCTTGCGCCTTGGGGGCGTGCACGTGCACCACCTGCCCGTCCATGGCCGCCGTGGCGCACGCGGGCGCCAACTTGGGCATCTTCTCGACCTCCACGAGGCACATGCGGCACACCCCCGCCACTGGCAGCCCCGGGTGGTAGCAGTAATGCGGCACCAGCACCCCGGCGACCTTCGCCGCCTCCAGGAGCGACGTCCCCTCCGGCACCGACACCGGGCGCCCCTCGATGGTCAGCGTCACCATCTTCACGTCCGCCTTCACGTCAGCCATGCGCCCCTCACGCCGCCGGCGCGCGAAGCGCGCCCGGCACCGCCACGGTGGACCGGCTTGGCGCGATTCGCGCCTCGAACTCGTGCCGGAACTTCCTGAGCCCGGAAAGGACCGGCGTGGCGCACGAGTCGCTCAGCACGCAGATGGTCTTCCCCGACATGTTCTCCGAGATGGACACCAGCGTGTCCAGGTCCTCGGCCGTCCCCTCGCCGTCGCGGATGCGCTCCATGATCCGGGTGATCCACGCGGTCCCTTCGCGGCACTGCGTGCACTGGGCGCAGCTCTCGTGCGCATAGAAGCGCGTGAGGCGCGCGATCTGCCGCACCATGTCCTGCCGGTCGTCGAACACGATGACCCCGCCCGATCCCAGCATGGTGCCGGCCGCGACGAAGCCCTCGTAGTCCATCACCGCTCCCTCGGCCTCCTCGCGCGTCAGGATCGGGACCGACGAGCCCCCGGGGATCACCGCCTTGATCTCGCGCCCCGACGGGGCGCCGCCGCACAGGTCGTACAGGAACTCCCGGAACGGGAACCCCAGCGCCACCTCGTACAGCCCCGGGCGGCTCACGTTGCCGCACACCGAGAACAGCTTGGTGCCCACGCTCCTCGGATTGTCGGGGCGCCCGTACTGCTTGTACCACTCCGCCCCGTGCCGGATGATGTGCGGCACGGTGGTGAGCGTCTCCACGTTGTTGATGGTGGTGGGCTTCCCGAACAGCCCGGCCACCGCCGGGAAGGGCGGCTTGATCCGCGGGTTCCCGCGGCGCCCCTCCAGCGAGTTCATGAGCGCCGTCTCCTCGCCGCAGATGTACGCCCCGGCGCCGCGGTGGACGTGCACGTCGACGCGGCGCCCGGACCCCATCGCGTTCGCGCCGAGGAATCCGGCGGCGTACGCCTCCTCCACCGCGCGGCTGACGCGGGCGTACGGCTCGGTGAACTCGCCGCGGATGTAGATGTATGCCGTCTCCGCGTAGATGGCGTGGGCCGCGAGGGCCACCCCCTCCACCAGCGCGTGCGGCGTCCACCGCATGATCTCGCGGTCCTTGAAGGTCCCCGGCTCCGACTCGTCGGCGTTGCAGCAGAGGTAGTGCACCTTCCCGTCGGGCTTCATGAACGACCACTTCATGCCCGTGGGGAAGCCGGCGCCGCCGCGCCCGCGCAGCCCGGAGTCCTTCACGATCCCCTGCAGCTGCTGGGGATCGGTGGCCAGCGCCTCGCGCAGCACCTCGTAGCCGCCGCGCGCCTGCCAGCCGGCCAGCGTGCGCGCCTCCGCGTCGCCGAAGTAACGCGACAGGATCGGCGTCTCCCGAGGGTGGGACGGATGCGGGTAGCCCATTACGGCAGCTCCGCCACGAGCCGCGCGACCGACTCGGGGGTCACGGACTCGATGAAGTCGTTGTTGACCATGATCGGGGTGGCAAACCCGCAGGCGCCGAGGCACTCGACCTCGATCACGGTGAAGCGCCCATCGGGGGAGGTGAGCCCCAGGTCGGGACAGCCGGTGGCCTTGAGCATCGCCTGCACCACCTCCTCGGCGCCGCACACGTTGCACGGCGTGGTGGTGCACACCTGCACGAAGTGGCGCCCCACCGGGTGCTGGTGATACATGGTGTAGAACGTCACCACGCCCTTCACATACGCGGGGGTCAGCCCGAGCATCTCGGCCACCTCGGCCATCCCGCCCTCGGACACCCAGCCACGCGCGTCCTGCAGCATCCAGAGCGCGGGGAGGAGCGCCGCCTGCTTCGTGGGGTAGCGCGAGAGGATGCGGTCCAGCTCGGCGCGCTGCGCCCCGACGAACACCGGCTCGTGCGGCACGTCGTGGGCGCCGTGCGCGGGGGCCGCCACAAGGGCGCCGCCGCTGGCGGAGGGGCCGTGGCTCACCGGTCGATCTCTCCCATCACGATGTCGATGCTGGCGTTGATGGCGATGACGTCGGAGAGGAGGTGCCCCTCCACCAGACGGGGGATCGCCGACAGGTTCACGAAGGACGGGGGGCGGATGCGCCAGCGCACCGGCTTGCTGGTGCCGTCGCTCACGAGGTAGTACCCCTTCTCCCCCTTGGGGCTCTCCACCGGCACGTAGCACTCGCCGGCGGGGGGGCGCGGCCCCTCCATGACGAGCTTGAAGTGGTGGATCATCGACTCCATCTCGCTGGTCGCCTGCCGCTTGGGGGGCAGGATGAGGCGCGGGTCGGCGATGTTGACCGGGCCGCCCGGCAGCCGGCGCAGCGCCTGCTCCAGGATGCGCACGCTCTGCCGCATCTCCTCGACGCGCACCAGGAACCGGTCGTACACGTCGCCGGTGGTGCCCACCGGGACGTCAAAGTCGTAGGTCTCGTAGTCGAGGTAGGGGACGTCCTTGCGCACGTCGTACGCCACCCCCGAGGCGCGCAGCATCGGGCCAGAGAGCCCCGCGTTGACCGCCTCGGCCGCGCCGATCACCCCGAGCCCCACGGTGCGCCCCGCCCAGATGGCGTTGGTCTCCAGCATGCGCACCGCCTCGTCCAGCGTCTTCGGGAAGCCGCGCAGGAACGCGGCCAGCCCCTCGGTCCACCCGTCGGGGAGGTCCGCCGCCATGCCGCCCACGCGCGTGGCCGACGTGGTGAGCCGCGCCCCCACCCACCCCTCGAGCAGGTTGTACACCGTCTCCCGCTCCTGGTACAGCCAGAGGAACGGCGTGAAGGCCCCGATGTCCACCGCCGTGGTCCCCAGCCACACCACGTGCGAGATGATCCGCGACAGCTCCATGAGGATCACCCGCAGCACCGCGCACCGCTCCGTCATCCCCACCCCGAACAACCGCTCGGCGCCCAGCACGAACGCCACGTTGTTGCCGGGGGAGTTGAGATAGTCCTCCCGGTCGGTCCACGGGATGATCTGGTTGTACTGGCGGTACTCGCCGATCTTCTCGAAGCCGCAGTGCAGGTAGCCGATGTGCGGGATGCAGCGCACCACGGTCTCGCCGTCGAGCTCCAGCACCAGGCGCAGCACGCCGTGCGTGGCGGGGTGCTGCGGGCCGATGTTGATGAGCATGTGGTCGGCGTCGAGCTCCGGCTCCGCCGCCGCGCGGGCGGGGAGGGGCGGCGCTTCCACCGCCACGGCCCGTCCCTCCTGCGCCACGAGCGGGGCCCGCAGCGGGCGCCCCTGTGCATCCAGGCCGCTGGTGCCCAGCGCCACCTCCAGCGTCCGCCGCGCGCTCATGCGCCCGTCTCCGTGCCGTCGGGGGTGGCGCGGGCGGCCAGCCGGTCGCGCATCTCCTGCGGGAGGTCGTCAAACGCCTCCGCGATGCTCAGCTCGTGCATCGAGTAGCGCGCCTCGGGGTCCATGGCCAGCGCCTGCTTGAGCTGCTCGGCGCGACTGAAGCGCCCGCGGAGCGGGAAGTCCTTCCGCAGGGGATGCCCCTCGCGGTAGGACTCCCAGAGCAGGATGCGCCGCAGGTCGGGGTGCCCCTCGAAGCGGATGCCGAACATGTCGAACACCTCGCGCTCCAGCCAGTCGGCGGCGGCGTACAGGTCGGTGATCGACGGCACCACGAGGGGCGCCCGGGGCGACAGCTCGACCTTGAGCCGCAGGAAGCGGCGGTGGGCCAGCGCCCGCAGGTGCCACACCACCTCCAGCGGACGCCCAGGCTCGCGGTACTCCACCGCCGTGACGTCCACGAGGTAGTCGTAGCGCTCGGCGTGGGTGTCGCGCAGCCAGTGCACCACCGCGTGCAGGGCGGCCCCGTCGACGAACACCGTGGTTTCCCCCCACGTGACCTCCACGCGGCGGATGGCCGCGCCGAACCGGTCGCGCAGCGCCTGCGCCGAGGGGTTCTCGGGGCCGCCGCGATGGGGCGGGATCGGGGGCGTGGCCAGCGGGGGCGTGTCCCCGCCGGCGGCCGGGAGCGGCGCGCTCACGGGGCCGACCGGGTCTGGTGCACGGAGTTGCCGAACGGCTCGGAGAGCTCGTCGATGCGCGCGGCCGGAATGTACAGCTGGCTCGCCGGGTCGGGGGTGATCTCCACGTGCCGCGCGCGGTCGGCGAGGCGCTCGCGCATGACCTTCTGCTGCAGCATGAGGATGCCGTGCATGAGCGCCTCGGGGCGCGGAGGGCATCCGGGGACGTAGACGTCCACCGGAATGATCGTGTCGATCCCCTGCACCACGGCGTAGTTGTCGAACATGCCGCCGGTGGAGGCGCAGGCGCCCATGGAGATGACCCACTTGGGCTGCGGCATCTGCTGGTAGATGCGGCGCAGCACCGGGGCGAGCTTGAGCGGGACGCGGCCGGCGCAGATGAGGACGTCGGCCTGGCGCGGGGAGAAGCTGAGCCGCTCCATGCCGAAGCGGGCCAGGTCGAAGCGGCTGGCGGCGGTGGCCATGAACTCGATGGCGCAGCACGCGGTGCCGAAGGGCATCGGCCAGAGCGAACCGGCGCGGGCCCAGTTGACCAGCAGGTCGAGGCGGGTGGTGAGCCACCCGTCCTCGGTGCCGGGGGCGACGGCCAGCGACCGCGTGGCGGGGGCCGGACTCAGTCCCATGTGAGGGCTCCCTTCTTCCAGACGTAGACGAAGCCGACGAGGAGGATCGCGGCGAAGACGAGCATTTCAACGAGCCCGAACGGCGAGAGCTGCCCCGGGGGGCAGGCGCCGTTGACGAGGGGGACCGCGCAGGAGAGCGCGCGGTAGTGGACCCCCCAGGGGATCATGAACACCGTCTCGATGTCGAAGACGATGAACAGCATGGCGACGAGGTAGAACTTGACCGAGAAGCGGTCGCGGGCGTCGCCAAGGGGGACCATGCCGGATTCGTACGGCTGGACCTTCACCGGCGTGGGCTGCGGGCGCACGGTGAGGTGGGCGATGCCGAGGATCAGCACCGCGTTGACGAGGACGAATCCGAGGAGGAGGAGGACCGGCAGGTAAGGGCGGAGCATCGCGAAGGCGGTGGGGCCTGACAGTCGGCGGATGCACTCGTGAAATGATTCACAAAGCGCGACGGGAAGCTACAAGCGGGACCAGCGGGCCTCAACGGGGGGACTGCACGATTGCGTCACGAGTAACCGGCAACGCGAATTTTGTCGCGGCGCCCGCGCCACCCCGTGCGGTCGCAGGGCCCGGCGCCAGGCGAGCGGTGCCCTGCGCGCCACGCGCCGGTTGCCTTCGCCGTGCGCGCCACGCATACTCCCCCGCACCGCGCGGATGTGGACCGAGCGGTCCAGTTCCCGCGCCCCGCGCCCTCCCCTGAGCCCCCTGCCCCGCCATGGGACTTTGCTCCGACCGCTGGATCACGCGCATGGCGCGCGAGCACGGCATGATTGACCCGTTCGAGGACCGCCAGGTCCGCCAGGGGGTCATCTCGTACGGCGTGAGCTCGTATGGCTACGACATGCGCGTGGCCCGCGAGTTCCGGATCTTCACCAACGTCCTCAACTCGGTCGTCGACCCCAAGGCGTTCGATCCGCGCAGCTTCGTGGAGTTCGAGGGGGACGTGTGCATCGTGCCCCCCAACTCCTTCGCGCTGGCCCGCAGCGTGGAGTACTTCCGCATCCCGCGCGACGTCCTCACCATCACGGTGGGGAAGAGCACCTACGCCCGGTGCGGCATCATCACCAACGTCACCCCCTTCGAACCCGAGTGGGAGGGATACGTGACGCTGGAGATCTCCAACACCACCCCGCTCCCGGCCAAGATCTACGCCAACGAGGGGATCGCCCAGGTGGTGTTCTTCACCGGCGACGAGCCGCCGGCGGTCAGCTATGGCGACAAGAAGGGGAAGTACCAGGGGCAGCACGGGGTGACGCTCCCCCGGATCTGAGGCGGCTGCCACCGGAGACAGCGGGGGGGCGGCACCGTCGCGGCTCCGCCCCCCCGTGCACATCGGCACCCCGCGCGCGCGGGGCGCGCGCGCTCACCCCGCCCCGCCGGTAGCCGCCCGGGGCTCCTGCCGCCGGGCGCTCGCCGTCAGGAAGTCGCGGTGCATGTGCTTGATCACGTCGATGCCGATCTCCTTCGGGCACGCCTCCTGGCACTCGCCGGTGAGCGTGCAGTGGCCGAACCCCTCGAGATCCATCTGCTCGACCATGCCGAGGACCCGGCGGTCGCGCTCGGGCTGCCCCTGGGGGAGCAACCCGAGGTGCGAGATCTTGGCGCCGGTGAACAGCGAGGCCGAGGCGTTGGGGCACGCGGCCACGCACGCGCCGCAGCCGATGCAGGCCGCCGCGTCCATGGCCTCCTCCACCACGTCCTTGCCGATCAGGATCTCGTTGGCGTCGCGCGCGCCCCCGGTGCTGGCGGAGATGTAGCCCCCCGCCTGGATGATGCGGTCGAACGCCCCGCGGTTCACCACCAGGTCCTTCACCACCGGGAACGGCGCCGCGCGCCACGGCTCGACGGTGATGATGTCGCCGTCCCGGAACGCGCGCATGTGCAGCTGGCAGGTGGCGGTCCCCTTCCACGGCCCGTGCGCCTGCCCGTTGATCATCATCGCGCACGACCCGCAGATCCCCTCGCGGCAGTCGTGCGCGAACGCCACGGGCTCCCGCCCTTCCATCGTGAGCTGCTCGTTGAGCATGTCGAACATCTCGAGGAACGACATGTCGGCGCTCACGCCGTCCAGGTCGTAGCGCTCGAGCTTGCCCGGCGCCTGCGACGCCGGCTGGCGCCACACGTTGAGCGTGATCTTCATTACTTGTAGCTCCGCGTGGAAAGCTTCACGTTCTCGTACGCCAGCGGTTCCTTGTGCAGGACGGGGTCCTGCCCCTCGCCCGCGTGCTCCCAGGCGGCCACGTAGGCGAACGCCTCGTCGTTGCGCTTGGCCTCGCCGTCCTCCTGGTACTCCGTGCGGAAGTGCCCCCCGCACGACTCCTCCCGGTGCAGGGCGTCCCGGCACATGAGCTCGCCCAACTCGATGAAGTCCGCCACGCGGCCGGCCTTCTCCAGCGACTGGTTCAGCGAGTCCCCGCTCCCGGGCACGTTGACGTTCCGCCAGTACTCCTCCTTGAGCCCCTGGATCAGGCCGATCGCCTTCGTCAGCCCCTCGCGGTCGCGCGCCATGCCGCAGTAGTCCCACATGACCTTGCCGAGCTCCTTGTGGAAGGAATCGACGGTGCGCCGGCCCTTGATGCCGAGGAACCGGGCCTGGCGGTCGCGCACGGCCTGCTCCGCCGCGCGGAACTCCGGGTGCGCGGCGTCCACCTTCTCCAGCGCGGTGCTGGCCAGGTAGTCGCCGATCGTGTACGGGAGGACGAAGTAGCCGTCGGCGAGCCCCTGCATGAGCGCAGACGCGCCGAGGCGGTTGGCGCCGTGGTCGGAGAAGTTCGCCTCGCCGGCCACGTGCAGCCCCGGCACGTTGCTCATGAGGTTGTAGTCCACCCAGAGGCCGCCCATGGTGTAGTGCACGGCCGGGTAGATGCGCATCGGCTGCTCGTACGGATTCTCGTCCGTGATGCGCTGGTACATGTCGAACAGGTTGCCGTAGCGCTCGGCGATGGTGGTCCGCCCCAGGCGCCGGATGCTGTCGCCGAAGTCGAGGTACACGCCGAGGCCCCCCGGCCCCACCCCGCGCCCGTCGTCGCACGCCTCCTTGGCCGCGCGCGAGGCGATGTCACGCGGCGCGAGGTTGCCGAAGCTCGGGTACTTGCGCTCCAGGTAGTAGTCGCGCTCCCCCTCCGGGATCTGCGACGGCGGCCGGCGGTCCCCCTGCGCCTTCGGCACCCAGATGCGGCCGTCGTTGCGCAGCGACTCCGACATCAGCGTGAGCTTCGACTGGTGCTCCCCGCTCACCGGGATGCACGTGGGGTGGATCTGGGTGTAGCACGGGTTGGCGAACGCCGCCCCCTTGCGGTGGGCCCGCCAGGTGGCCGTCACGTTCGAGTACATGGCGTTCGTGCTCAGGAAGAACACGTTGCCGTAGCCGCCCGTGGCCAGCACGACGGCGTCGGCCGCGTGCGAGGTGACCGCGCCGGAGAGCAGGTTGCGGGTGACGATCCCCCGCGCCCGGCCGTTCACCAGCACCAGCTCGAGCATCTCCTCGAAGGTGTGCATCCGCACCTTCCCGAGCCCCACCTGCCGCTCCAGCGCCTGGTACGCGCCCAGCAGCAGCTGCTGCCCCGTCTG
Organism: Gemmatimonadaceae bacterium; assembly: GCA_040380205.1. Classification (GTDB taxonomy): domain Bacteria; phylum Gemmatimonadota; class Gemmatimonadetes; order Gemmatimonadales; family Gemmatimonadaceae; genus Gemmatimonas. The sequence continues at coordinate 31,835 of JBEIJM010000014.1, forward strand.
GCCGCGGGCGTAGAAGGTGCGCGACACCTGCGCGCCGCCGAAGGAGCGGTTGGCCAGCAGCCCGCCGTACTCGCGCGCGAAGGGGACCCCCTGCGCGACGCACTGGTCGATGATGTTGACCGACACCTGGGCGAGGCGGTACACGTTCGCCTCGCGGGCGCGGAAGTCGCCGCCCTTGATGGTGTCGTAGAACAGGCGCTTGACCGAGTCGCCGTCGTTCTGGTAGTTCTTGGCGGCGTTGATGCCGCCCTGCGCGGCGATCGAGTGCGCGCGCCGCGGCGAGTCATGGAAGACGAAGCACGAGACCTGGTAGCCCAGCTCCGCCATGGTCGCGGCGGCCGACGCGCCCGCCAGCCCCGCCCCCACGACGATCACGTGGTGCTTCCGCTTGTTGGCCGGGTTCACCAGCTTCATCTCGAAGCGGTGCTTGTCCCACTTCTGCTCCAGCGGCCCGCTGGGGATCTTGCTGTTCAGGTCGAGCATGTCAGGGCGCCTCCGCCGCGGCCGTGGGGGATTCCGCCGCGCCCGCCTCGAGCGCCGGCGCCTCGGGGAACAGCCCCGCCATCGCGGCCACCGGGATGGCGATGAAGCCGCCCGCCACCACGATCGCGAGGACCAGCGACAGCGTGCGCTTGAGGGGCCGGGCGGACGGGCGCGCCACGCCGAGCGTGCGCACCACGGCCCAGCCGCCGTGGTAGAGGTGCAGCCCCAGCGCCAGCATCGCCACGATGTAGAACGCCGCCACCGCCGGGTGCGCCAGCCCGAGCCGCACGTTGTTGTACGGGTCGAGGTGCGTGAACTGCGGGTGCACCGCCCCCACCGTCAGGTGCAGCAGGTGGAACACGATGAACGCCAGCAGCAGCACCCCGCCCCAGCGGATCGTCCGCACCGCGAACGTGGTCACCTGCGGCGCGCGCACCGCATAGCCGTCGGGGCGGGCCGCCTTCGCCATCGTGGTGAGCTGGTACGCGGCCAGCGCGTGCAGCCCCACCGCGGCCAGCAACCCGAGGCGGATCGCCCACAGCAGCGGCATGCTCGTGCGCAGCAGCAGCGCGTAGTCGTGCATCGCGCCCTGCCCCTTGAACATCAGGAAGTTGCCGGACATGTGGCCGATGACGAACAGGATCCCGATGATCCCCGTCACCGCCATGACGATCTTCTTGCCGATCGTGCTCTGCCAGAATCGCGAGAGAGCGTACATAAGCGGGGTGGAAGTGGGGAGCGGCGCCCCGAGGGGACGCCGCCCCGGACGGATCAGAGGGAGAGCACGGACATCGGTTCGCGCACGGCCTGCGCCGACCGCTCGAGCGCCGCGCGCTCGTCGGCGGTGAGCTCGATCTCCAGCACCCGCTCGAGCCCGTTCCGCCCCAGCTTGCACGGCACGCCGAGGTAGAGCCCCGACATCCCGTACTCCCCCTCCAGCCACGCCGCGCACGGCAGGATCCGCTTGCGGTCGTGCACGATGGCGTCGACCATCTCGACGGCGCCAGCCGAGGGCGCGTAGTACGCCGACCCCGTCTTGAGGTACTTCACGATCTCCGCGCCCCCGTCGCGCGCCCGCTGGACGATGGCGGCCAGCTGCGCCTCCCCCATCAGCTGCCGGATCGGGATCCCGCTGATCGTGGTGTAGGAGACCAGCGGCACCATCGTGTCCCCGTGGCCGCCGAGCACCATCGCCTGGATGTCGCGCACCGACACATCCAGCGCCTCGGCGATGAACGACCGGTAGCGCGCCGTGTCCAGCACCCCCGCCATGCCGATCACCCGCTCCCGCGGGAACCCGGTCACGTGCTTCGCCACGTAGCACATCACGTCGAGCGGATTGGACACCACCACCACGATCGCCTCCGGCGACGTGGCGCGGATCTGCTCCGAGACCGACTTCACGATCCCCGCGTTCGTGTTCAGCAGGTCGTCGCGCGTCATCCCCGGCTTCCGGGCGATCCCGGCCGTGATCACCACGATGTCCGACCCCGCCGTCTCCTCGTAGCCGTTGGTCCCGATCACCCGGGTGTCAAACCCCTCCACCGGCGCCGATTCCCACTGGTCGAGCCCCTTCCCCTGCGGGATCCCCTCCGCCACGTCGACCATCACCACCGTGCGCCCCAGCGACTTCTCCGCGAGACGCTGCGCCGTGGTGGCGCCCACGTTCCCCGCGCCGACCACCGTGATCTTGTTGACCATGTTGTGCCCGTTCTCCGTACGCTCTGACGAGGATGGGTCGGCCCCGGTACGCGACCAGCAAAACCACCGGAAGCCGGTTAGCACACCCACCAGACAGTGGTGTGCGGCCGTCGTCAACATAGAGGGCGGTACACCCACCGGCAACGGACCCGACGGTCCGCTGCCCGGGGGCGCGTCTTACCCCCCCACCTCACTCAAGGCCCGCAGCCCCCCCACGCGCATCTGCAGCAAGGCGTGGGCCTCCGGCTTCCCGGCCAGCGCCTCCCGAAACAGCGGCGCCAACGGCTCCCCGCGCCGCAACGGCTCGCGCAGCCCCACCTCATGGTCGCCGAACAGGCAGGTGCGCAGCCGACCGTCCGCCGTGAGGCGCACCCGGTTGCAGCTCGCACAATAGGTGTGGGTCATCGGCGTGATCACCCCGATCGTCCCGGCGGCTCCGGGGAGCCGGTAGTACTGCGCCGGGCCGTTCCCCAGCGCCGGCCCCGCATCGGGGGCCAGTGCCCCCAGGGTGGACAGGCGCGCCAGCAGCTCCGCCGTGGGCACCACGTGGTCCCAGGTCAGCTCCCGCAGCTCCCCCACCGGCATCAGCTCGATGAAGCGCACGTGCCACGGGTGCTCCCGCGTGAGCGCCGCGAACGCCTCCACCTCGTCGTCGTTGATCCCTCGCATGACCACGACATTCACCTTGACCGGTGCCAGCCCGGCGGCCGTGGCAGCCGACGCCGCCTGTACGAGGTCGAACCCCAGGTCGCGCCGGGCGATGGCCGCCACCCGCTCGGGGCGCAGCGAGTCGGCGCTGATGTTGACCCGTGACAGGCCGGCGTCCGCCAGCGCGCCCGCCATGGCGGGGAGCGTCACCCCGTTGGTGGAGAGGGCGATGTCCTCCACGCCCGGGATGTCGCGCAGGAGGCGCACCAGCTCCGGCAGCCCCGGACGAATGGTCGGTTCGCCGCCGGTGATGCGCAGCCGCCGCAGCCCCTGCGGCGCCAACTGCCGCACCACCTCGGCGATCTCCTCGTACCGGAGGATGTCCGCCTTGGGGAGCCACGGCAGTCCGGCGGCCGGCATGCAGTACAGGCACCGGAAGTTGCACCGGTCGGTGACGGAGATGCGCAGGTACTCGATCTGTCGCCCGAACTGGTCGCGCGACTCCACCGGCGCGCCGCGCCCCTCGCCCCCCTCGGAGGCCCCGGTGCTCACGTCACCCCCGCGGCGCCGTGGGGTCCAGCCACTCCCAGTCTCCCTCGACATAATGCTCGCGCTTCCAGATGGGCACGCGCACCTTGAGCACCTCGATGACCCACCGGGCCGCCTCGAAGGCCGGCGCCCGATGCGGATGCGCGGCCACGATTGCCACGCTGACCTCGCCGATGCCCAGCGTTCCCACCCGGTGTTCCACGGCCACCCGCACGCCCGGAACCGCCATCGCGACCTCCGACACCAGCCGGGTCAGCTCCGCCGCCGCCATGGCGCCGTAGGCCTCGTACTCCATGCCGCGCACCGCGCGCCCTTCGTTCACCTCGCGCACCGTCCCCAGGAACACCGCCAACGCCCCGGTGTCCGGCCCCTGTACCCGGCGCAGGAGGTCATCCAGCACAATGGGGGCCGACACC
>JBEIJM010000015.1:0-35376 GCA_040380205.1 Gemmatimonadaceae bacterium
CTTGACTTCTGTGGAGAGGGTCCGGAGTTTGACAGGGTTCGGGAGTGAGCCGCCCTTTTTACACCCATGGAGTGGGGAGCATGGTGCGCCGTCGCGGTTGGGGAGTAGCGCTGGTGGCGGTATTGGGGAGTGCGCTGGGGGGGCTTGCGCCGCAGGTGGGCGCGCAGTCCCGTGAGGCGCTGCTGCTCCCGGTGCCCCCGCGCCCCTCCGCACTGGGCGGGGCCTTTGGCACGGCGTCGCCCGGGGTGAGCGCCAGTTCGCCGTTGGCCTTTGGTCCAGGCTTTCGCGACGCGTTTTTCGGCGTAGGGGTGCAGGCCACCACGCGCTACGGCGGCGGGGTGGACGGGGCCGCGTCCGGGGGCTTTGGTCTGGGCAATGCCCAGCGCCTGGTGGCGCTGGAGGTGGTGGTGACCTCGCTGTCCACTGTCCGGTCCGGGCTGTTCGACCGCACGGCGGCCGCGCTCAAGCTGCACCGGCGCCTGCCGTGGAACGCCGCCGTGGCGGTGGGGGTGGAGGGGCTCAAGGTCACCGGCACCAACTTCGAGACCACCGAGTCGGTGTACGCCGCGGTGTCCAAGGTGGCGGTGCTGCGCGGCACCGGCGACCCGCGCCAGCCGTTCAGCACGGCGACGGTGAATGTGGGCGTGGGCAACGGCCGGTTCTGCGCGGAGCAGGCGTTCCGCTCGGGCGGGACCACCACGTACGGGTTGGCCGACTGCATGGCCAACGTGTTCGCGTCGGTGGGGCTGCGCGTGAGCGACTGGGCCGGACTGGTGGCGGACTGGACAGGGCAGGACCTCAATCTGGGGGTGTCGCTGGCCCCCTTCCCGGCGCTGCCGCTGGTGGTGACGCCGGCGCTGGCCGACCTGACGGGGCGGGCGGGTGATGGGGCGCGGTTCACCGTGGGTGCCGGTTTCGGCCTGCGGTTCTAGGCGTGGCACCGTCGGAGCGCCTCCGCATGCGCAGGACCAGGAGCAGCAGCGCGCGCCCCACCGTGAACCTCAACATGAGCCGAACCATGATTCGCAGCATTGGTGCGTCGGCGCTGCTACTGGCGCTGCAGGTGGCGTTGGCTGGGGGCGCCCAGGCGCAGGGGAGCACGGGGGGGGCGGGGTCGGACTTCTCGGGGCCCGGCGGCGCCGGCGGCGGCACGGCGGGGTCTTTGGGGATCGGCGTCCCCGGGGGCAACGCCGGGTCGGGCTCCGGAAGCACCTCGGGGACGGGCACGGGCGCGGCCAGTGGCGGCGGGGCGCCGGTCACGGGCGGCGGCGGCGTGAGTACCGTGGGCAGCGGCTTTGCCCGCAATACCGGCGGGATCATCCTGACCGTGGGTGGCGCCTCGGTCACCGTGCCGGCGACGGCGGTGCAGGCGGTGGGGCAGGCCCTCTCCGCGCCCACCCCGCAGGCCACCACCGCCTTCGTCGGCCTGCTGACGGCGGGTGGGGTGCCAAGCGCCCCCTCGGCGGCGTTCGGACAGGCCCTCTCGGCGCTGGGGACCACCCCCACCTTTGCCAACCTGGTGAGCGCGGTGCAGGCGTACAACGCGGCGGTGCAGGCGCTTCCCACCGGTGCGTCGCCGCCGCCGGCGCTGCTGGCCGCGCGGGCCGCGCTGGTGCAACTCCTGCAGTAAACCGGCGTCGCGTTTCGCCTGTGCCCTTCCGGGCGGTGGTGGAGGGTGTCGGGGGAAATGTCACACGGGGAATTCCTGCCGTGTATCCGGCCGGTATTGGCCGCACCAATTGCTTGACTTCTTGCAGGAAGCCTCCGCAGGTTTGAGTATGATCAGCGGCGTGCCGGAATCCATCCGGTGTGTGTCCCGAATGGCTCGCTCGGGCCCGTTTTCCCAATTCCCTGCACCAAGGGTCTTCACCATGAGGCGGTCGACGTTTCTGGCCGGCATGCTGGCCGCACTGACGGCAGTTTCCGGGGGGCTTCAGGCGCAGACCCCCACGCTGGAGCAGCTGCTGCTTCCCATGCCGGTAGCGCTGCGGGCGCAGGGGGGCGGGTATGGTCGGGCCACCCCGGGCGCGAGCGCGTCGTCGCCGCTGGGGTTCGGCCCGGCCATGGGCGACTACTTCGTGGGCGCCGGGTTTCAGGCGTCCACCCGCTATGGCGGTGGGTCGGATGGTGGCGTCTCGGCGGGGTTCGGGCTGGGGGATCCGGTCAAGGCGGTGGGCATTGGGGTGACGGTCACCTCGCTGTCGACGTTCCGGTCGGGGTTGTTCGATCGGTCGGTGGCGGCGGTGCAACTGCACCGCCGGCTCCCCGGCAACGCGGCGGTGGCCGTCGGGCTTGAGGGGATCAAGCTGACCGGCGAGAACTTCGAGACCACCGAGTCGGTGTTTGCCGCGGTGTCCAAGGTGGCGGTGCTCCGCGGCAACGGCGACGCCAAGACGCCGTTCAGCACGGCCACGCTCAACGTGGGGCTGGGGAACGGCCGCTTCTGCGCGGAGCAGGAGTTCCGCAGCGGTGGACGCACCAGCTATGGTCTTGCCGACTGCACCGCCAACCTGTTCGCCTCGGTCGGCCTCCGGGCCAACGAGTGGGCCGGGCTGGTGGCCGACTGGACGGGGCAGGACCTCAACCTGGGGGTGTCGCTGGCGCCCCTCCCCAACTTCCCGCTGGTGATCACGCCGGCGCTGGCGGACGTCACCGGGCGCGCCGGGGACGGGATCCGCTTTTCCATCGGCGGCGGCTTCGGCCTGCGCTTCTAGTTCTCACCAGGAGACCATGACCATGATGCGGATGCTTGGAGTGGGAGCCCTGCTGGTGACGCTGGCAGGGAGCGTGCAGGCACAGGGGAGCGGGTCGGGGAGTGGGTCGGACTTCACCGGCCCCGGCGGCGGTGGGGGCGGGACGACCGGTGGGCTGGGCATCGGCGTGCCCACCCCGCAGGGAGGCTCGGGAACGGGAGGCGGTGGCACGGGCGGTGGCGCTACTACCGTGCCGCTCCCGCCCTCCTCGGTCGGCAACGCCGTCAACAATGCCACGGGAACCGGGGGGGCGCCGCCGCTACCTGGCGCGGTCATATCCGTGACCTTCGTCGTCTCTGGCGGGGGGACAATCACCGTCCAGGTTTCGGGGAGCTCCATCATCAACCTCACCGTGACCATCACGCAGGGGCAGGGCGGGGGGCTGACCACGGATTTGCGCGCGTTCGGCTCCGGCGCCGATGATGCCGCAGTGGCCGCTCGCGGGCCGTCGGCTCCGGCTGACGTGCGTCAGGACCCTGCCGCCACGTTGTCGAACGCGCTGACCACCTTTGCCGACGGCGTCACGCTGGACGAGCTCAAGGCGGCCACGGCCGCGTACAACGCCTACGTGACGGCCGCAGTCAACGGCCGGTCGGCGGCCAGCCTCCCCCCCGTCACCTACGTCATCCGCAGGACGCTCGAAAACCTGAGCGTGTACGCGACGAAGTAGGGCGCGGCGGTCAATCGGCAGGACTCGTCAAGGGCGCGGCCTCCATGGCCGCGCCCTCAACGTTTGTCCGGGAACCGCAGCCAGCCGTTCACCCCAATCACCGGCCCTCGCTGCCGCGACGCCGCGTCCAGCAGCTGCTGCACCCGCAGGTCGATCCCCACATCCACCGTGCGTCCGCGCCACCCCCGCTCCACGCCAACCACGGCGCCGCCGCGCACCGTCCCTGGCGCCAGGCCGTCGGCGGGGCACGCCACCAGCCCGTTGGGGTCGTTACGGCTGTCGGTGCCGCACCCCACCCCCACCACTCCCACGCCGCCGGCAAATCCCCGCAGGGCGGCAGCGCCTACCGGGCGGGACCGCACCACCCCCACCAGCTCCAGCCCGTTCTCGTTGGTGCGCTGGTTGGGACGCCCAGGGTAGTCGCGGGTGAATGCCCCCTGCGAGAACGCCCCCTCCAGCCGTACGCCGGCGCCATCCGTGCGCGCGCCCATCGGCCAGTCCAGGGCGCCGGCCACCCGTACCCCGACGGACGGCGTATCGCCGCTGGCCGCGGCCGTGGAGCGCCAGCCACCCAGCCCCATGGACAGCGACTGCGCCACGGCCGGGGACGCCACCAGCACCGCGCACAGCGGGGCCAGCCGTCCGCACCACACGCCGGGCCCAGGCCGCCGTCGCGGCAGGTCCTGCCTGACCGATGTTGTCACGTCGGTACCTCGCACGGTTATCAGAGAAGCGGAAGCGACCCGTCCAGTGCCGCCTCCGCAGCCGGCGCTCCCCGCCAGCCATCCACCACACACCCCGCCCCCCACGCCACCACGGCCACCGCCAGCGATAGCAGGAACGGCGTGCGCACCGCAAATCCCAGCGCTCCCAAGTACCCCGCCACCCCGCCCAGCAGCGTGGCGGCCGCCGTGCCGGCGGAGCCCAGGCGGGTGAACAGCGCCCCCAGCACGGTGACCACCACCCCGGCGCTGCCAAACGCCGAGGCGGTCTCCACCAGGTGGAACACGCCGTCGGCGCGGATGGCCAGCAGGTAGGCGATGCCGCCAAAGGCCAGCACGCCGCCCCGGGCCACCCACACCTTGTGCCGCTCCTGGGTGATGCCGGTCAGCGGCACCAGAAGATTGTGCGACAGCAGCCCCGAGGCCACCAGCAGCGTGGAGTCCACGGTGGACAGAATGGCCGACACCAGCCCCCCGGTGAACACGGCAAACAGCAGCGGCGGGAGGAACTCGCGCGCCACCACCGGGAGCAACTGCTCCGGGTCACCCAGCGCCGGTACCAAGGGCGCGGCCAGCAGCGCGATGGCCACCGGCATGAGCCCCACCCCCAGGTACAGCACCCCCGCCAGCAGCGCCCCGCGCTGCGCCACCGCCGGCGACCGCGCGGCAATAAGGCGCCCTACGATCTCCGTGGCCGTCAGCGATCCCACCACCGGAATGGCCCAGGTCTCCAGCGTGTCCAGCCAATGCCCCGCCGCCTGCGGCGCCAGGTTGACCGCCGGGGACACGGCCAGCTGGTGCAGCGCGGCGCCCACCCCGCCCACCTTGAGCACCACGGCGCCAGCCATCACCACCAGCCCCACCGACAGGATGGCGCCCTGCAGGACGTCGGTGACCGCGTCGGCCAGCAGCCCTCCCACGGCGGTATACGCGATGGTGAACAGCGCCGCCACGGTGATGGCCGTGGTCACCGACACCCCGCCGGTGGCGGCAATCACCTGGCCGAAGGCGCGCACCTGCGCCGCCGCCCACAGCACCGAGCCCGGGATGAGCAGCACCGCCGCCAGCCGCTCCACCCCCACGCCAAAGCGCTGCCGGTACAGGTCGGCCAGCGTGGTGAGGCCGCGCGACCACAGCGGGCGGGCCAGCAGCACGCCGCCCAGCAGCAGGCACAGGGCGTAGCCAAAGGGTTCGGCCGACGCCAGCGTCACCCCGCCCGCGTATACCAGCCCCGAGGAACCGATGACCGTTTCCGCGCCAAACCAGGTGGCAAAGAGCGACCCGGTGGTGAGCACGGTGCCCAGGCGCCGTCCCCCCACCAGATAGTCGTCTTCGGTGGCGATGCGGCGCGACACCCACACCCCGATCCCTAGCTGGAGGACCAGGAACACCAGCAAGGCGGCAAGGGAGGCAGGCACGCGGGGAATCTGTCCACGCGCAGGCGGCTCGCGCACCCCTGCCGGCTAGATTCCCTGTCCATGACGGCCACGCCTCCTCCACCGCCCCAGGGCTCCGCCGATGCGCTGGTGGCCGGCATTCCCGCCCTGCTGGCGCAGAGCGGCAGGGTGGCGGTGCTGCAGCAGCTGATTCAGGGGGTGGTGCAGCATCCGCAGCACGCCGCGCTGCGGCAGGCGCTGGCCACCCAGCTGGACGGGGTGGGGCTGGGGGTGGTGAGCCCTACGGTCCGTGCGGTGCTGATCCAGCTGATGGAGGAAGAGGCCATCAGTGCGCAGCCGTTGGCCGGGGCGGTGCTGGGACCGGCGATGGGGGCGGCGCCCTACCAGGCGCTGCTGGCCGCCGTGCGCGGTGCGGTGCCGCTGCCCATTGAGGCGCTGGTGGCGTTCAGCCAGGACCCCCTGGTGGTGGCGGCCCTGCCGCGGCTGGTGGGCTTCCACCCCGAACTCGAAGCCGTGCTGGCCGCCGTGCGCCGGACGCTGCTGCACCGTGCGATGCCAGACGGCGCGGTGCCGCCCGAGGGGCCGGGGGACCTGCCTGCCGCGCTGCCGTTTCTTGCCGCGTTGGCGGGGCATGCGTGGGCGGGGGAGTACCCGTGGGAGGAGACGGCCGCGGATGGCGAGCGGCTCGACGCGCTGGAGCGCTGGCTGGGGGAGCGGGCGCCGGCGTTGGGCTCCTCGTCCATGCCCTCGGCGAGCCCCGCACATGTGGCGCCTGAGGCGGTCCCTGACGCGGTGGAGCATGCCCTGGCACTGCTGGCCGCGTGGCGGCCGCTGGACGCGCTGCCGTGGGCCTCCGTCCTGGCGGGCATCCCCGCGGAGGCGTGGAGCCCGCCGCTGCGCGCCCTCTGCCGCACGCAGCTGCACGAGCCGCTGGACGAGGCGCGGCGCGCGCGGGCGATGCCCACCTGCACGCCGCTGGCCAACGCGACCTCGCACGCGGTGCGTGCCATGTACGAGGCCAATCCGTACCCGCGGTGGCTGACGCTGCGTCCACCCGCGCCGCATCACCTGGGGGCGTTCATCCGGCACTGGCGTCCGGAGCTGGCCCATGATCCCGAGGCCTCGCGGCTGCTGGTGGCCGGGTGCGGCAGTGGGCAGCAGGTGCTGCAGCTGGCGATGGCCTTTCCCCAGGCGGAGGTGGTGGCGTTTGACCTGAGCCGCCGCAGCCTGGGGTACGCGGCGCGCATGGCTGAGCGCTACGGCGCCGCCCATGTGCGCTTTGCGCAGGGGGACCTGCTGGCGTTCAAGGCTGACACGCCGTTCCACCTGGTGTCCTGTTCGGGGGTGTTGCACCACCTGGCCGATCCGCTCGCGGGGTGGCGGCAGCTGCGCGCGGTGCTGCACCCTGATGGCATGATGAAGGTGGGGCTGTACAGCACGCTGGCGCGCCGCGGGATCCTGGCGGCGCAGCAGCACGTGGCGGCGCTGGGGCATGGCACCGAGGCCGCGGGGCTGCGGCGCAGTCGGCAGGCGCTGCTGGCGCTCCCCGAGGGGCACCCGGCCCGCGCGGTGTTCGGCTTCGTGGACGCGTATTCGCTGAGCGGCTTCCGCGACCTGGTGTGCCACGTGCAGGAGCGGAGCTATACCATCGCCGAGCTGCGCGAGGCGCTGGCGGCGGTGCGCATGCGCTTCCTGGGGTTCCAGCTGCCGGCGCCGGTGCTGGCCTCCTTCACCGCGCGCCACGGGGCCGAGGTGCTGCGCGATCTGGCGGCGTGGGAGGCGTTCGAGCACGAGCACCCCGACTCCTTTGCCGCGATGTACCAGTTCTGGTGTGCCCCGGCGTGACCGCGGCCACCGCCCTTTGCCACGGGGCGCGCGCCGCGCGGTGTGCGGTCAGTCCGGCGTGACCCGCACCCAGAGCACGGCGGCCACCAGGCGCCCTGGGTAGTCCACCGTCCGCCGCAGGGCGTTGGGGCGGAGCGGCAGCACCGGGTTGGCGATGTGGGTGTGCGGCAGGTACACGCGTCCGCTCCGCTCCAACTCCGCCAACGGCTCCGGGCCCAGGTCGGCCAGGTCGTTGCCGTCGTTCCAGCGCGGCGTGCCCAGCAGCCAATTGGTGCGGCTGGCCACGAAGCGCATCTCCGTCTCGGCGTCCGCCACGAACAGGATCGCGTAGCGCCCAGGGGTGCGCGGCGCCACCCACCGTCGCCCGGTGACCGCGTCCTCCAGCGGTTCGCGCACCATCGTCTCCCCATGCGGCGGCAGCGCGCGGCGCACGAAGGCCTGCGTGGTCCGGTCGCCCCACAGCGCCACGCCGCCAAACAGGATGGCGGCGGTGCGCGAGTCGGTGAGCGCGCGGAACTGCACGGTGCCGGTGATGGGCTCGCCCGGGCGTACCCGCACCTCGCGCCGCACCGAGTCCACGGACTGGCCGTTCACCACCCCTTCCACGAGGGTGACGCGGGCGGCGTTGACACGGCCCCCCTCGACGCCCGCGTACAGCCGCCGGGTGCGCACCGGCGGGAGCCCGTCGGCCGACACTTCCAGCCGGAAGCTTCCCGACCCCACCAGCGTGAGGTCGGGGAACGACGCATCACCGGCGTGCGTCTCGGCGCGCACGGTGCCCGCCAGGGTCACGGCACCCTGCGTCTCCACCAGGCGCACGGTGGCCGCGCGCGGGGTGTTGACAGTGAGCCGTCCGTCCTCGCTGCGAAAGCTCACCCGCAGCGGCACGGGGTTGCGCGCCTCGTCACGCAGCGCATCAATCCGCTCCCGCTGGTCCCAGAGGAATCCGCGGGAGGTGGTGGGTTCGGTCAGCTCCATGCGCACGGCGCGCGGCTGCAGCCACCGCTGCCCCGACACCGTCAGCAGGCTGACCACCGCCATGAGCAGCACGGGCGCCCACGCCGCCGCGGCCAACGGATAGCCCAGCCGCAGGCGCAGCACCAGCGGGATGGACTCGGCCAGCTGCTGGACTTCGGCCACCCGGGCCTGGTCGCCCAAAAAGGCGGAGGCCGCGCCCAGCGGGTTGCGCCACCCGTGCGGCCCCTGCGTGAGCGGCATCCACGCGCGGAAGCAGCGCGCCGCTTCCGCGGCATCCACCGGGGCCAGCAGCCGCCCGGCCAGTTGCCAGGTGCGCGCCGGCGGGGAGGGCTCGGCCAGCAGGGCACGGGCCAACTGAATGGCAATCGTGCGGCGCCCCGCCACCGGGACCACGGCCAGCACGGCGTCGGCCAGGCGATCGTGCGCCACCTCCCACCCCTGGCCGACGGGGAGCACGAGCCCGCGCTGCTCCAGCGAGTCCAGCACCCCGCCCTCGCTCCCCCCGGCCACGGCGCGCAAGGCGGAGGCCGGCAGCGGCCGGCGCACCAGCGCCAGCGCGGTAAGCATGGCCAGCGCCTCGGGGGGGAGCTCGCGCAGCAGCAGGTCCAGCACGCTCCCGCGCGAGAGCGCCTGCCGCAGGGGGTCCAGCGCGCCCTGATGCCAGGCTTCGCCGTCGATGCGCAGCCACGCGCGCTCCAGCGCGAGGTCCAGCGCCGCCACCACCAGCAACGGCACGCCGCCCGACACGCTGTGCAGGGTGCGCGCCAGTTCCCCCAGATAGCCTCGGTCGGCACGGGCCAGACTCGCCAGCAGCAGTTCCACCTGGTCGGGGGACAGCGGGAGCAGCTCCACCACGGCGGCGGCATCGGGGACCGGCCAGTCGCCCCGCATGGGGCGCATGGCCAGCACCAGCAGCAACGGGACGCCGGCGATGCGCTCGCACAGCGAGGCCAGCAGCTGCCGCGAGGGATCGTCCGCCCAGTGGAGGTCGTCCACCAGCACGGTGAGCGGCGCCTCCTCCGTGACGGCCTGCAGCAGTTCCAGCAGGGCGAGGGTGCGCACGCGCAGGGCGTCCACGTCGGGGACGGTGGTGCCGGCCGCCCGCGGGAAGGTGTTGGAGAGGGCGGGGGCCAGGTCGACCAGCGCGGAGGCCGTGGCCGAGGAGACGCCCGCGGCGCCGGGGCACTCGGCCAGGGCGGCGGCCAGGGCGGCCGCCAGCGCGTAGGGGACGTCGCGGTCGGCGCTTCGGGCCCGCAGTGACACCACGTGGCCGCCCAGGTCGGTCAGCCGCTGGTGCAGCTCGGCCAGCATGCGGGTCTTGCCCAGCCCGGCCGACGCGCGGACGACCATGGCCACGCCCGTGCCGTCGCTCGCGCGCCGCCAGCCTCCCAGCAGGGCGGCCAGCGTGGCCTCGCGCCCCACCAGCTCCGGACGCCGGTGCCCTTCCGGAGCCAGCGGCGAGCTGACCGGGCGCCGCAGCCGCTCGATCAGGGCACGCAGCGCCGCATCGGGGCGGCGCCCCGCGGCCGCCCATTGCTGCTCCAGCTGATCGGCATCGGCCAGCGCCTGCAGGCGGTCGCCATCAGCCACGTGGGCCTCCAGCAGCAGGCGCCACGCGTCCGTCCGGTCGGGGGTGGCGGCCACCAGCGCCCGCAGCACGGGGATGGCGTCGCGGGGCCGCGACCCGTCGATGGCCGCGCGGGCGAGCGACTCCCCCACCGTCTGCCAGGCGGCGGCCAGGCGAGCGCGCTTCTGGTCGGCCCAGTGCTCGAAGCCGGCGCCGCCGAGCAGCGCGAAGTCGGGGACGAAGGGGCCGCCGTAACGGGCCCACGCGTCGGTCAGCGCCCCCTGCGCCACGGCGGCGAGGAAACGCTCGCAGTCGGTGACCAACGGCTGCGCCAGCACCACGTCATCGCCGTCGGTGACGAGCGCCCCGTCGCCCAGCCGCTGGCGCAGTGCCCAGAGCGTCTGCCGCAGCGTGCTGCGGGCCCGCTCGGGTTCGGCGTCGCTCCAGAGCAGCGCCACCAGCTGGTCGCGCGTGGCGCGGCGCCGTGGCGCGAGCGCCAGGTACGCCAGCAGCGCCACCGGCTTGGAGGGCCCCATGAGGCGCGCGCCGGGGGCCTCTGGCGTCCCCTCCATGAGCTCCAGCCGCCCCAGGGTGCGCACCCACGCCGCGGGGGACGGGGCCTCCGCCGTCCGGTCTTCCGGTGCGGTCGCGGGGGCCGTGGCGGGGGGGGTGACGCCGGCGCGCGTGATCATCCGGGGCTACTGGACGGCGTACCCGAAGATGATGTCCATTTCGTCGGTGGAGAGGAGCCCGAAGGCCACCGTGCGGTCGGTGACGTTGTTCCACGTCACCACCGACACCAGCGCGTCGCCGGGCTCCAGCACGAGGGGGGTGTCGTACTGCTGGAAGGCGGGGTGCTCCCAGTCGGTGTTGGTGTACACCACCGTCTCCGCCCCGGAGGCGCGGCGCAGGCGGATCTCGAAGCGCTCGCCCAGCGCGTGCATGTGCGACGTGAGCGCCAGCACCGTGGTGCGGCGGGTCACGGGGAACTCCTTGCGCACCGTCGTGCGCTGGCGCGGGGGGAGCGAGAATCCGGTGTGCGCGAGGTTGAGGGTGACGGCCTCCTGGCGCACCGCCGCCCGGTCCACCGTGTAGAGGTTGGCGAACGCCTGCCCCGGCAGCCCCACGGGCGCCCGGTTCACGTAGTGCACGTTCACGTCCAGCGCCGCGTTGGCCGGCAGCCGCAGCGCCACCCCGGGGGGAAAGCGGAAATCCGACTCGGGGGTCATGGCCCCGGCGAAATACACGTGGCACGCCATGGGGGAGCATGTTCACCACGTTGGTGGAGCCGTCGGCGTTGCGCAGGTCGCGCACCGTGCCCGCCGGCGGACGGGCGTTGCAGGGGAAGGCGGTCTTCGCCTCGTCGAAGGTGTAGAGCAGCAGGTGGTGGCTGCCGGGGCGCATCCGGGTTTCGATGCGGTTCACGTACAGGTCGCCGGCGTTCCCCAGGCGGCGGTACACGAACAGCTCACGCTCCAGGTTGGGAAAGACGGTGAAGCTGTCCACCGCCAGCTGGATCCCCGCGCCCACGGGGGGCGGCGCGAGCGGCGTGAAGGTGGCCATCTGCTGGCGGCGGTCGGCCAGCACGACGGTGTCCACCACCGTCCCGGTGCGCGGCGCGCCCGCCTCGATCCACCGGCGCACGTACTCCAGCTGGCCCGCGGTGAGCCCCTGCGTGGTCCCCATGGGCATCAGGTTGCCGTAGTCGCGGCTGTGGTGCCCGGGCACCCAGGCCACCTTGTGGTACAGCAGCGAGCTGTCGGCCCGGTAGGGGCGCACCCGCTGGAAGCCATCGGCGCGCGCCACCAGCTGCAGCGACGGCGCCCCCACCAGCTGCTGGTAGGCGGAGTCGGCGGTGAGCACCAGCCCCGACTGCCGCGCGCCGCTGCTGCCGCTGGTGTGGCAGGCGGCGCACTGCGGGGTCAGGATCTCCCGCTGGATGCGCGCAAAGGTGCCCTCGGCCTCGGCGGGGGCCCCCGGGGTGGCGTCGGCACCGCCGCAGGCGGTCGCGGCCAGCAGGGCCAGCAGGAGGGGGGCGAGTGGGCGGGACACCGGACGGAACGGGAGCATGGCCACCAGGACGCGAATTGTGGACGCAGAAGACATGGCACAACCCGGCCCGCACGCGGCCGGCCTCATGCGATAACTTACCGTGATGGCAACCTCCACACTTCCCGGGCTGGCGGGCTGGATCCTGGTCACGGCGCTGGCGGCGGTGAGCGGCTCGGTCACGGCGAAGACGGCGGCGGGCTTCTACGGGCAGCTGGACAAGCCATCGTGGGCGCCGCCCCCCTGGCTGTTCGGGCCGGCGTGGCTGGTGCTGTACGTGTGCATGGGGACCGCCGCGTGGCGCATCTGGCGGCCAGCCGGGTTTGCCGGGGCTGCGGGACCGCTGGCGCTCTACGGGGTGCAGCTGCTGCTCAACGCCGCCTGGACCTGGTTCTTCTTCGTGCGGCGCACGGGGCGGGGCGCCACCGTGGAGGTCCTGCTGCTGTGGCTGGCCATAGCGGTCACGCTGGTGGTGTTCTGGCAGCGCGACCTCGTGGCCGGGCTGCTGTTTGTCCCCTACCTGGCGTGGGTGACGTTCGCCGCCGCGCTCACCATCAGCTGCTGGCGCCGCAACCCGACGCTGCTGTAGCCCTGCCAGCGGGCCCGTGCGCGGGGCCGCTGGAATGGATGTTGCCCCATCCCCGGGGCATGACACTGGCCGTGCTGCTCTGGTTCATCGGGGGCGCCCTGATGATGGGGGGGATGGTGGGGTGGCTGCTGTGGCGGGTGAGCCGCCCGGTGACCACCGTGCCGCGCGATGGCCCGCGGGTGCAGCCCCTGTTCATGCGGGCGCCGACCCCGGCCGGTGGCGCGCCGGCGCCCCCGGGGCATCCCCCTCGGCGGCCCGACAGCGCCCTACTGCACCCGGAACAGGTAGCTGAGCTTCAGGAAGAACGCGTCGTTGCTTCGGCGGAGCGTCTCCGCCCCGCCGGGACGGTCGGCCCGCAGCAGGTCCCCGTACCCCATGTAGAACACCGTGCCGGGAGAGGGGAGGTACGAGACGAGGAAGTCCAGCCGGGCGCGCGTGCGTTCAAACGCGGTCGCCGGGCGGAGCACCCCGCCGGGGCCGCGGAGGAACACCGGCAGCCCGGTGCGTGAGTCGTCACGCAGCGCGTCCTGCTCCATGTCGGCCACCTCGCCGATGGCCCGCACGAACAGCCAGCGGGTGACCTGGTACTCGGCGCGCAGCCGCCGCGTGTTGCGCAGCAGCACCCGCGTGCCGTCGGTCTTGCGCCGGAAGGACTCGTACACCCAGGTGGCCGCCACGCGCAGCTGCTCCGTGGGGCGCAGGTTCAGCGTCTCCTGCACGTTGAGGATGCGCGCCGAGCTCCACTCGGGGAAGTTCTCGTCCTGGCCGGCGATGAACACCGACGTGAGGCTGCCGCGGCGGAACTCGGGGGTGGTCAGCGACAGCACGACGTCGAGGTTGGGGAGCACGGCCGTGCCGGTGTAGGGGAGCGTGTCCACCCGCCCACGCTCCGGCCCGGGGCGCAGCAGCGCATAGTCGCGGTACAGCCCGGGATCGAAGCCGAAGCGCTCCAGCAGCAGCTGCGCCCCCAGCTGCCACCCGCCGCGGAAGCGCGTGCTGGTGCGCAGGTGCAGCTGCTCGTCCTGCGACTGCCGGCGGCGCACGAACTCGGTGTACTGCCACCGTCCCAGCAGGTAGACCTCGGGGCTGAACACCTCCACCAGCGCGCCCGGCTTCCCGAAGCGGTTCCACCGCTGCGTCATGGAGAGGTTGACCACCCCGGGGCGCGCGATGAAGCCGCTCTGCGCCTCGAACCGGTTGCTGATGGCGTTGAACGCGTAGCGGGCCACGTACTGGCGGCCGTTGCGGGCCAGCGACACATCGGCCAGCGGGGCGCGCGCCACGGCGCCATCGGCGGTGCGGGTGAAGCTCCCCGCCCCCTGCCACTGCAGGCTGGTCACCCCGCGCACCAGCCGGCCGTCCAGCCCCAGCACGCGGTTCCAGCTCCCCCCCTCGCTGCGGTCGGTGAACACCATCCCCACGCGGCTCTGCCGCCCCATGTCGCGCTGCACGCGCAGGATCCCGAACTGCGGGGCGTCCAGCCGGTTGGCCGAGGCGTCGCGGCTGTCCACGGCGGCCATGACGCCGATGTCAAACCCCTCGTGCTTGCCGGTGAGCTTGGCGGCGGCCACCGGCTGCACGATGCGGCGCGTGTAGATGAGGCGGTTGGGGGTGGTGAACTGCTCCTGGCTCTCCAGGAAGAACGGACGGCGCTCGGGGAAGAACACCGCCACGCGCGGGTCCAGCGAGTACTGCGTGGCGTCGGCCTCCACCTGGGAGAAGTCGGGGTTGGCGGTGCCCGACAGGGTGAGGTTGCTGGTGACCCCCCAGCGCACGCTCCCCCCCAGCTCGTGGGCGGGGGCGGCGTAGCGCCAGGGGACGGTGCCGGTCGCGGGGGCTGGCGTGCCGGGGGCGCCCAGCACGCTGGAGGTGACCGTGGGGATGAGGTCCAGCGTGAGGCCGCGGGCCAGGTCGCGCAGCCCGGTGAGCGTCCCCGACTGCGCCAGGAACGACGCGCTGGCGCGGCGGGCCGGCGTCCAGGTCTCCTCATGCCCCGTGGCCTGCACCGTGCGCACCACGTTGAGCTGCCACGTGAGGGCGTCGGCCCGCCGGTAGCGCAGGCTCTTGAAGGGGATCGCCAGCTCGACCTCGTAGCCGTACGGGGTGAGGCGTCCCTTGGACTGCCACACGTAATCGGGGGCCACGTCGGTGGCTTCGCGGGCCTTGGTGGTGCCGGAGGAGAGAAAGCCGCCGCCGGTCTGCGCGCCCGTCTCGGTGAGCACCCCGTCGCTCTGGATGCCGAAGGGATTGACCGCGAACACCAGCGCCTGGCGGCTGTCGTTGTAGGTTCCCAGGAACAGCTGGATGTTGTCGTCCTGCGTGATCTTGTCGCGATCGGCCAGCGTGGCGCGCACGCTCCCCTCGGGCGCCCAGGCCCGGATCCCCACGTGCAGGGCGGTGGCGGAGTACCACACCAGCACCTCGGTGCTGTCGCGCGCGGCCACCTGGTCGTCGGGGAAGAACTGCGAGAAGCCGGTGAGGACGGCGGCCTGGCGCCAGACCCCCTCGGCGAGGTCGCCGTCGACGGTGGTGGTGGCCTCCAGCCTGGGGATGGGGACGGCGCGTGCGCCCTGGCGCCCATGAAACACCCCGCCGGGCGCCAGCACGCCCGGCGGCGGTGGGGGGGGCACGGGCTGGGCCTCGCCGGCCACGGGGGCGCCGGCAACGGCGAGGAGCAGCAGGGCGGGGACCGAGAGGCGCACAGGGGGCGGGCGGACGTGAAGGGGGAGCAGGCTGCACCCGGGGGCGGGACGGTACCTGTTCGATACGCCCTTGCCCGCTGTCACGTTGCGCCCGGCGGTTCCGTTGCCAATCATTCCCTGAGACGTATAGGGAAGCAAGCGGTTTGTCGCATCCTCCGTCCCCGCCCTGCCGGGTTCCCCTCATGGCGTACCTCCGTTGCACGGCCTGCGGCGCCAAGGCGCTGCGGATCGCGTCCCAGTGTCCGCGTTGCACCGCTCCCTTTGCGCTGAGCGATGCGCAGGGGCGGCGCGTGGCGCTGCGCGAGTGCCGAGGCTGCGGATACCTGCACCGGGTGGACACCCCCTGTCACTGGTGCGGGGTGCTGCCGCCACCGGCGTGGCGGCAACCCGCGGTGCAGCGGCGCGCGGCGATGGCGGCCGTGACGCTGCTGGCCGTGGGGGCCGGCTGGGGCGTGGCCGCGTCGGGGTGGCTGCAGGGGATGGGGGACCGTGCGCCGGTGGCGACCGTGGAGGCCATGGCTCCCGTGGAGGCCGTGGCGCGTCCGGCGGCGGTGGCCGAGGTGCCGGTGATGACGGCGAGCGTCCTTCCGGTGGCGGGGCTGGCGCCCGACGCCGGCGTGCCGAGGGCGACGGGCACCGCGCCTGCTGCCGCGCCGGCTGCCGGCGACAGCGTGCGGTGGGTGCCCGCCGTGGCGCGCACCTGGGTGAACGTGCGCCGCGACGCCTCGCGCGATGGCGAGGTGGTGGGGGTCATCAAGCCGGAGAGCCGCGCGTGGCTGGAGCACGGCCGAGCCGGGTGGCGCCGGGTGCGGGCCCAGGATGTCCGCGGGTGGGTGGACCCGCGCCTGTTCGAGGCGGACTCGGTCGCGCGCCGTGGCCCGTGAGCGGAGGCGGGCACGCCGCGCCTTCACCCTCATCGAGGTGCTGGTGGTGGTGGTGGTGATCGCCCTGCTGGCCACCTTCGTGGCTCCCAACCTGTTCAGCCGCGTGGGGGATGCCCGTGTGGCGGCGGCCAAGGCGCAGATCGAGGCGCTGGCCACCGCGCTCGATGGCTACCGGCTGGACCATGGGCGGTATCCCACCACCGTGCAGGGGCTCCGCGCCCTCTGGGAGCGCCCCACCGTGGATCCGCCGCCCACGTGGACGCGCCCGTACCTGCGCAAGGCCGTGCCGCTGGATCCGTGGGGACACGCCTACGCCTACACCGCGCCCGGCACCGTCAACCCCGACGGCTTCGACTTGGTCTCCTACGGCGCCGACGGCGCGCCCGGGGGCACCGGCGACAACGCCGACCTCACCAGCTGGTGACACGGCCGCTGGCGCAGGCGCTCCCGGCCCCCGGCTGGTGGACGCGATTTGCGCCGGCCCCCACTGGCCCCCTCCACCTGGGGCACCTGGTCAATGCGCTGTGGGTGTGGGGGGTGGCGCGCGCGCACGGCGGCCGCGTGCTGCTGCGCATCGAGGACCATGATCGCGGCCGCTGCCGTCCGGCGTACGAGACGGGGATCCTGGACGACCTGGATTGGCTGGGGCTGGTCCCCGATGCCTGGAGCACGGCGTCCTTCCGCGAACGGCCGCCGGGCGCGCACCCCGGCCATCCGGCACGGCAGGGGGACCAAGGTGGGCGGTATGCGCAGGCGCTGGCCCGTCTGGAGGTGGCGGGCGCGGTGTATCCGTGCCGCTGCAGCCGCACCGACATCGCCCGCGACCGCGCGGCCATCGCGGACGCTGCCGACGCGGGGGATGCCGGCGCGGGGGATGCCGGCGCAGGTGCTGCTCGCCCAGAGCTCCGCTATCCGGGACGGTGTCGGCGCGCGGCGGTGCCGCCGGAGGAGACGCTGGCACGGCGGGTGGTGCTCCCCGATGACGACGAGGTGGTGACCGACCTGCGCCTGGGCGTGCTGCACCAGCGGCCGGCGACGCAGTGCGGCGACCTGCTCGCGCGCGACCGCCACGGGAACTGGAGCTACCAGTTCGCCGTGGTGGTGGACGACCTGGCGCACGGCATCGACGTGGTGATCCGGGGGGAGGACTTGCTGGAGAGCTGCGGCCGGCAGCAGCAGCTGGGGCGCCTGCTGGGGCGGGCGCACGCGCCGCACTGGCTGCATCATCCGCTCATCTACCGCGCCGATGGCCGCAAGCTCAGCAAGGCGCTGGGGGACACCGCGCTGGCCACGCGTCGAGCGGCGGGCGCCTCCCCCGCAGCGTTGCTGGGGGAGGCGGCCCATGCGGTGGGGCTGTGGCCGGCCGATACCCCGCTGCCGGTGGACGCCGTGCCGTCGCTGTTCGCGTAAGGGCAACGGCGACGGCACGGCGCCCCGGCGGGGCTACCGCACCCCCAGCAGCCCCAGCACCACCAGCATCACCCACTGCGGCCCCTTGAAGCCGTCGGCGCGGTCGTCATACGACTCCTCGCTGCCGTGCGCGCCGCGTCCCACCCCGCCGCCATCCAGCGTGATGGCGGGGATCTTCAGCTCCATCGGCACGTTGGCATCGGTGGAGGAGATGGTGAGCGGTGCGTACACATTCATGGTGCGCGCCGCGGCCAGCGCCACCTGCACCACGCGGCTGGTGTCCGGGGTGCTGCCGGCGGGGCGCAGCCCGATGGTGTCGATCTTGAGCGCCAGCGCCGCGGTGGAGCCGGGCCACCGCGCCTTTTCGTCGTCCAGCGCGCGCCGCAGCACGGTCATCAGCTGGGCGTCCACCGCGGCCAGCGATGCGGCCGACTCGCTGCGCAGGTCCACGTCCATCACCCCCTCCATGGCGATGGAGTTGACCGAGGTCCCGCCACTCACGATCCCCACGTTGAAGGTGGTCTTGGGGGTGCTGGGCACCTGCAGCGCCGCGATGCCGGCGATGGCGCGCCCCAGCGCGTGGATGGGGTTGGGCATGCCGAAGGCGCCGTAGCTGTGCCCCCCGGGGCCCACGTAGCGCACGCGGTACCGGTTGCTCCCCACACCGCCGTTGGTGATGCCGAAGCCGGTGCCGTCCACCGACAGGAACACGTCGATGGAATCGCGCAGCGGCCCCTTGAACAGCGCGCGCACGCCCCGGAGGTTGCCGGGGCCTTCCTCGCCCACGGTGCCCACCACCAGCACCCGCCCGGCAAAGGGGATCGCCCCGCCCATCAGCTGCCGCACCACGGCGAGGGTCACCGCCAGCCCACGGCAATCGTCGCCGATCCCCGGCCCCGTGAACAGGGTGCCCCGCCGGGTGACCTTCACGTTGGTCCCCTCGGGGAAGACGGTGTCCAGGTGGCCGCTGAGCACCACCGTGGGGCCCGGGCGCGCGCCACGCACCTCGCCGATGACGTTCCCCTCGCCATCCAGCCGTACCTGCTGCACCCCCAGCTTGACGAGCAGGTCGCGGAACGCCTGCGCCCGCACGGCCTCCTTGAAGGGCGGGGCCGGGATTTCGCACAGCCCCACCTGCTGATCGAGGGTCCACGCATTGTCCCGCTGCAGCGCGGCCATGGCGCGGGTCACGGCGGGGTGCGCCGCCACCTGATCCACGGCGCGCTCCGTGGCGGCTGAGGCGGCCTGACCGCCGGCGGTGGCCAGCGGCAGGAGCGCCAAGGGCAGGAGGGCGCCCAGCACACGGGCGCCACGGGGCGCCAGCCGGCGCGGGGCGCACCGGGGCGACGGGGCGAGGGGACAGGATGCGGGCACGGGCAGGAACGTGGCGCTGCCGCGCCCGGGGCGCGTCAGCTGGTGATGGTGAGGGTGTCGCCGGCGGCGTTGACGGCGACCTTGAGCTCCGTCAGCGAGGAGGTCCGCTCGCCGCCGGTCCAGGCGCCGCTGCTGTTGAATGTGGCGCCATGATTGGGGCAGCGGAACGCTCCCCCGGTGACCTGCACCGTGGACCCCTGGTGCGGGCACCGCAGCGAGAAGGCCCGGTAGGTGGAGGCGCCGCTGCGCACCACCGCCACCGGCAGTCCGGTGCTGGACACCTGGCTGATCCCCCCCACCGTGGCGAGGGCCGGATAGTCGGCCACGCGCACGGTGACCCCTGACGGGAGCACCCCCGTCGGCGACTCGCTGGAGGAGCAGGCGGCCAGGAGGGTGGCGACGGCCGCCAGCGAACCCTGGGCCAGGAAGTCGCGGCGGGTGCAGCCGCCGCAGGACGCGCGCTCGGAGGACATGGTCGGGGGGGAGAAGGTGGGAACGGACCAGCGGGGGGGACGGGGGGCGAGCGGGGGGATGGCGCGGACGCGGCGGCTACACGGGTACCCGGGCGCCCTGCCACCCTGCGGGGTCCACGTCGCTTTCAAAGGCCTTGCCGGGATCCACCACCACCTCGGTGCCGTCCCGCGTGATGGCGAGGCGGTCCATGTGCCGTGTGGCGCGGCCGCTGATGAATTCGCCGGAGGGGCGGTAGCGCGACTTGTGGCGGGCACACTGGAAGCCACCGCCGCGCGGGAGCGCCTTGAGGGCGGTGTTTTGATGCGGACACGACAACGCGAAGGCGTACACGAACCCGGCGGCCCGCACGAGGATGATCTCCTGGTCGGCATCGATGGACGCCCCGTCGGCGGTGGGGACGGGGTAGCGCACGGCCCGCGCGGCGGGGCCCGGGAGCGCCCGCGCCACCGAGAGCGCGCCGCTGGCCAGGAGGGCACCGGCGGCCGCGACGGCCCGCCCCACGAAGGCGCGCCGCGTGGCGCAGCCGAGACAGGGGGAGGGGGGGGCGTGGTGGGACTGGTCGGGCATGGCGATCATCCGTTGGAGAGGAGCACGCCCAACAGCACCAGCGTGCACCAGAGGACCAGGCTGCGGCGGGCGGCGGCGCGCACGGCGCCCCACGCCCCGGCGAGGCGCGCTACGTCCGCGTCGTCCGCAAGCGCCGGGACGGGGGCGGCCCCTCGCACCGCCGCCTCGGCGCGCCGCAGCAGCGCGCCATTGCTCAGCAGCAGGGCCACGCCCCCCATCTTGGTCCAGTACACCGGCGAGGCCGCATAGGTGCCCACATCGGCGGCGGCCATCAACACACCGGTGGCCATGGTGACTCCCAGGAGCGCCACCACCAGCGCATGGGTGGCGTGCAGCGCGTCGGCCAGCGCGCGGTGGTCACCGGCGGACACCGGCGCGGCGCGCAACACCGTCCGGTCGGCGGCCACCGCCACGCCCCCGCCCACGAACAGTGCCAGCAGGTGCCCGGCCAGGATGGCCGTGGACAGCGCCGTGTGGTCGCCGTAGAACGCCGCCCACGGCTCCAGCCAGGCGGCCAGCGCCTCGCCCACCGCTCAGTTCCCCACCAGCATCACCAGCCAGCTGGCGGTGGAGAGCGCCATCGAGCTCACCGCCACGGTGCGGTGGCGCCGCCGTCCCTCCGGCGATTGCCGCGCCTCGTTGGCCAGCACGCTGCCGGCGTAGGTGAACCCGCCGCTGGCCGCCAGGAAGGTGGCGCTGTGCAGGACCCGCCGGACGCGCCCGTTGGGGTCCTGCCGCCCCTCCCAGAGGTTCCACACGCCGGTGACGGCGTTGGCGCCGAAGAGCACGGCGGTGGCGCCGGCGGCGGGCGCGTGCACGCGCCGCGCCCACGCGGGGGCGTCGCCCCCCTTGCTGATCAGCTGGTCGCCCGAGAGGTACGACAGGGCGAACAGCGGGAGCATCCCCCAGCTGAGGGCGCGATGCAGCTGCACCCGGGTGGCGTAGCCGTCGCTGTACTGCACCGCCCGCCGGCGGGGGCGCGGCACGGTGTCCTGCGCCGTGGTGTCCTGGGTGGCATGCCAGGCGACGGCCGCCGGGCGGGGCGCCACGGCGAGGGGCGCGGCCAGCGGGGGCGGTGGCGCGGCGGGCGCCGCAGCCAGCAGCCAGGCGAGGGAGACGGCAGTGAAGGGGGGCACGCGCACACTCCGAGTCAGGGTCGCGGCGATGGGAGAGACCGCTTCGATGCGGGTGGTTCCGATGTTGCCGGAATATGGGGCCAACGCGTCGGTGCGCGCGCCGGTTCACGACGTCGACCTCGGCACCTGGGAAACACGTTGGCGGGGGGAGGCCCCATGTCCGTGCCCCCCTCGTGCGGCGTTACCTTTCCGCTCCCATGCATCGATTCCCCCTCTGCGTCCGCCCGTGGTGTGCCGCCATGCTGGCGGTCGGCGGGGCGCTGGCCCTGTGGCCCGCCCTCGCCGGCGCGCAGCGGGGCACCGCACGGGTGGCCCGCTGTGAGCCGGCGCAGCGCGTGCGGGCGGTGCGTTTCGACGGCGATCCCCGCCTTGACCGCGCGGTGCTGGCCACGCGGCTGGTCACCCGGGCCCCGTCGCTGGTCGCCCGCCTGCTGCGCCCCTCAACGATCCCGTGCCTGGACGGGCTGGAGGTGCGACGCGACGCCCTCCGCCTGGCCGTGCTGCACCGGCAGGCCGGATGGTTTCGCGCCGCGGTGACCGCCGCCGTCGATTCGTCGCCCAAGGGGGTCACGGTGCGGTTCACCATCACGCCGGGGCTGGAGGCGCGGATTGACAGCGTGCAGGTCGCGGGACTCCCCGTCACCGGCGGGGGGCGCCGGGCCATCGGCGCCCCGCTGGCGGCGCTCCGTGGCGCGCGCTACGACCGCGCGCAGCTGGAGGCGGCGATCGATTCCGTCATGGCGCGCCTGGGCGATGCCGGCTACGCCCGGGCGCGCCGCCCGGCCGCCGCGGTCCGCCTCGACTCCCTCTCCGGGCAGGTCGCCGTGACCGTGGCGTTCGAGACGGGAGCCCCGGTGGTGCTGGGGGCCGTGGAGGTGGAGGTGGACCCGGTGCCGCGCGCGCGCCCGCGCGTGAGCCCGGCCGCCGTCCGCCGCATGATCGGGCTCACCCCCGGGCGCCCCTATCGGGCCAGCGCCATCACGGAGGCCCAGCGCACCCTGTACCGCACCGAGGGGTTTCGGCTCGTGGTGGTGGACACCCTCACGCCGCGCGGACCGGAGCGCGACTCGGTGCTGGATCTGCGGGTGGCCGTGGCGGAGGCCCGCACGCGCACCGCCCGCGCCGGGGTGGGGTGGGCCACGCAGGACTGCCTGCGGGCGCAGGCGCGGGTGGTGGACCGCGGCTTCCTCGGGCTCGGGCGCCGGGTGGAGCTCTCGGCGCGGGCCTCCAAGGTGGGGCTGGGCGCACCCACGGACTTCGCCCCCGCGCTGTGCGCGCCCGCATTGCGCGTGGACCCGTTCAGCGAGCGCCTCAACTACTACCTCGGCGCGTCGCTCACCAATCGCACGTTCTTCGGCCTCCCCGTGGCCCCGCTGGTGACCGTGTACAGCGAGCGACGCGGCGAGCCGTTCGCGTATCTGCGCGAAACCGGGGTGGGGGCGCTGGCGGAGCTGTCGCGCCCGGTGGCCGCGCGCACGCTGGCCACCGTGGGGTTCCAGTACGAGAACGGCCGCACGGTGAGCGACCCGGTGGTGTCGTGCACCCGCTTCGGCCAGTGCCGCCCCGAGGACGTGCTGGTGGCGCTGTTCGGCCGGGGCGTGGGGATTGCCAGCGGCGTGCTCACGCGGGATGCCACCGACGATCCCCTGGATCCCCGGCACGGTTGGCGCGGGCGGGTGGAAGGGCGCACGGGGCGCACCACGTCGCGGATCGAAGACGCGGTGCGCTTTCATCGCGGCACCGTGGACCTGGCCGGCTACGGCGTGGCGTGGGGGGGGACGGTGGCCGGCCG
Organism: Gemmatimonadaceae bacterium; assembly: GCA_040380205.1. Classification (GTDB taxonomy): domain Bacteria; phylum Gemmatimonadota; class Gemmatimonadetes; order Gemmatimonadales; family Gemmatimonadaceae; genus Gemmatimonas. The sequence continues at coordinate 22,910 of JBEIJM010000015.1, forward strand.
GCTGCAGTGGTCCCGCGTGTGGGCCCCGGGGGCGCCGCAAGTGGACGGCGCGCCCCTGCTGCCCCCGCAGGAGCGGCTCTTTGCCGGCGGGCAGAACTCGGTGCGCGGGTTCCAGCAGAACCTGCTGGGCCCGCTGGCCTACGTGGTCGCCGACGTGACCACCACCACCCGCCCCGACGGGACGCTGGATGTGGTCGTGGCGCCGGGCGCGGGCTTCACGCGGGCCGTCCCTCGCGGCGGCACCGCCGTGGCCATGGGTAACTTGGAGTACCGGCGCGCGGTGCGCGCCATCTCCGAGCCCATCCAGCTGGTGGCCTTCGTGGACGCGGGCACGGTGTGGGAAGGGGAGGCGGCCCCGCTGCGGTGGTCCGCCCTGCGGGTCACCCCCGGCGTCGGCGTCCGCGTGCTCACCCCGCTGGGGCCCTTCCGGGTGGATGTGGGGTACGCCCCCTACGATCCCCCCGCAGGGCAGGCGCTCTACTTCGCGCCGGCCAGCGCGGGGGAGGTGGGGCGCATCTACTGCGCCAGCCCCGCGGTGTCCGACAGCGTGCGCGCGGAGGTGTCCAGCTGCCCCGCCACCTTCCGCCCGCCGCGCGGCACGGGGGTGCTCTCGCGCCTCGTGTTCCACTTCGGCCTGGGGCAGGCGTTCTGATGACCATGCCGCCCCCGGCCCCGGCTCCGATGGCCCCCGTTCCCTCGCGGCGCACCCGCCGTCTGGCGCGCTGGCTGGCCGGTGGCGCGGTGGTGGTGGCCGCCCTGGGGGGCGGCACGTGGGCGGTCACGGCCACCGCCACGGGACGGCAGTGGCTGCTGCGCCAGCTCCTCCCCTCGGCCAACCGGCTCCTGGACGGTCGGGGCACGCTGCAGGTCCGGCAGCTGCTGGCGCTGGGGCCGCGCGGCCTGCGGCTGCAGGGGGTGGAGGTCCGTGACGCCACCGGACGGGTGCTGGTGGCGGCGGACACCGTCGACGGCGCCCTGGCGTGGCGCGCCCTGCAACACCAGGCCATCCACCTGCGGCGCCTGCGGCTGCGGACGGTGCGGGTGCGCATGACCCAGGGGGACGACGGGGTGTGGGACCTGGTGGCCGTGCTCTTCGGCACCGCGCAGCCGGCACCGCCAGGGCCCGCCGGTTGGGGCGATGCCATCCGCATCGACGAGCTGGCGCTGCACGATGGGGTCCTCACCGTGGTGGCCCCGTGGGCGCCGCACCCGGTGTTCACCGGGACCGCCCGCGACAGCGTGATCGTGGTGCGCGACAGCCTGCACGACCTCAGGCAGGACCGCCCGGGCCACTACCTGGAACAGCGGGTGGTGGTGCTGCGCGAGGCGCACGCGCGGGCGCTGGTGCTGGCCGATCCCGCGAACCGCCCCGCCTCAATGACGCTGGTGGCGGCCGACGGGACGGTCTCCGATCCCTTGGTCCCCATCCGGCGCGCCACGGGCCGCGCCCAGTGGACAGGGGACTCGCTCTGGTTCACGCTGGACACGGTCGCGCTGCCGGCCTCGCAGGGGACGATGGCGGGGCGCATCGACTGGTCGCAGCCCGGACCGGTGCGCTACGATGTGTCGGGCACCGTGGAGGCGTCGCTGGGCGACCTGCGCTGGGCGTGGGACGCGCTCCCCGCCGAGGGGCGCGGTCGGGCCCGGCTGCGGCTGCGCACGCTGGACGATCCTGATCATCTGGCCGTGGCGCTGTCCGAGCTGGAGGTGACCAGCGGCCCCTCCCGGGTGTCCGGCACGGTCGAGGTGGTGGTGGAGCCGGCCCTCCTGCGCCTGCAGGGGGTGGACCTGTCCTTTGCCCCCCTGCACAGTACGCTCGCTCGGCGACTCAGCTACGGCGCACTCCCCGAGGCCGTGCGCGGCACCTTTGCCGGCCGCCTGGTGGCCAGCCGCAGCGGGGTGTTGACGGCGTTCCCCATCGACCGGCTCGACCTGGCCTTCACCGACGAGCTGGCGGGGGGCGCCCGCTCGTCGGTCGTGCTGCGCGGCACGCTGCTCGCCGGCATGGCGCCGGGCGCGCGGGGGATGGTGGTGGAGCGCAGCACACTGGCGTTGGCCTCGCTGCGGGCGCTGCGTCCCGACCTGCCGGCGGTGACCGGGCGCGTGGAGGCGCGGGGGCGGGTGGCCCTCGCCACCCCCCGCGGCGTGGACGGGCTGTCGCTGCAGCTCGACTGGACCGACGACGCTGGGCGCCACTCCGCCGTGGCGGTGGACGCCAGCGCCCGGTGGCGGGGCGCGCGCCGGGGGGCGCCTGTGGGCACGGTGCAGGGGGGGCAGCTGTCGGGGCGGTTGCGGCTGGCCATGGCCCCGCTCGACCTGGCGGCGTTCGCCGCCGCGGATTCGTCGCTGGCCGCGGCGCTGCCCCTTCGGGGCCGCCTGCAGGGGGAGGTGACGGTGGCCGGTGCCCTGGACTCGCTGGCGTGGGAGGGCGCCGTGCAGGCGCTGGGCGCACAGGGCGTGGCGGGCGCGGAGGCGTCGTCGGGCGGATGGGTGCGTGGCTACGGGGTGGCCCGCGTGGATTCGCTGGGCACCCACAGCACGATGGCCCTCACGCTGGAGGCGCTTGAGCTCTCCCGGTGGATGGGGGACTCGGCGGTCCCGGTCACCGCGCTGAATGGCACCCTGACCGGCACGTTGCGGGTGCCTCACGACACGCTCCCGGTGACCGGCACCCTGCAGGCGGCGGTCCGACAGGAGGCGGCGCCGAGCCGTCCGGCGCTGACCCTGGCGCTGGCGCTGGACGCCACCGGCGACCGGGTGCGCGTGGATTCGTTGCTCGGCGCGGCCGCCGGGATCACCGTGACGGCCCAGGGCGCCTTGGGGCGCCACGCCGGGGTGACCGACACCCTCACCCTCAGCGTGCGGGCGGACTCCCTGGCCGCGGTGCAGCGGGAACTCGACCGCCTGGCCGCCATGTGGCAGCCGGTGGACGCCGCCACGGCCACGCGGCTGCGCGAGCTGGCCGCGCGGCCCGTCACCGGCGACCTCTCCCTCTCCGGCTACCTCATCGGCCACCTGGACGACGTGGATGCCACGGCCGCCCTGGGGGGGCGCGACCTCGCGCTGGGGGGCGTCGAGATCGGCCGCGTCTTCGGCTCCGCCCGCGGCACGCGCCTCCGCACGGCCCCCACCTTCGAGGCGGCGGCCACGGCCGACCTGGTGGACGGCATCGGCGCGTTGCGCCTGGAGGAGGTCGAGGTGCGGGTGGCACAGCCCGAGCCGGGGCACGGAAGCGCCACGCTGGACGTGAGCACGCGCGAGGCGTCGCGGCTGCTGGTCCGGGGGCGGTACGATCAGGCCGGGGACACGCTGTCGGTGCGCGTCGATTCCATCCGCCTGTCCGCGGGCGGCGTGACGTGGGGGAATGACAGCGTCGCCCTCGTGCGCCTGGCCCCGGCGCTGGTGCAGGTGGCGCCCCTCACGCTGCGCTCCTCGGCGGGTGGCGTGTTGGCGATCGCCGCCGACATTCCCGCCAACCAGGCGGTGTCCGGCGCCCTGCGCCTGGACCGCTTTCCGGTGGGTGACCTGGGAGCGCTGGTGGCCGGGACGCTCCCCTTTGACGGCACGGTGTCGGGCACGGTGCGCCTCGACGGCACGCGCGCCACGCCGCAGCTGGCGTGGGCGCTGCAGGGTGACTCCCTGGGGCTCTCGGGCATCGTGCTCCCGCCGGTGACCTCGACCGGGCGATACGCCGACCGCCTGCTCGCGGCCAGCGCCACCGTCACCGACACGGCGGGGGGACAGCTGGTGCTGCGGGGCACGCTCCCGGTCGATCTGGCACTCCAGGCCGTCCCCGAGCGGCTGCTCTCCGACCAGCTGGACGGCGAGGTCCTGGTGGACTCCCTGCGGCTCGAGGCGATGGGGCTGGCGTTTCCCGGGGTGACCGACGCCACGGGCACCGTGGAGGGGCGCGTGGCCGTGCGCGGGACGTTTGCGCGCCCCGTGGTCGATGGCGTCATCTCGGGCCGAGGCCTAGGGGGGCGCGTGGAGGCGGCCGGCATCGCCCCGACCGACGGGCAGTTCGTGCTGCGGGCGGCCGCCGACGTGGTGCGGCTGGAGTCGTTCCGCCTGCGCAGCGGAGGGGTACGCGACACGCTGGGGGCGCGCGGCGTGCTGCGGTTCCCCGCCGACACCGCCCCCTCGCTGCAACTGGCCATCGCGGCCAACAACTTTCAGGTGGCGCGGCAGCGCGACGGGACCGACTTGGACCTGAGCGGGGCCGTGACCGTGGAGGGGCCGTTGCGGCATCCCGTGGCGCGGGGGACGGTGATCGTGCCGCGCGCCAACCTGGTCGTGGACCCGCTGGCGGCCACCGACGCGCTGGACCTCTCCAGCGAGGCCGCGCGCGCGCTGCTGGGGGCCGAGGAGGTGCCCGTGGCCGAGTCGGCGGCGCAGTCGCTGGCGACGCTGGGGCGGTACCTGTCAGTGGAAAATGCCCGCGTCACGCTCGGGAACGAGGTGTGGGTGCAGACCCCCGAGGCGCGCGTGCAGCTGACCGGCGGGCTGGCCGCCACCATGAGCGGCGAGCGGCTGGCGCTGGAGGGAGAGATCAGCGCGCCCCGGGGCCAGTACCGTCTCGACCTGGGCGTGGTGAGCCGCAGTTTTGCCATTGACTCCGGCCGGGTCCGCTTCTTCGGCAGCAGCGCCATGGCCCCGTCACTGGACCTCACGGCCACGCACGTGGTCCGCGCCGCCGGCGGCGGGGAGATCCCGGTGCGCGTGCATATGGGCGGCAGCTATGAGCGCCCGGTCCTCACGCTCTCCAGCGCCGACCCGCTGTATGCCTCGGCCCCCGAGTCGGAGCTGATCTCGCTGCTCATTTTCGGGGCGCCCACCTTCGCGCTGGACGGGCAGAGCCGCAGCACGGTCCGGGCCGTGACCGGCGTCCTGCTCCCCTCGGTGGGCGGGGCCGTGGAGGGGGCGCTGCAGCGCCTGCTGCCGGTGTTCAACACCGTACAGGTCACCACGGCCGGGGGGCAGTCCCCGCAGCAGCTGTCTGCCCTGTCCATTCTGGACAACCTCAGCATCGCCGCGGGCAAGCAGATCGGCGACCGCACCTTCCTGCGCCTCAACACGGGCATCTGCCGGGGGTTGGCCGGTGATGCGGGCGGACGCGGCACCTCGCTCTGGTACGGCATTGCGGCCGAATACCGGCTGGGGACCGGGTGGCTGGGGCAGGTGGGGGTGGATCCTGGCGCGGCGCCGTGCACGCGACTGGGGGGCGATGCCATGCCGCGAATGCAGTTCGGCTTCGACCTGTTCCGCGAGTGGATCTTCTAGGGGCGGGTGGCCGGGGGCTGCGGCGTGCTCAGCGGGCCCGGTGCCGGGCCAGGGCGTTGCGCACCTGGGCGTCGCCGTCCAGCTGCAGCAGCGCGTCCGTGGCCGCCCAGCAGCGGCCCGCCAGCGCGGTGTCGCGCGCGGCGCGCGACGGCGTGGTGCGGCGGCGGCGCACCCAGTAGCTCCCGGACCCCTCCAGGGCCTCGGGGGCGGTGGCCAGCCAGGTGAGGGTGTCGGCCCCCGCCTCCGGGGTCACGGACACCAGGTCCATGATGCGCCGCAGGAGTCGGCCCATGCGGCCGTTGTTCTCGGCGAAGCGCGTGCGCACCACGCCGGGGTGCAGGCTGTGCGCCACCACCAGCGACGGATCCAGGCGCTGCGCCAGCCCCTGGGCAAACCAGATGTTGCACAGCTTGGAGTTGGCGTAGGCGCGCCAGCCGCCATAGCCCCGGGCCAGGGACAGGTCGTCCACATCCACCCGGGCATTTTCGTGGGCTCGGCTGGAGACGCACAGCACGCGCGCCGGGGCACCGGGGCGGGCCGCGGCCAGCAGCGGGTCCAGCAGCGCGAGGGTGAGCTGCACGTAGGCCAGATGATTCAGGGCCAGCGTGCGCTCCACCCCGTCGGCCGTGGTCTCCCGGTCGAGGAACAGGGCCCCGGCGTTGTTCGCGAGCACGTGAATGACGGGGTGGCGCCCCCGCAGGCGCTCCGCCAGCGCCGCCACCGCGTCGCGGCGCGACAGGTCGGCCACCTCCCACGACACCGGGGCGGTGCCGACGGCCTGCAGGGCGCGGGCGACGCCCTCGGTCTTGGCGGCGTTGCGCCCCACCAGCACGGTGTGGGCGCCCAGCGCCACGAACTGCGCCGCCGCCGCGCGGCCGATGCCGTCGGTGGCACCAGTGATCACCGCGGTCTGGCCGGCCAGTCGCCGCGCCCCCCCGGGCGTCTCCGAATGAGGAAGGGACGGCCGCGTCATCCCGGAAAGCTACGCCGCCCGCCGCGCGGGCGTCAGTTGGCGAGGGCGCTCAGGACGACCGGCGCGAGGGCGCCCACGGTGGCGGTCACGGTCTGGTTGCCCAGCAGCGGCCCGAGGGTCCAGCGGAGGGTGACCTCGCCGGCGGCGCTGGTGACCGCCGTGGCGGGCGCGACGCTGCCCCCTCCGGTCGTTACGGCAAAGGTGACCGTCTGCCCGGGGATGGGCAGGTTGTTGCCGCCAATGACCCGGAGCACGATGGGGGTGGCCAGCGCGGCCCCGGCCCGCGCCACCTGTCCGTTCCCCTGGACCACCACCACTTCACGCGGTGCCACCCCGGTGGCGACCACGCTGACGGTGTCCACCCCCGCGGCGGTGCCGGACAGCACGTGCGCGGTGGAGACTGGTCCCAGCGTCCACTTGGTCTTCACCTCGCCGTTGGCGTCGCTGGTGACGGTGCCCGGGTCCACCGAGCCGCCCCCGGCCTGCACGCTGAACTGGACCGGGACCTGCGCCACCGGCGCGCCACTGGCGCTCAGCACCCGCAGCACCACCTGGAGCGGCAGCAGGGTGCCCACCGGGGCGGTCTGCTGGTTCCCCTGCACGATGGTCAGGCGCGCCGCCCCATCGGCCTCGGTGGCCTTGGTGCAGGCGCCGGCCAGCATCAGGAGCAGGAGCCCCCCGGCAGGGCGCAGGAAGGCCGGGCACAGACGGAACGTGGGGCGGAGCGGCATCGGGAACCGGGGGGAGCGAGGACGGCCATGACGGACGCGTCCGGAGTCCCGGCACCGCGTCCCTGCGGAGCTCGGCGCCGCACCCTTCCGCGGCGTCACGAAGAAGACGCGCGAGGGGCGTTTTCGTGACCGCATGACTATCTTTGGCGTTTCCCATGACCGTGACCCCCCTGCATGCGCCCCGCGGGCCCCGCCCCGCCGACCCGGACACGCCGCCCCCGCGGCGATGGCCCTCGGGGTTGCCCGTGGAGCAGCCGCCCGCCCGCAATCCGGGGATGCCGCTGGACCTGGCGCTGGTGCGTGCGGTGCGGGTCAATCGCAGTGCCGTGGAGCGCCGCGTGGCCTCGTTGGCCGGGCGCCGCACGGTCAAGCGCGAGTGGCAGGTGGCGTGGCTGCTGCGCGCCATAGCCTGCATGGACCTGACCACGCTGGCCGGCGACGACACCCCGGGCACGGTGCGGCGGCTGTGTGCCAAGGCGCGTCAGCCGGTCCGCCGCGAGCTGCTGGAGGCGGTGGGCATGGCCGACGCCGGGCTCACCGTGGGCGCCGTCTGCGTGTATCACCCCTTCGTGGCGGTGGCGGTGGAGGCGCTGGCCGGATCGGGGATCCCGGTGGCGGCCGTGTCCACCGGCTTCCCGGCGGGGCTGTCGCCGCTGCCGCTGCGCGTGGCGGAGATCCGCGAATCGGTGGCCGCCGGCGCCGCGGAGATCGACGTGGTCATCACCCGGGGCCACGTGCTGCGGGGGGCATGGGACGCGCTGTACGACGAGGTGCGGCTGTTCCGGGAGGCGTGCGGCGAGGCGCACCTCAAGGTCATCCTGGGCACCGGGGACCTGGCCACCCTCACGCAGGTGGGGCGTGCCAGCCAGGTGGCCATGATGGCGGGCGCCGACGTGATCAAGACCAGCACGGGGAAGGAGGCCGCCAACGCCACCCTCCCGGTGGGGCTGGTCATGGCGCGGATGATCCGCGCCTACGGCGAGCACACCGGGCACGAGGTGGGGTTCAAGCCCGCAGGGGGGATCCGCACCGCCAAGCAGGCGCTGGAGTGGCTGGTGCTCATGAAGGAGGAGCTGGGTGACCGGTGGCTGCGTCCGCACCTCTTCCGCTTCGGGGCCAGCGGCCTGCTCACCGACATCGAGCGACAGGTGGAGCACTTCGTCACCGGGCGCTACGCGGCGGCCCACCGCCAGCCGATGGTCTGATGGGCACCGATTCCCCCCCCCCCCGTGCGCGCGATCTACGAGGCCATGGACTACGGGCCCGCCCCAGAGGGTGACGCCCCCGTTCGTGCCTGGTTGGCGGGGCACGGCGGCCGCTTTGGCCACTTCATCGGTGGCGCCTGGACCTCGGCCGAGGGGGAGGCGTTCCCGGTGGTCGAGCCGGCCACCGGGCGGCTGCTGGCCCACGTGGCCCAGGGATCGGCGGCCCACGTGGACGCCGCCGTGGCCGCGGCTCGCGCCGCCCTCCCCGTCTGGCGTGCGCTGGACGACCATGCGCGGGCGCGCCACCTGTACGCGCTGGCGCGCCTCGTGCAGCGCCATGCGCGCGAGCTCGCGGTGCTGGAGTCGCTCGACAACGGCAAGCCCATCCGCGAGACGCGCGACATCGACCTCCCGCTGGTGGCCCGCCACTTCACCCATCATGCGGGGTGGGCGCAGCTGCGCGAGGCGGAGTTCCCGGGGCAGCACCCCGTAGGCGTGGTGGGGCAGGTGATCCCCTGGAACTTCCCGCTGCTCATGCTGGCGTGGAAGGTGGCACCGGCGCTGGCAGCGGGCTGCACGGTGGTGCTCAAGCCCGCCGAGTTCACCCCCCTCACCGCCCTGCGCTTTGCCGAGCTGGTGGCGCAGGCGGGGCTGCCGCCGGGCGTGTTCAACCTGGTCACCGGGGACGGCACCACCGGGGCGACGCTGGTCGCGCACCCGGACATCGACAAGGTCGCCTTCACCGGCAGCACCGAGGTGGGGCGCGCCATTCGCGTGGCCACGGCGGGCACCGGGAAGGCGCTGTCGCTGGAGCTGGGGGGGAAGAGCCCCTTCCTGGTGTTCGATGACGCCGACCTGGACAGCGTCGTCGAGGGGGTGGTGGACGCCATCTGGTTCAACCAGGGGCAGGTGTGCTGCGCGGGGTCGCGCCTGCTGGTGCAGGAGGGGATCGCCGACGACCTGGTGGCGCGGCTCAAGGTGCGCATGGAGCGGCTGCGGGTGGGGAACCCGCTGGACAAGGCGATCGACATGGGCGCCATCGTGGCCCCCGTGCAGCTGGAGCGCATCCGCGCCCTGTGCGCGCAGGGGGTCGCCGAGGGCGCCACCTGCTGGCAGCCGTCGTGGACGGTGCCGACCGAGGGGGCCTTCTTCCCCCCCACGCTCTTCACCGACGTGGCCCCCGCCTCGACCATCGCCCAGCAGGAGATCTTCGGCCCGGTGCTGGTGGTGCAGACGTTCCGCTCCCCCGCCGAGGCGGTGGCGCTGGCCAACAACACGCCCTATGGCCTCGCGGCCAGCGTGTGGAGCGAGACGATCAGCCTGGCGTTGGACATCGCGCCGCGCCTGGCGTGCGGCGTGGTGTGGGTGAACAGCACCAACCTGTTCGACGCGGCCGCCGGCTTTGGCGGCTACCGGGAGTCGGGGTTCGGGCGCGAGGGCGGGCGCGAGGGGATGGCGGAGTATCTCGTGACCCCCGTGGTGGACGAGGGCGCCCCGCCGCCGGTGCTGCCGGCGCCCACCGCGGCGCCCGCGGCGCCCGCGGCGCCGACGGCCCCCCACGCGCTCCCGCCCGTGGATCGCACCCCCAAGCTGTTCATCGGCGGCAAGCAGGCGCGCCCCGACTCCGGCTACAGCCGGCCGGTGCTGGACCACCGGGGCCGGCTGGCCGGCGAGGTGGGCGACGGCAACCGCAAGGACCTTCGCAACGCGGTCGAGGCCGCGCACGCTGCGGCCGGATGGCGCGCCCTGTCGGGGCACCAGCGCGCCCAGCTGCTGTACTACCTGGCCGAAAACCTCGCGGCCCGCGCGCCGGAGCTGGAGGCGCTGCTGGCGCTGGCCCCGCGCGGCGGCGAGGCCGCCGCGACGGAGGCCCCCGAGGAGGCCGCGGCTCGCGAGGTGGAGGCCACGGTCTCCCGCCTGTTCTCCTATGCCGCGTGGGCCGACAAGCACGATGGCGCGGTGCACGACGTCCCGCTGCGTGGCGTGGCGCTGGCCATGCATGAGCCCATCGGCGTGGTGGGGGTGGCGTGCCCCGACCCGTACCCGCTGCTCGGCCTCGTCTCGCTGGTGGCGCCGCTGCTGGCCACGGGCAACCGCGTCGTGGCCATCCCGTCGGAGCGTTTCCCGCTGGTCGCGCCGGCGCTGTATGCCCTGCTGGAGACGTCGGACATCCCCGCGGGGGTGCTCAACCTGGTCACCGGGGCCCGTGATCCGCTGGCGCGCGTCCTGGCCGACCATGACGACGTGGACGCCCTGTGGTACGTGGGCACCCGCGAGGGGGCGGCCGCCGTGGAGCGCGCCTCGGCCGGCAACCTGAAACGCACCTGGACCGAGTGGGACCCGCGCGAGTGGCTGGACCCGCGGCAAGGGGAGGGGCGTGCCTTCCTCCGCCGGGCGGTGCAGGTGAAGAATGTGTGGATTCCCTATGGAGCCTGAGTGATGTCCGCCAATGTGCCCGGCGCCGTGCTGGCGCGCCCCCTCCCCGATTCCCCCGACGCCTTTCGCGAGGCGGGGTGGGAGGACATCCGCCCCTGGTACGACCAGCTGGCCGAGGCGCCGCTGGCCGAGGACGGCAGCAACCTGGAGCCATGGATGGCCGCGTGGTCGCGGCTGGACGCGCTCATCGGGGAGGCCGGCACGCAGGCGATGATCGCCTACACCGGCAACACCGCCGACCGGGCCGCCGAGGAGGCGTACCTGCGCTTCACCATGGACATCTTCCCGCAGGTGGATGAACAGCAGGTGCGCCTCGCACGGCGCCTGCTGGCCATCGGCTCCCCGCGAGAGGATCTCCAGACCACGCTGCAGCGCTTCCGCACCGACGTCACGATCTTCCGCGAGGCCAACGTGGCCCGCATGTCGCAGGTGGAGGAGCTCACCGCGGCCTACCAGAAGATCACCGGCGGGCTCTCGGTCGACTGGGACGGCACCCCCGAGACCATCCCGCAGCTGCAGACGCACCTCAAGTCCCCCGACCGGGCAGAGCGCGAGCGCGCCTTCCGCCTGGGCGCCGGGGCGTACCTCGCGCACCGCGCCGAGCTGGCCGACCAGTTCGATCGGCTGCGCGTGTTGCGCCAGGCCATTGCGCACGAGGCCGGCTTCGCCGACTACCAGCGCTACGCCTTCGCCGCCAAGCACCGCTTCGACTACACCCCCGAAGATACCGCCCGCTTCCATGAGGCGGTGTTGGAGACGGTCACTCCGGCGGTGCTGCGGCTGATGCGGCACCGGCAGGAGGTGTTGGGGGTCCCGTCGCTGCGTCCGTGGGACCTCTCGGTGGACCTGGGGAGTCGCGAACCATTGCGCCCCTTCGAGACGGTGGACGGCTTCGTCGCGCGTGCCGGCGCCATCTTCGAGCGCGTGGACCCCGAGCTGGGCAGCCAGTTCCGGCTGATGGCGGACGAGGGGCTCCTCGACCTGGAGAGCCGCCCCGGCAAGGCGCCCGGCGGCTACTGCACCGATCTCCCCGTGCGGCGTCGGCCGTTCATCTTCATGAACGCCGTCGGGGTGCCCGACGACGTGCAGACGCTGCTCCACGAGGCGGGCCACTGCTTCCACGACTTCGCCACCTACGCGCTGCCCTTTGGCTGGCAGCGGCGCACGGGGCACGAAGCCGCGGAGCTGGCGTCCATGAGCATGGAGCTGCTGGCCATGCCGTACCTGGTGCGCCCGGTGGGGTACTACACGCCGGAGCAGGCGCGGGTGGCGTGGCTGGAGCACCTCGAGGACGTGCTGGGCAGCCTCACCCACATTGCCAGCGTGGACGCCTTCCAGGCGTGGATCTACACCAACCCCGAGGGCGCCGACCGCGACGCGCGCGACCGGCAGTGGCTCGCCATCCGGGCGCAGTTCGACGTGGGGGTGGACTGGACGGGGCTCGAGCGCGAACGGGTGGCTCGCTGGTACCGGCAGCTGCACATCTTCGAGCTGCCGTTCTACTACATCGAGTACGGGCTGGCGCAGCTGGGGGCGCTGCAGGTGCTGCGGCGCGCGCTGCGCGATCCGCGGCAGGCGGTGGCCGACTACAAGCGGTTCCTGGCGCTGGGGGGCACGCGGCCGTTGCCGGAGCTGTACGCCACGGCGGGGGTGCGGCTGGTGTTTGACGCGCCCACCATGGCCGAGCTGGTGGCGTTTGCCGAGGAGCTCATCGCCTCGCTGCGCAGCGGCGAGGACACGCTGCTGACAGGGTTCCCGCCACCGGGGGTGTAACGCGGGCGCCCGTGGCGCTGGGGCCCGTGGCGCTGGGGCCCGTGGCGCTGGGGCCCGTGGCGCTGGGGC
>JBEIJM010000016.1:0-35302 GCA_040380205.1 Gemmatimonadaceae bacterium
CAGCGCCTGTCGGCGGCGGCACTGGAGACGCTGGCCATCGTGGCCTACCGGCAGCCCATCGGGCGCGCGGACATCGAGGAGATCCGGGGCGTGGCCGTGGGATCGGTCCTCAAATCGCTGCATGAGCGCGGGCTGATCGACATCGTGGGGCGCAGCGAGGGGATCGGGCGACCGCTCCTGTATGGCACCACGCCGCAGTTCCTGGAGCAGTTCGCCTTGCGTCACCTGGAAGAGCTGCCCCGCGCCGACGAGCTGGCGATCGCCCTGCGCGGTGCCGGGCAGGCCGCGGTCGTGGCGGAGTGACGACGCCCCGCCCAACCGGGCGCCCCGATCGCCCTCGTCGCCAGGACGCGGCGTCGGCCGCCCCCGCGTCGCGCGGGGGCACGTCGCGCGGCAGTGGGCCGCGGAGCGGTGCCTCGCGAGACGCGGCGGCCGGGCGCGGCACGGGCCGCGGTGGTGCCGCGGGCCGGGGAACTCCTGGCGCCCCGCCCAAGGGGCGTGGGACCGGCCCCCGCGGCGGGCGCCGCAAGCCCCAGTCTCCCCCCGCCACGCTGACGGTGCGCGCGGAGGCCGAGGGGCCCATGCGGGTGCAGCGGGCGCTCGCCCGGGCCGGTGGCATGTCCCGCCGCGAGGCGGATCGGGCCGTGGCCGAGGGGCGAGTGACCATCAACGGCGCCCCCGCGGCCATCGGGCAGCTGGTCGACCCCGGGCACGATGTGGTGGCGGTCGACGGGACCCCCGTGGTCATCCAGGTCCCCGCGCACCACTGGGTCGTGCTGCACAAGCCGGGGGGGACCATGACCACGCGGCGTGATCCCGCCGGGCGTCCCACGGTGTTCGACCTGGTGCCCCAGGTCCCGGGGCTCGTGTACGTGGGACGGCTCGACTACATGACCGAGGGCGTGCTGCTCCTCACCACCGACGGCGAGGCCGCCCACGCGCTCACGCACCCCAGCCGCGGGGTGGAGCGGACCTACGTGGCCACCGTGCGGGGGGATGCCGTGACGGCGGCCCGCGAAGCCCGTCGCGGGGTGGAGCTGGAAGACGGCATGGTGTACCCGGTCGAGGTGCAGGTGCGATCCCTCGGACAGCGACGGTGGGCGCTGGAACTCACGCTGGCCGAGGGGCGCAACCGGGAGGTGCGACGGCTGTGCGAACTGCTGGGGCTGCAGGTGGAACGGCTGGTGCGCACGCGCTTCGGTCCGGTGCGCCTGGGGGAACTGCCCGTGGGAACCACCCGCCCGCTCACCGCCAAGGAACGGGACGTCATCGCGGCCCTGGTCGAGACCGGCGCCGTGCCGGACGAGGCGTGAGCCGCATGACGCGGAGCACGCCATGACGGGGCGCCCACCAACCGCCACCGCGGCAGACGCCGCGCTGGTGCAGGGGGTCCTGCGCGAGGTGGCACGCCGGATCGTCGGACAGGAGCCGCTGGTGGAGCGGTTGCTCATCTGTCTGCTCACCGGCGGCCACGTGCTCCTCGAAGGGGTGCCGGGGCTGGCCAAGACGCTCACCGTGCGCACCCTCGCCGAAACGGTGCGCAGCACCTTCCAGCGCATTCAATTCACCCCCGACCTGCTCCCGGCCGACGTGGTGGGCACGCAGCTGTACGACCAGGCCAGTGGCAGCTTCCGCATCAAGCACGGCCCGGTGTTTGCCAACATCCTGCTGGCCGACGAGATCAACCGCGCGCCCGCCAAGGTGCAGGCCGCGCTCCTCGAGGCGATGCAGGAGCATCAGGTCACCATCGGCGGCACCACCTTTCTCCTCCCCGAGCCCTTCCTCGTCCTCGCCACCCAGAATCCGATCGAGCAGGAGGGGACCTATCCGCTCCCCGAGGCGCAGGTCGACCGGTTCATGATGAAGCTGCGCGTGGGCTATCCCTCTCGGGCCGAGGAGAAGGAGATCCTGCGTCGCATGGCGGGTGGCGAGGCCATCCCCGTGGCGGCGGTGGCCACCCCCGACGCCCTGCTCGAGGCGCGTCGCCGCATCGCCGAGGTCTACCTCGATGAGCGCGTGGTGTCCTACATCGTCGACCTGGTCCACGCCACGCGGGCGCCGGGCGAGGCGGGCGCCCCCGCCCTGGCCCCCATGGTCGAGTTCGGCGCCAGCCCCCGCGCCACCATTGCGCTGGGGCAGGCGGCGCGCGCGCACGCGTTCCTGCGTGGACGCGCCTTCGTCACCCCCGACGACGTCAAGCAGATGGCCCCCGACGTGCTCCGCCATCGGGTGCTGACGTCGTTCGAGGCGGACGCCGAGGGGATCACCAGCGACGCCATCATCAGCACGCTCCTGGGCACCGTCCCGTCCCCGTGACCGCGCCGGCGCCCCTCGCCACGGCGGAGGTGCTGCGCCAGGTGCGACGGCTCGAGCTGCGCACCCGCCGCGTGGTGGACACCCGCTTCGCTGGGGAGTACCGGTCGGTGTTCAAGGGGCAGGGGTTGGAGTTCGCCGAGGTGCGCGAGTACCAGCCCGGGGATGAGGTGCGGGCCATCGACTGGCATGTCACCGCGCGCATGGGGCGGCCGTTCGTCAAGCGCTTCGAGGAGGAGCGCGAGCTCACGGTGCTGTTCGTGGTGGACGTGTCCGCCTCCACCGGGTTCGGCACCGGCGTGCGCACCAAGCTGGACGTCGCCCGCGAGCTGGTGGCCGTGCTCGCACTCACCGCCGCCCGCCATAACGACCGGGTGGGGCTGCTGCTGTGCACCGACCGCGTGGAGCGCGTGGTGCCCCCCCGCAAGGGACGGCGGCAGGCGCTGCGCCTGCTCCGCGAACTGCTGATGGCCACGCCGCTCCCGCGCGGCACGGCCCTCGCGCCGGTGGCCGATACC
Source organism: Gemmatimonadaceae bacterium (assembly GCA_040380205.1). Classification (GTDB taxonomy): domain Bacteria; phylum Gemmatimonadota; class Gemmatimonadetes; order Gemmatimonadales; family Gemmatimonadaceae; genus Gemmatimonas. Next base: position 2,832 of record JBEIJM010000016.1, read on the forward strand.
CTCGCCCGCCTGCTCCCCCATCGGGCCGTGCTGTTCCTGGTGGGCGACGGGATTGAGCCCGCCGACGAGCGGGGGCTGGCGCGGTTGGCGCAGCGGCACGATGTCGTGGCCGTCACGGTGCAGGACCCGGCGGAGCGGGAGCTCCCCGATGTGGGACCGGCTCTCCTGCAGGACCCCGAGACCGGCGCCACGGCGGTGGTGGACACGTCGCACCCGGCAGTCCGGGCGCAGTTCGCCCGGCAGCGCGCGGCCAGCGACGCGGCACGGGAGCGCCTCTTGGCGCGTCTGGGGGTCGACGAGGTGCGCCTGGAAGTCGGCCATGGCATCCTGTCGGCGCTGCAGGGGCTCTTCCGGTCCCGCCTGCGGCGTCGGCGTGGGGCGGTGCGGGTGGCCTCGCGGTCGGTGGCGAGCCCCCCGCCCACCAGGACGGCGCGCGCGATGGGGCTCCCGTTGCTGCTGGTGGCCGCTCTGGCGTGGCCCGTTGGCGCCGTGCGCGCGGGTGGACAGCCGGCGACCGCACCCGCGCCCATGCCTGCACCCGCCGCCCAGCCAGCGGCCCCGTCCTCACCCGCCCCCGGTGGCACCGCCGGGGCGCTGCGCCCCAGCGTGCGCGTGCGCCCGGAGACCGTGACGGTGGGCGATCCCTTCGTGGTGGACATCACGGTGCCACTCCCCGCCGGCCGCGTGGTCCGCTGGCCCTCGAGCGGGGATTCCTCGGCCACGGTGGCGCCAAGCGGTCCCGTGACGGCGTCCGTGCGTCCGCGCGCCTTCGGCGGACGCGTCGAGGTGGCGCAGCTGCCGCTGGCGGCGTGGGACACGGGCACGGTGCGCCTGCCGCTGGGCGCCGTTGAGGTGGAGGTGGACGGGAAGCGCCTCGCGATACCGCTCCCACTCACCACCGTTCGGGTGCGCTCGGTGCTGCCGCTCGACACGGCGCAGCATCGCCCGACCCCTCCGCGTGCACCCTTCCCCCGTCTCCTCCCCTGGTGGGAGGAGTGGGGGGCGGCGCTCGCCGTCGCGGGGGCGCTGGGGCTGCTGGGCTGGTGGGTGCGGCGGCGGCGCCGCCACGCCCCCCAGGTGGCGTCCCCGGCGCGGTCGCCGCTGGAGACGGCCCAGGCGGCCTTTCGCCAGCTGGACGCCTGGGCCTTGGCCGAGTCGGGGGAGGGGGCGCAACATGCGGCGGCGGCGCTGGACATCGTCCGCCGCTACCTCGCGGCCACGGTGCCGGGGGTCTCCATCGCGCACACCAGCGCCGAACTCCTGGCGGCCCTGGCGGGGACGCCCGAGGTGCCCGCCGGTCGGCTGGTGTCGCTGTTGGCGGAGGGCGACCGCGCACGCTTTGCGCCCCAGGCCGTGGCACGCCTGCAGGCGCGTGCGGTGGCGCAGGAGGCCCGGGCCGTCGTGGAAGCGGTGGACGAGGCGTTGCAGCGGCGGGCGCCCGGCGAGGACGCGCGCGCAGGGGATGCGCCGGCACCGGGTCGCTCCGCGGCGGAGGGGCGATGACGGCGGCCCTCCTCGACGCGGCGCGCGCCCTGGCGTCGCTTGGCACCTGGGCGTCTGACACCGCCCTCGCGGGCGTGTCGTTCGGGGCCCCAGCCGCGTTGCTCCTGCTGCTGCTCCTCCCCCCCCTGTCGTGGTGGCGCAGGCGGGGCGCGCACGCCCCGGCGGCGCTGGCGTATCCCCGCCTGGGGTTCCTGACGGTCCCGGTGGCGCGGCCGCGCCACCGGGGGCTGGCGTGGCCGGGCGCGCCGCGCTGGCGCCAGGTGGCGGTGCTGGCGTTCATCGTGGCGGCGGCGCTGCCGCGCACCGGTGCGCGCGTGGCCCGCTCCGCCAGCGAGGGCATCGACATCGCGCTGGCGGTGGACATCTCCAGTTCGATGCTGGCCGAGGACTTCCAGCCGCAGAACCGCCTGGAAGTGGCCAAGGAGCAGGTGCGCCGGTTCGTGCTGGGGCGGCAGAGCGATCGGGTGAGTCTGGTGGCCTTCTCCGGAGAGGCCCTCACCCAGGTGCCGCTGACCACCGACTATCCGGTCGTGCTGTCCGCCATCGAGAACCTGCAGGCGGGGGAGCTGCTGGTGGATGGCACCGCCATCGGCACGGCCATCGCCACGGCCGCCAATCGGTTGCGGTCGGCCCCCGGTCGCTCGCGTGTGATGGTGCTGCTGACCGACGGGGAGAACAATCGCGGGACGATCGATCCCCGCACCGCCGCTCAGGCGGCCGCGGCCTTCGGCATCCGCATCTACACCATTGGCGTGGGCAGCGAGGGGATGGCCCCGGTGCCCGTCTCCCGCGGCCTGTTCGGGCTGCGGTACGAGAACCGGCCGGTGAAGATCGACGAGGCGCTCCTCACGGAGATCGCCGGGACCACGGGCGGTCGCTACTTCCGGGCGCGCGACGCGCAGGCGCTGCAGGCCATCTATGCGCAGATCGACCGGCTGGAGCGGTCGACGGTGGAAACGACGGTCCGGGTGCGCTACACCGAGCGGTACCCATGGCCGCTCGCGGCCGGCATGCTCGCGCTGGTCCTTGAGCTGCTGACCCGTCGGCGGCGCGGGGTGCTCCCCGCGTGAGCGCGATGGCCCCCTGGTCGCTTCCGTCCATGGCGCTGGACCGCCCGTGGATGCTGGCGGTGGCGGTGGCCGCTGCCGTGGGCTGGCTCGTCGGGTGGCGGGCCATGGAGCGGCACCGACGCGCCCGCCTGCGGCGATTTGCGGTGCCCGAGGCGTGGGCGCGGCTTGGGGTGGCGCACGCGGCGGAGCGCGGGACGGCCTGGCGGGTGGCGCTGGTGCTGCTGCTCGGGGGCGTGGCGCTGGCCGGTCCGCGCTGGGGGCTCGCTCGCACCAGTGCGTCATCGGTGGGCATCGACATGGCCATTGCCCTGGACGCCTCGCAGTCCATGCTGGCGCGCGACGAGCGGCCCAGCCGGCTGGAGCGCATGAAGCAGGAGGTGCGTCGCCTGCGGGCCATGGCCCCCTCCGACCGCGTGGCGCTCCTGGCCTTTGCCGGACGGAGCTACATCCTCACGCCGCTCACCGCCGACGACGGCGCCCTGGAGCTGTTTCTCGACAATCTCGATCCGTCGCTGGTGGGCGAGGGGGGCAGTAGCCTGGTACGGGCCATGACCCAGGGGGCGGAGGTGCTCATGGCCAGCGACGGGGCGGCCGACCGCGCGTTGGTGGTCCTGACCGATGGCGAGACCTTTGATGCGCTCGGCGACGTGGAGACGGCGGCGCGGGCGCTCGGGGCGCAGGGCATTCACCTGGTCACGGTCGGCTTCGGCACCCGCGCGGGGAGCACGATTCCCGTCGAGGACGCGGGGCGCGTGACGGCCAAGCGCGACCTCGATGGGCAGGTGGTCGTCACCCGCCACGATCCGGCGCCGTTGGCGGCGGCAGCGCGCGCGGCGGGCGGCGAGTTCATCCCGGCCGAGGCGGGCGACAAGGCGGCGCGGGTCCGCCGCGCGGTGCGCGACCTGCGCACCGCGAGGCGGGCGAGCGCGGCGCGCGAGGATCTGGTGTTGCGCGTCAGCTGGTTGCTGGTGCCGGCGGTGCTGCTGCTGCTGTGGGACACCGCCCGCGGGGCACGGTCCGGCAGCACGGGGGCGGGGCGGGGGACGGGGGCGCGCGTCCTCCCTGGTGCGCGCGCGGCGGCCACTCTGCTGGCGATGGTGACGGGGGCGTCGGGATGTTCGCGGGGAGCCGATCCGGCCGCGCTGTTCCAGGCCGGCGACGTGCAGCGGGCCTTGGCCGACTATCGGGCGCAGGTGGCCGCCGGGGACTCCACCCCGCGCACCCGCTTCAACCTGGGCACGGCGTTGCTGGCCAATGATTCGGTGACGGAGGCCTCCGCCCTGCTGGAGGCGGCGCGCCGCGAAACCGAGGGGGAGCTGCGCCAGCGCGCGCGCTTCAACGCCGCCGTGGCGGCGCTGCGGCAGGCGCGCGCCCCCGGGGGGCGGGATGCCGACCGCTGGCGCGCCGAAGCGCGCGAGGCGTTGCGGGCCCTGCTTCGGGAACGCCCCGGTGATCTGGAGGCGAAGTGGAATTATGAACTGGCGCTCCGGGCGCCGCCGGGGGGCGGCGGCGGAGGGGGCGGGGCCGGGGGCGGTGAGGGCGCGGGGCCCACGCCGGAGGCGGGGGACGCGCCGCCGCCACCCAGTGGGGCGCTGGATGCCCGGCAGGCGGAGGCGCTGCTCAACAGCGCGGCGCGGGACGAGCGGGACGTGCAGGGGCGCCGCAAGCCCGCAGGGCGCACGCCGCCTCGCGGGAAGGACTGGTGATGCGCGGCACCAGCCTGCGCCTGGGTCTGCGTACCGCCGTCCTGCTGGCGTCGTCGCTGCTCGCCACGCCGGTCCAGGGGCAGCCCGACGCGGCGGCCATCCTGCAGGGGCTGCGCGTGAATCGAGCCCGGGCCATCGATTTTCATGCGGCCCGGTTTCCGGACACCGTGTACGTCGGCGAGCAGGTGACGTACCAGGTCGCGGTGCTGCTGAGCGAGTCCGCACGCGCGCGCCTGCGGCGCAATCCCGAGTTCGTCCCCCCGGAGTTTCGCGGGATGCTGGCATTCGAGCTGGGGCGTCCCGTGCGACGCACCGCCTCGGCGGAGGGCACGCCCTACGAAGCCTTCGTCTTCCAACGGGCGCTGTTTCCGGTGGTCGCCGGGCGCTTGACCATCCCGGCACCCTCGTTGACCTACACCCTGCCACAGTCGGCCAGCTACTTCAGCCCCGAAACGCGGGAGTCGGTGCGTGCTGAAAGCCTGGAGGTGGTGGTCCGTCCGCTGCCCGAGGCCGGACGTCCGGCGCGATTTGCCGGCGCCATCGGGCGGCTGAGCCTGTCGACGCGATTCGATGCGACCGGGGTGCAGGTCGGCACGCCGGTGGTGGTGACGGTGCGCGTGGAGGGGCGGGGGAATGTTCGCCTGATGCCCCGGCCGGAGCTCGAGCTGCCATGGGGCGAGGCCGTGGCCGGCACGGAGCGCGTCGTGGTGGACACCGCTGGCCCATGGGTGCGGGGGCACAAGGAGTTCGACTGGATCCTCACCCCCGCTGTCGCCGGCGTGCACCAGCTGCCTGTGATCCGGTATCCGGTCTTCGATCCGGAAGTCGGGGCATACCAGGTGATGACGACGGAGCCGGTGGCCGTGACGGTGGCGCCGGGGGCGGTGGTGCCGGGCGCGCGGGACCCCGAGGCCGTGGCGCCTGTGGAACCCTTGCGTCGCTGGATCGCCACCACACCAGTGCCCATGGCCTCGGGCGTGGCGAGCGCGTGGCGCTGGTGGCTCGCGGGGATTCTGCTCCCCCCCCTGCTGGCGGCAGTGGCGTGGCGCCGGCGCCCGGGGAGGCGCCCGGCCCCGGGGCAACGGGGCGGGGCACGCGCGGAGCCCCTCCCACCGATCCTCGCCGCCGAACCGCCCACCGCGGCCGCGCTGGCCCGGCAACGGCGGCGTCGGCTGTTGGACGGTGTGGCCGCACGGCTGCACGTCCCGCAGGAGGCGCTGGTGGGACGCGAGGGGTTCGCCCGGACGCTCCGGCATCATGGCGTGTCGCGCGAGGTCACGGCGTTGGCCCTGGCGTTGCGCGACCAGCTGGAGGTGGAGGGGTTCGGCGAGGGAGGGGGGACTGGTGCCGATGGGCTGGTAGGGCGCGCGGCCGACGATGCCGTCGCGGCCGTCTTGACGCAGCTGGATGCCGAGGCGGTGGGGCCGTCCAGGGGAGCAGCCCCCCGCGCGGGAGGGGCGGCGTCCTGGCGCCTGCGGCGCGGCGTGGCGCCGATGGGCACGCTGGTGGCGGGCGTGCTGGCCATGGGACTCCCGGCAGCCGTGTCATCGTGGGCCGGCCCCTCCCAAGAGGACACGCCGCTCACGGCGCGGGCGGTCGCGGCGAAGGACGCGGGGGGCGGGAGGACCGACGCCGCCAGTGACGCCGCCGCCGTGGCGGCCGCCACGGGCGACTATGACGCGCGTCGGTACCGCGCCGCGGCCGACGGCTTTGCGGCGCTCGTGCGCCGCCGGCCGCAGGACGTGGCGTTGCTCGCCAATTGGGGAACGGCCGCCTGGGCGGCCAGCGACACGGTCTCTGCCGTGGTCGCGTGGCAACGGGCCGCGCGCCTCCAGCCGTGGGCCGCCGATCTGCAGCGCCACCTGACCCGCCTTCCCGTTGGCGCGCGCGCGGGGCTGGCCCAGGTGCCCCTCGTGCCGGTGGCCCTGCTGTGGACGGGCGGAGCGGTGGCGTGGCTGGTGGGGTGGAGCTGGATGGCGTGGGGGTGGTGGCGCGGCCGCCGCACCGGCTGGCCTGCCCCTGGGGCGCTGGTGCTGGTGTTGGTCGCGCTGGCGCTTTGGGGGTGGGGCACGTGGGGGCACCGGCAGTTGTCCGCCGCAGGCTTGGCGGTGGTGGTGCGTCCCGAGACGCTGCACAGCGCGCCCACCGTGGCGTCGCCTGCTGCTGGCGGGGTCGGGACGGGGGACGTGGTGGTCGCGGCCCCCCCGCAGGACGGATGGCGACGGGTGCGGCATGCCGACGGGCGCACCGGGTGGCTGCCGGCCGTCCGGCTGCGCCCCCTGCTCCCGGCCGCACGGTCGGACTAGGATTCGCGCATGCCGCGCATCGCCGTGCTGCCCGCTGCGGTGGCAGACCAGATTGCCGCCGGGGAGGTGGTCGAGCGCCCCGCGTCGGTGGTGAAGGAGCTGGTCGAGAATGCGCTCGACGCCGGCGCCACCACCGTGGACATCACCGTCGAGGATGGCGGGCGCGCGCTGGTGCGGGTGGCCGACAACGGGAGCGGCATGGCGCCAGACGACGCGGTCCTCGCCTTGGCGCGGCACGCCACCTCCAAGATCACCTCCGCGGAACAGCTGGTGGGGGTGCGCAGCTTCGGGTTCCGCGGGGAGGCGCTCCCGGCCATCGCCTCGGTGTCGGAGTTGCAGCTGGAGACTGCGCCGGCAGACGGGGCGGGCACGCTGGTGCGGGTGGCGGCCGGCCATGTGGTCGAGGTGCGACCGGCGGCCCGACGGCAGGGGACCACGGTCGCGGTGCACCGGTTGTTCTACAACACGCCCGCGCGTCTCAAATTCCTGCGCGGCGCGCGCGCGGAGTGGCGGGCCATCGTCGAGGCCGTGCAGGCGGTGGCGGTGTTGCGGCGCGATGTGCACCTGACGGTGCGGCACGACGGGCGTCTGGCGCTGGACTTGCCCGCGGCGCCCTCGCTGCGGGCGCGGCTGGCGGCGCTGTGGGGACCCGAGGCGGTCGGCGCCTACCTGGACGTGGATGACGTGCTGGGGCCCGTGCACGTGACCGGGCTGGTGGAACGCCCGGCCGACGTGGGGACGGCCACCCGTCGCACCCTGCTGGTGATCAATGGCCGGCTCGTGCGCGACCCCGGCCTCCTGCGGGCGGCCGAGGCGGCGTATCGCTCTACGGTCCCGTCCGGCGCGCGTCCGTCGCTGGTCCTGCAGCTCCAGCTGCCGGGGCATGCCGTGGACGTGAACGTGCACCCGGCCAAGGCGGAGGTGCGGCTGCATGATCGCTGGCCGGTGGAGCGGACCGTGGAGCAGGCGGTGCGGCGGGCCTTGGGACTCTTCGACGCCAGCGTCGGGCTGGAGCGGCGGCCGTGGGGCGGATTCGGCCCGCCGTCGGCTCGCGCCGAGGCCCCGGAGGGCGAATCGCTGGTGGCCTTGCCCACGGCGGCCCCTGCGCTGCCCGGGCTGTTTGCGCCAGGCGCGGTCGCGCACGGGGACGCGTGGTCCGCGCAGGCGTCCGGCGACGACGAACCCGATGCCACAGCCCCGGCCGTTGGCGGCGGGTCGAGGGGGACCCCCCATGCGGGCGTGGACCGCGGCGCGCCGTCCGCCGACGCGGTGGCCGAGCCGATCGTGGTCCCGCCGCTGCTGCAGCTGCGGCGGATGTACCTGATGTTCGAGCACGACGACGGCGTGGTGCTCATCGACCAGCACAGCGCGCATGAGCGCGTCCTGTACGAGCGGTTCCTGGGGGTCCTCGAGCGCGGCGAGGCGCCGGCGCAGCGCCTCCTCTTTCCGCTTACCCTCCACGTGGGGGGGCGCGAGGCCGATGCCTTCGAGGCGCATCGCGCGCACTTCGCGCGGCTGGGCTTCGAGGTGGAGCCCTTCGGCGGGCATGCGCTGCTGGTGCACGCCGTCCCCATGCCGCATCCGCGCTTCGACGCGGAGCGGTGCCTGCGCGAGACGCTGGCCGCGCTGGCCGGGGACCGGCACGCGGCGGCCGCGGCGCGCCATGAACGGTTGGCCGCCACGGTGGCCTGCAAGGCGGCCATCAAGGCGGGGGACCTGCTGTCCCCCGGCGAGATGCGCGCGCTGTACGTGGCGCTGGCCACCACCACGCTCCCCGCCCACGACGTGCATGGACGCGCCACCATCGTGCGCCTGGGCTGGGACGAGCTCGACCGCCGCTTCGGGCGCGCATGACCGACGCGACGGAGCCGCCGGCGCCGGAGCGTCCGTGGGCGGTGATCGTGGGACCCACGGGGGCGGGCAAGTCGGCGCTGGCCCTCGCCCTGGCCGAGGCACGCGGCCTCGCCCTGGTCAGTGCCGACTCCCGCCAACTGTATCGCGGCTTTGACGTCGGCACCGCCAAGCCGACCGCGGCGGAGCAGCGCGCGGTCCCGCACTACGGTCTCGACGTGCTGGACCCGACCGCCCGCGCGTCGGCCCACCAGTGGGCCGACTGGGCGCGGCGCTGGGCAAGGGAGGCCACGCAGGCCGGTACCCCGCCGCTGGTGGTTGGGGGGACGGGGCTCTATGTGCGGGCACTGGTGCAGCCGCTGGCGGCGGTGCCCGCGCTGGAGGAGGGGCGTCGGGCGCGGCTGGCAGCGTGGATGGCCACACTCCCGGCCGAGGCGCTCCACCGGTGGTGCCAGCGCCTCGATCCCGCGCGCGCGTCGCTGGGGCGCACGCAGTGGATGCGGGCGGTGGAGACGGCCCTGCTGACCGGGTCTCGGCTGTCGGTGCACTTGACCGCGTCGGGCCCGGCTGTCCCTCCCACCCGGGTGCGGTATCTTCTGGTGGACCCCGGGCCGGCGCTGGCCGGTCGCCTCGAGGCCCGGGTGCGGGCCATGCTGGCGGCGGGCTGGCTGGAGGAGGTGCGGGCCTTGGCCGCGCTCCTGCCGCCGGAGGCGCCCGCGTGGAAGGCCAGCGGCTACGGGGTCCTGCGGGACCACGTGGCGGGAACCCTCACCCTGGAGGCGGCGGTGGAACGCGTGGTGATCGAGACCCGGCAGTACGCCAAGCGGCAGCGCACCTGGTTCCGACACCAGCTGCCCGCCGAGGCGGTCACCCGCGTGGACCCGCTGGCGCCCGGCGCCGCGGCCGAGGCGCTGGCATGGTGGGACGCCGGCGGGGAGGCGTGAGCTGATGCGCATCGGGATCACCTGCTACCCCACCTACGGCGGCTCGGGAGCGCTGGCCACCGAGCTGGGGATCGCGCTGGCGGCGCGCGGCCACGAGGTGCACTTCATCACGTACCAGCAGCCGTTCCGCCTCCCCAGCTTCCTCCCCCGCGTCTGGTTCCACGAGGTGGACGTGGGGCGCTACCCGCTGTTCGAGTATCCGCCGTACGACTTGGCGCTGGCCGCGCGGATGCACGAGGTGGTGCGCGATCACGGGATCGAGGTGTTGCACTGCCACTACGCCATTCCGCACGCCACCAGCGCGTGGATCGCGCGGGAGATGCTGCGGCGCGAGGGGCGCGACGTCCGGGTGGTCACCACGCTGCACGGCACCGATATCACCATCGTGGGGCAGGAGCGCTCGTTCCACACCATCACCCGCTTCTCGATCGAGCGCTCCGACGCGGTGACGGCCGTGTCGGCCTTTCTGCGCGACGAGACGTACCGCGCCTTCGGGTGCGCGGGGTGCGACGTGCAGGTGATCCCCAACTTCATCGATCCCGCGCTGTACGACCGGGCTCGGCACCGCTGCCCCATCCCCGACGAGGTGGTGCGCGGGCGCCCCGTGCTCATGCACATCTCCAACTTCCGCGCGGTCAAGCGGGTGCGCGACGTGGTGGCCACCTTTGCGCGGGTGCGGGCGTCCACGCCGGCGCTGCTGGTGATGATCGGGGACGGCCCCGAGCGCGTGGAAGCGGAGGTCGAGGCGCGCGCGCTCGGCGTGGCGGAGGACATCCTGTTCCTGGGGAAGATCGACGCGGTGGCGCCGTTGCTGGCCGGGGCGGCGCTGTTCCTGCTCCCCACCGACGCGGAGTCGTTCGGGCTCAGCGCGCTCGAGGCGCTGGCCAGCGGCGTGCCCGTGATCGGCGCCCGGGCCGGCGGGCTCCCCGAGGTGGTGACGCACGAGGCCACCGGCTACCTGGAAGCGGTGGGGGATGTGGAGGCGATGGCGCGACGCTGCCTCGCCCTGTTGGGGGATCCGATGCAGTGGGCGGCCATGAGCACCCACGCCGCCGCCGATGCGCGCGCCCGCTTCGCCGAGGATCCCGTGGTCGCCCGGTACGAAGCCCTGTACGACCGGGCGCTGGCCACCGCGCCGGCGCCCTGACGCGCCGCGCCACGGCGTCGTCCGCCTTCCCCGCCACCCCGCCATCGCCGCCGTGACGCTGACCCACGCCATCCTGTTGGGCCTTGTGCAAGGGCTCACCGAGCTGCTCCCCATCTCGAGCTCCGCACACCTCGCCCTCACGCCGTACCTGTTCGGCTGGACCGATCCGGGGCTGGCGGTGGACGTGGCGCTGCACCTGGGCACGCTGCTGGCCCTGTTGTGGTACTTCCGCCGCGATTGGGTTGAGATGGCGCGCAGCGCGGTGCGCCTGGTGCGCACCCGCGAGGCGCGCGGCGTGCACGAGCGGCGGTTGCTGTATCTCGTGGCGGCGACCATCCCGGCCGGGATCGGGGGGCTGGTGCTGCAGGAGCTGGCCGAAACCGTGTTCCGGTCGCCGGTGGTGATCGCCGTGGCGCTGGCGGTGATGGGGGGGGCGCTGTGGGCGGCCGACCGCTGGAGTGTCCGGGCCCGCGCGCTGGACGACGTGACGCTGCGCGACGCGGTGCTGGTGGGGTGTGCGCAGGTGCTGGCGCTCATCCCCGGGGTGTCGCGCTCCGGGTCCACCATCACGGCCGGCCGCCTGCTGCGGCTGGACCGGCCAAGTGCGGCCCGCTTCAGCTTCCTGATGAGCATGCCGATCACGCTGGCCGCCGTGGTGCTCAAGGTGCCGGAGGCGGTGCGCACGCACGGGGTGTCGCTGCCGCTGCTGGCGGGGGTGGCCGCGGCCGCCGTGAGCAGCTGGGTGGCGATCGAGGTGCTGCTCCGCTACGTGAGCAAGCACAGCTTCGGCGTGTTTGCCGCGTACCGCGTGGTGCTGGCGGCCGTGGTGCTGTGGGTCGTGGCTGTGCGCGGGTGACCGCGGTGGCGGGTGGGGCGCCGGCGGCCGATCCTGCCGACGAGGCGGCGGACGCGGCCGCGCTGCAGGCCCCCGCGTTTGCGGCGGGTGCGGGGGTGGCGGTGGTGCGGTGGCACGCGGTGCTGGATTCCACGATGGACGAGGCGCATCGGCTGGCGCAGGCCGGCGCGTCGGCGGGCACGGTGGTGGTGGCGGACCGGCAGCAGCAGGGCCGGGGGCGCGGCGGCCGCGCGTGGTCGTCCGCGGCGGGGGCCGGGGTGTGGGTGACGCTGCTGGAGCGCCCGGCCGAGGCGTCGGCGCTGGGCGTGTTGTCGCTCCGACTCGGGCTGGCGCTCGCCGAGGCCCTGGAGCCCTACACGTCGGGGCCGGTGCAGGTGAAGTGGCCCAATGATCTGCTGGTGGCCGGCGGCAAGCTTGCGGGCATCCTCGTGGAGGCGCGCTGGCGCGGGGCCCAGGTGGAGTGGGTCGCGCTCGGGGTGGGCGTCAACCGGCGCCTGCCGGATGCGGTGGCTGTGCCGTCGGCGGCCGTCCGCCCGGGGGTGCCGCGGGCCACGCTGCTGACCGCCATGCTCCCGGCCATGCGCGCGGCGTGCGCCGCCACCGGCGCCCTGACCCCCGCGGAGTTGACGGCGTGGCGTGCGCGGGATGCGTTGCACGGGCGGCAGGTGGAGGCTCCGGTGGCCGGCGTGGTGACCGGGGTGTCGGCGTCGGGGGCGCTGCTGGTGCGGACGGGGTCCGGGGCCATCGTGCCGGCGGTGCAGGGGAGTGTCCGACTAGCGTCGGCGATACTGCAGGAATGACAGGGGGGTGTGTCGGTGCGGCAGGGGTGCTGCCGAAATGACCGACGTGTAAGGTGTTGTCATTGTTGGAGTTAAGGGGTGTTTCCCCACTTGACAGGGGCCCGTGGAGGGCGCTAGCCTTCACCCGTTAGCACTCGGGTGTCATGAGTGCTAGCATGACCGTTCGATTGCGTTCACGTGGCATTCCCTGTCAACCTCGCAGGAGACCAACCATGAGCACCCCCAAGGTCGCGCCCCTGGCCGACCGCGTCGTCGTCAAGCCGCTCGAGGAGGCGGAGCAGATGCGTGGCGGGCTGTACATCCCCGACACCGCCAAGGAAAAGCCGCAGCAGGGCCAGGTCGTCGCCGTCGGCCCCGGCCGCTTCGAGAAGGACGCCCGCGTCCCCATGGACGTGAAGGTCGGCGACAAGGTCCTCTACGGGAAGTACAGCGGCACCGAAGTCACCATCGACGGCGAGCAGCTGCTCATCCTGCGCGAGGCCGACGTCCTCGCCGTGATCAACTGAGTCGTCCCTCCCACTGCTCACAGGACATCCATCCATGGCTGCCAAGGAACTCCATTTCAGCACGGACGCCCGCGCGGCGCTCAAGCGCGGCGTCGACCAGCTCGCCGAGGCGGTGAAGGTCACCCTCGGGCCGAAGGGGCGCAACGTCGTCATTGACAAGAAGTTCGGCGCCCCCACGGTCACCAAGGACGGCGTCACCGTCGCCAAGGAGATCGAGCTCGCCGATCCCATCGAGAACATGGGCGCCCAGATGGTCAAGGAGGTCGCCACCAAGACCTCCGACCTCGCCGGCGACGGCACCACCACCGCCACCGTCCTCGCCCAGGCCATCTACCGCGAGGGGCTCAAGAACGTCACCGCCGGCTCCAACCCGATGGCGCTCAAGCGCGGCATCGACAAGGCCGTCGGCGCGATCGTCGAGGAGCTCAAGAAGATCTCCGTCCCCACCAGCGGGAAGAAGGAAATCGCCCAGGTCGGCACCATCTCGGCCAACAACGACCCCGAGATCGGCAACCTGATCGCCGAGGCGATGGAGAAGGTCGGCAAGGACGGCGTCATCACCGTCGAGGAGGCCAAGGGGCTCGAGACCACCCTCGAGACCGTCGACGGCATGCAGTTCGACCGCGGCTACCTCTCCCCCTACTTCGTCACGGACTCCGACAAGATGGAGGCGATCCTCGAGAACGCCCTCATCCTCATCCATGACAAGAAGATCTCCGCGATGAAGGACCTCCTCCCGGTCCTCGAGAAGGTCGCCCAGATGGGCCGCCCCCTCCTCATCATCGCCGAGGACGTCGAGGGCGAGGCCCTCGCCACGCTGGTCGTCAACAAGCTGCGCGGCACCCTCCGCATCTGCGCCGTCAAGGCCCCGGGCTTCGGCGACCGCCGCAAGGCGATGCTGCAGGATATCGCCACCCTGACCAAGGGCCAGGTGATCTCCGACGAGGTCGGCTTCAAGCTCGAGAACGCGGTCCTGACGGACCTCGGCTCGGCCAAGCGCATCGTGGTGGACAAGGACAACACCACCATCATCGACGGCGCCGGCGACCAGAAGGACATCGAGGGGCGCGTCAAGGAGATCCGCTCCGCCATCGAGAAGAGCTCCTCCGACTACGATCGCGAGAAGCTCCAGGAGCGCCTGGCCAAGCTCGCCGGCGGCGTCGCGGTGATCAACGTGGGCGCGGCCACCGAGGCCGAGATGAAGGAGAAGAAAGCCCGCGTCGAGGACGCGCTGCACGCCACCCGCGCGGCCGTGGAGGAGGGGATCGTCCCCGGCGGCGGCGTGGCGCTCATCCGCGCCCAGGGCGCGCTCAAGGACGTCAAGGTCGCCGAGCGTGACGAGCAGATCGGCGTGGACATCGTCCGCCGCGCCATCGAGGAGCCGCTCCGCATGATCGTGCAGAACGCCGGCGGCGAGGGGTCCATCGTCGTCGAGAAGATCCGCACGGCCAAGGAGACCAGCTTCGGCTACAACGCGCTGACCGACACCTACGAGGATCTGGTGCAGGCCGGCGTCATCGACCCGACCAAGGTCACCCGCACCGCCCTGCAGAACTCGGCCTCCATCGCCGGCCTGCTCCTCACCACCGAGGCGCTGATCGTCGAGAAGAAGGAAGACAAGCCGGCGGCCCCCGCGGGCGGCCCGGGCATGGGCGGCATGTACTGAGCCCAGCGCTCCCTGTTGTGCCGACGGGCGCCCTCCGGGGCGCCCGTCGTGCGTTCGGGGGATGCCGCCGGGGCGCCGCCCGGTCCCGTGGTGCGCGTCACCCCGGCGGGCGCGCCCGTCGCGCCCCTACGCGTTCCCCCAGGCACCGTCGGCGCTGGTCTCCGCCCACGCCGCGGCAAGACCGGCCCACCAGTCCCGGGTCTCCGGGGGCCACGTCACCTGCCGCCGCGCCATCGCCCGCTCGGCGGTCGCCACAAACGCCGCCGCGCCGTGCGCCTCGTACGGCGCCCCACCCCCCCACCGGAATGGCGGCACCACCGACGGCGGCATGGCACCGTGCAGGCTGGACCCCGCCCCGATCACCGTCCCGGTCTGCAGGCACATCCCGATCCCCGTCTTCACGTGGTCCCCGAGGAAGCTCCCCAGGAACTGCAACCCGCTGGAGCGCCGCCCCGCCGGGGTCCACAGCGGCACCGGGCCGTAGCTGTGGCGCAGGTTGCTGGTGGTGGTGCCGGCCCCGAGGTTCACCCACCGCCCCAGCACGCTGTGCCCCACGAAGCCGGCGTGCGCCTTGTTGGCGTGCCCCAGCAGGATGGAGGCGGACAGCTCGCCGTGCACGCGGCACTGCGGCCCGATCGCGCTCCCCCCAATCCGGTCCGCCGTGACCACGCAGGATGCGCCGATGGCGCACGGGCCGGCGAGCCGCGTGAACGCCTGAACGGTGGTGTCGCGCTCCACCAGCACGGGACCGGCCGTGGCGTCGACGACGGTGAACGGCTCCAGCACGGCGGAGGGAGCCACGAACACCGGGTGCGCACCCACCACCACCACCTGCGGGCCACGATCCGCCGCCCACTGCGGGATCGCGAGCGCGGCGGCCACCGCGGGAATGTCCTGCGTGAGGAGCGGCGCCAGGGTGCCGATCAGGTCCCACACGTCGTCCAGCCAGTGGCCGTCCAGCGAAATGGTCTCGCCAGCCAGCGCGGCGGGCCATGCGGGGTCAGACTCCGCCACGGAGGCCGCCAGCGGCAGGGCGATCGTGTTCGCCACCCGCACCGCCGCCACGCGCCCGGCCACGCGCACCAGGGTGGCCTCGGCGGGAACCCGGACCAGCGTGGGCAAGGCGCGGGTGTTGACCAGCCACTGCCCAGCCGGCAGCACGCCGTCGCGCAGCACCGGGGGCGCATCAAACTCGGCGAAGCCGTGCAGGTGCGGCGCGGTGGAACACCCCATCGGCGCGTCCCCCAGCACCTGCTGCCAGCGCTCCCGGATCAGCAACGCCCCCGCGCGCACCTCCCCGAGCGGCCGCGTCGTCGCCAGCGGCTCGAAGCCCCGGGCCCGCGCGTCGTCGTGCAGCAGCATCAGGGGGCGGTGAACGCCGGCGGCAGCGCCTCCAGCAGCCCCTTGAGGTCCGCCGCCTTGTCGCGCGTGGTCACCAGCACGCGCCCCGGCTGCGCCACCACCACCAGGTCCTCCACGCCGTACAGGATCACCCGGGTGCCGTCGGCATGCACCACGTTGTCCCGGGCGTCGCGGGCGAAGGTGGCGCCCGCCAGGGCGTTGCCGCCTTCGTCGTGCGGGCGCACGCGATGCAGCGCCGCCCAGGTGCCGACGTCGTCCCAGCCGAAGTCGCCCCGGAGCACCAGCACGCGGGCGCTGCGCTCCATGACGCCCACATCGATCGCCACCGGGGTGCGCACCCCGGCGAAGAACGCCGCGAGGTCGTCGCCGGCCGCGGCAAGGGCCGGCGCGACCTCCGGGGTCAGCGCGGCCACTTCATCGAGCAGGTCGCCGGCCCGCCACGCAAAGATCCCTGAGTTCCAGAGGAAGCCGTCGGCCACCATTTGCGCTGCCCGGGTGCGGTCCGGCTTCTCCACGAAGCGGGCCACCGTCCACACGCCAGGGGCCGCCTCCGCCCCCGGCTGGATGTACCCGAACCCAGGATCGGGGCGGGACGGCACGATCCCCACGGTCACCAGCGCCTGCCGCGCCACCGCGGCGGCGGCCGCGGCAGCCAGGGTGCTTCGGAAGCCCTCCACGTCGGCAATCGCCCAGTCGGCATGGACGCACACCATCGGCGCCCCCCGGCCGCCGCGGGCGGCCACCACGTGCGCCGCCCACGTCAGTGCCGCGCAGGTGCCGGCTGGCGCCGGCTCGGCGATCACGTTGGCGGCCGGCAGCTGCGGGCACAGCGTCAGGACCGCGTCCCGCACCTCGGCATTGGTCAGGATCAGGGTGCGTGCCGGGGGGGCCAGCGGGGCCAGCCGGGCCAGCGTGTCGGCCAGCATGGGGGCATCCGACACCAGGGGCAGCAGCTGCTTCGGACGGGCTGGCGTGGAGAGCGGCCAGAAACGGGAGCCGACCCCTCCGGCGAGCACCACCATCCAGAGATCCATGGGCGAGGGAGACGGGTGGACCAACGGGGGCGCGGCGCTCATGTGAGCGTCGACAGCCGTTCGCGGTGCCGACGCAGGTCCTGGACCAGCGGCGCCAGCTCGCCGTCCGGATGCACCAGCGCCAGCAGCGCCGCCTCACGCCCCAGCGGCGCAAGCACCAGCGTCCCGGCCGGAAACTCGCACACCAGCAGGCGGGGCTCCGCGGGCGCCGTCCCCTCGCGCTCTGGCGGGGCCAGCCGCGCCGCGGCGCCCCCGGCCGCGGCGGAGAGCAGCAGCGGGGGGACATGGGCGGCCAGCGCGTCAGGATCCAGCGAGGGGTCGTAGGCGCCGTCAATCAGCAGGCCGTCGCGGCCGACCACCAGGGCGGCCATCACACCAGGGCGCTGGCGCACGGCAAGGATGAGGTCGCGCAGGGTCGGCATGGGGGAACGCTGTGCCACCCCCGAGGGGAAGTCAAGCGAGGGACGGCGCGCCGCGGCGGCGCCGCCGCTTGCCGGTGCGCTCGGGGTCGGGTAACCTCCACGATTCGCGTCCCTCACGTGCCCTCCCGGAGCTTCCCCTGCCTGTTCGCGTCCTTGGCGCGCTCCTGCGCCTTCGCTCCCATCGCCGCCGGCTCGTCGCGGCGGTGCTGGTCCCCCTTGCCGCGTGTCAGCAGGACAACGGCTTCCTGGGCCCGGCCACCAGTGAGAACGCCGAGCGGGTGGCCTCGGTGTGGACGCTGACGGGCACCCCCCCGGCGCTCCCCGCCGGCTTCCGCTTCGTGACGGAGCAGGCGGTGCGCCCGCAGATGCTCCCCACCGGCGCGCTCAACTTCGACTTGGCCGTGGAGTTCACCGGGGATGGTCGCGTGCAGCTGCTCCCGGCACGGGCCGTGGTCCCGCTTCCCCCGGCCGGCGGCACGCTGGTGGGGATGCAGCTGTCCAGCACCACCTTCGAGGCGGTGCAACGCGCCCCGGAGCAAGGCTACCAGGCCGACTCCGCGGTGGTGGTGGCGCCGCGGCAGCTGGTCCTCCTGCGCCTCGACGGGGTGGGGTGCCTCTTCGGCGACCCGTATTACGCCAAGATGGTCGTGGACAGCGTCATCGCCGCCGAGCGCCGCGTGGTGCTGCGCACGATGGTCAATCGCAACTGCGGATACCGGGCGCTCACCGCCGGTCTCCCCAAGAACTAGGGGCGCGTCTCGCCATGTTGGACATTCGCCTGGTCCGGGACCAGCTGGACGACCTGCGGGCCGGCATGGGCCGGCGCGGCAAGCTCGCGGAACTGGCGCCGGTGCTCGACCGCGCCGAGGGGCTCGAGCGCGAGCGGCGCGCGGCCATCACCGAGCTCGAGGCGCGGCAGGCCGAGCGCAACCGCATCACGCAGGAGGTGGCGCAGCGGCGCAAGGCGGGCGGGGATGCCGCGGAGCTGATCGCCGCCGGCCGGGCCGTCGGGGAGGCCATCGCGGCGCTCGAGGCGCGCCGCGCCGCCGCCGAGGCCGCCGTGCAGGGCATGATGCTCGAGTTCCCCAACCTCACGCTCCCCGAGGTGCCGGCGGGCGGCGAGGAGGCCAATGCCGTGGTGCGGCAGTGGGGCACCCCGCGGGACGCCCAGGGGATCCGCCCGCATTGGGAGGTGGGGGAGGCCCTGGGCGTCCTTGACCTGCCGCGGGGCGCCAAGATCAGCGGCTCCGGCTTCATCGTGTACCGCGGCCTCGGGGCCCGGCTCGTGCGCGCCCTCATGAACTTCATGCTCGACGTGCACACGCAGGAGCACGGCTACGAGGAGACCTGGGTGCCGCTGGTGGTCAACCGCGCCACCATGACCGGCACCGGACAGCTGCCCAAGTTCGAGGAGGACATGTACCGCGTGCCGGACGAGGACCTGTTCCTCATCCCCACCGCGGAGGTGCCGGTCACCAACCTCTACCGCGACGAGATCCTGGAGGCCGCCGACCTGCCGCGCGCCTTCTGCGCCTTCAGCGCCTGCTTCCGGCGTGAAGCCGGGTCCGCGGGGAAGGACACGCGCGGGCTCCTCCGCGTGCATCAGTTCGACAAGGTCGAGTTGGTGCGGTACACCACCCCCGAGACCTCGCTGCAGGCGCTCGAGGAGCTCACGGCTCATGCCGAGGTGATCCTGCAGCGACTGGAGCTGCCGTATCGCGTGGTGCTGCTGGCCGCGGGGGACACCGGGTTCTCCAGCGCCAAGACGTACGACCTCGAGGTGTTTGCCCCCGGCGTCGGGAAGTGGCTCGAGGTGTCCAGTTGCAGCGTCTTCACCGATTTCCAGGCGCGCCGCGCCAACATCCGGTATCGCCCGGCCCCCGGGGAGAAGCCGCGCTTCGTGCACACCCTCAACGGGTCGGCGCTGGCCTTCTCGCGCATCATCGCCGCCCTGCTGGAGCAGGGGCAGCAGCCCGACGGCAGCGTGCGCCTCCCGGAGGCGCTGCAGCCGTATCTCGGGCGCGCCGAGCTCCGCTAGCCGCGCGCCGTCCGGTCCCCGCGCACCAGCCCGCACCTCCCGTGCGACGTCGCCGCTGGCCGGTCGCCCTCGTGGTCGTGGGGCTGGTGCTCCTGCTGGGGTGGTACGTGGGGTACACCCGGCACGTGGTCGGGCAGCTGCAGGAGGCGGCGGTGGGGCAGGGGCGCATGTACGCCCGCATCTACCAGGCGCTGCAGGACACCAGCAGCACGGGCGATCCGTTCGTGACGCTGCTGGAGCTCGCACAGGAGGTGCAGGCCAGCGGGCTCCCCCTCGTCCTGACCGATGCCGAGGGACGCGTCACCGCGGTGGCCAACCTCCCGTTCGACGCCGCGCCCGAAGACCCGCGCGTGTCGGCCTATGTGGCCGAGCTCGACCGCCGCCGAGCCCCCATCCTGCAGCCCGGGGTGGGCGGCGTCCACATCGGGGACAGCCCCATCGTGGCCGGCCTGCGGGTGATTCCCGTCCTCCAGGCGCTCGGACTGGGATTGCTGGTGGCCTTTGGCGGCTACGCGCTGCTGGCCCGCGGACGCGCCGAGCGCGAACGCGTGTGGGCCGGCATGGCGCGCGAAGCGGCCCATCAGTTGGGGACGCCGCTCTCCGCGCTGGCTGGATGGATCGAGGTGCTCCGTGACGACCCGGCGCCGCCCGTGGCCTCGCGCGCCCTTGAGGCCATGGAACAGGATGTGGAGCGGTTGGAGCGCGTGTCCCATCGGTTCGAGCGCATCGGACGCCCCCCGCGCGCCGATGCGGTGGCCTGTGGACCGCTGGTCGACCGCCTGGCGGCCTACTTCGCCGCCCGGGCCCCCACCCTCGCCCGCACGGTGCGCATCCGCAGCGAACACCCCGACCACCCCCTGCTGGTGCGGGGGGACGGGGTGCTTCTCGAGTGGGTCATGGAGGTGCTCATCAAGAACGCCATCGACGCGCTCGGCGGCCGTGACGGCGAGGTGGTCGTGTCCGCCACCCCGCTGGTGGAAGGGGGCGTCCGCCTGCGGGTGCAGGACGACGGGCCGGGGATCCCGCGGGCGCTGCGCCGCCGCATCTTCGACGCCGGCTTCACCACCAAGGCGCGCGGGTGGGGGATCGGGTTGGCGCTGGCGCGGCGCATCGTCGAGGAAAACCATGGGGGGAGCCTGGTGTTGGCGGACACCCCGGTCGGGGCCGCCTTCGACGTTATCTTGCCGGGATGACTGCCCGCGGATTCACCGGCTCCCTGTTCGACCCCCCGCCGTCCACCGGCCCCGATGTGGCCGCCCTGGCACGCGGGCTCAACCCCGCGCAGGCCGAGGCCGTGGCGCATGACGACGGCCCCATGCTGGTGCTGGCGGGGGCCGGATCGGGGAAGACGCGCGTGCTCACCACCCGCATCGCCCGCCTCATCGCGGCGCGTGGCGTCGCGCCCCATGAGATCCTGGCGGTCACCTTCACCAACAAGGCCGCCGGGGAGATGCGCGAGCGGATCGGCCGCCTGCTGGGCGCGGAGCCGCGGGGGATGTGGTGCGGCACCTTCCATGCTCTCGGCGCGCGCCTGCTGCGCGGGGTCGCCACGGTGGTCGGTCGCCAGCCCAATTTCACCATCTACGACGAGGACGACACCCTCGGCCTGGTGAAGCGCATCATGGAGCGGCGGCGCCTCTCCCCCACCCAATGGGCCCCCAAGGCGATCCTCGGCGCGATCTCCTCGGCCAAGAACGCGCTGGTCAGCCCGGGGGACTTCACCCGCGCCGCCCGCGATCCCTTTGCCGTGGCGGTCGCGGGCGTCTACGCCGACCTCGAAAGCGCCCTCGAGCAGGCCAACGCCGTGACCTTCGACGACCTGCTGGTCCTCCCCGTGCGCGTGCTCGAGCGCGACGAGACGGTGCGCGCCCACTATCAGCGCCGCTTCCGCTACCTGCTGGTGGATGAGTACCAGGACACCAACAGCGCCCAGTACCGGTTCGTGCAGCTGGTGGGGGGCGCGCACGGCAACGTGATGGTGGTCGGCGACGACGACCAGTCCATCTACGGCTGGCGTGGGGCGGACATCCGCAACATCCTCGACTTCGAGCGCGACTTCCCGGGCGCCCGCGTGGTGCGCCTCGAGGAGAACTACCGCTCCACCCCGGGGATCCTGGCGCTCGCCAACACCGTCATCGCGGAGAACACCGGGCGCCGCGGCAAGACGCTCCGGGCCACGCGGCCGGCGGGTGAACCGGTGACGGTGCTGCAGGCGTTGGACGAGCGCGACGAGGCCGACGCCATCACCGACCTGATCCAGGCGCGTCGCGCGCGCGGGGCCGTGACTTACCGCGAGTGCGCCGTCCTGTACCGCACCACGCGCAGAGCCGCACGCTCGAGGACGCCTGCCGGCGCCGGGGGATTCCGTACCGGCTGGTGGGGGCGGTGCGCTTCTACGACCGCCGCGAGATCCGCGATCTCATGGCCTACCTCAAGCTGGTGGCCAATCCGGCCGACGACGAGGCGTTCCGCCGCGCGCTCACGGTGCCGCGTCGGGGGCTGGGTGACGCGGCGCTGGCGTTGCTGGAGTCGGAGGCGCGCGCGGCCGGGGTCCCCTTGCTGGAAGCGGCGCGGCGCCCGGCGGTCCTCGACGCGCTGCGCCCCGGCCCGCGCACGGCGTTGGCGGGCTTTGCCGCGCTCATCGACGAATTGCGGGCGTCGGCGATCGAAGCGGCGGTGGACGAGCTGCTGCGCGACCTGATGGAGCGCATCCGGTACGCGGACCTCCTGCGGGCCGAGGGCGCGGAAGGGGTGGAGCGGCTGGAGAACGTGCGCGAGCTGGTGGCCGGGGCTGCCGAAGTCGTGGCGGATGACGGCGGCGAGGTGGGGCTCACCCCGCTCGACCACTTTCTGCAGTCCTCCACGCTGGTGGCAGGGGTGGATCGCCTCGATCCCGAGGCCGATGCCATCACGATGATGACCATGCACAATGCCAAGGGGCTGGAATTTCCCCTGGTGTTCGTGTCCGGGCTGGAGGACGGCCTCTTTCCGTTGGCACGCGCGGCCGAGGATCCGGACCAGCTGGAGGAGGAGCGGCGGCTCTTCTACGTGGGGGTCACGCGCGCCGAGTCGGTGCTGGTGCTCACCCACGCCGAACAGCGTCGCCGCAACGGCGAGCTCATGTTCTCCGCTCCCTCCCGCTTCCTCAAGGCGATCACCCCCGCGCTGGCGCAGCGCTCGCAGACGATCCGGTCCCGCTCGGAAGGGCGGCGTGCGCTGGGGGGCACGACGGGCGGATATGGCGGCGGAGGGGGATACGGCAGCGGCTACGGCGCCGGCAACGGGGGGGGGAGCGGCGCAGCGCGGCGCTCGGGGTGGGGGGCGCCCCGGGAGGCCGGACGAGGCGAGGGCGGCGCGCGGGAGACGCCGTTCGGCAAGGTGGCCGGGGGCTGGAGCCCCGCCTCGCGCGCCCCGCGGCCGGCGCCCGACCTGCCGGCGCCCGAGGAGGAGTCGCAAGACGCGGCGCGGGTGGCGGTGGGTGCGCGCGTGCGGCACGCGCGCTTCGGGACCGGGACGGTGGCCGAGGTGGTGGGCAGCGGCCGTGACGCGAAAGTGCGCATCGACTTCGATGACGCCGAGGTGGGTCGCAAGACCTTGGTGCTGGCGCAGGCACGACTGGAACAGCCGTGGGACTAGGAGCGTGCACATGACGGGAGACCCGGTGGCGTCGGTGGTGGTGTCCGAGGAGGAGGTGCGCCGCGTGGCCGCCCTCGCCCGTGTGGCGATCGACGAGGAGGCGCTCCCCGCGCTCGCGGCTGATCTGGGGGGCATCCTGGCCCACATGGCGCAGTTGCGAGCCTTCGCCGAGGACGATGCGCCGTCCGCCTCGGTGCCCTCCGGGATGCCGTGGCGTGCCGATCTCCCGCGCGACGCGGGCGCGGCCCCGGCATCCGCGTCCGTGACGCTCCTCGCCATCGCGCCCAGCCAGCAGGACGGGTTCTTCCTGGTCCCGCAGGTGGTGGCGCATGCCGCCGGTCACGAACCGGTCGCCGAGGGCGCGTGATGGGGGAGGCCTGCACGCCGGTCGCGCGACGATCGAGCCCCGCGGACACGGCCCGCACCGTGGAGGCCGCATGGCGGCGCTTTGACGAGGTCGGTGCCGGTGCCGAAGGGCTCAACGCCTTTCTCGCCGTCGACCGGGAGGCGCGTGCGCCTGACACCCTCGGTGGGGCGCTCCACGGCGTCCCGGTGGCCGTCAAGGACAACCTGGTCACCCTCGGCCTGCCCACCACCTGCGGCTCGCGCCTCCTCGAGGGCTACGTCAGTCCCTATGAAGCCACGGCCGTGGAGCGCTTGCGCGCCGCCGGGGCGGTGATCATCGGCAAGACCAACCTCGACGAATTCGGGATGGGGTCCACCACCGAGTTCAGCGCCTTTGGCCCCACCCGCAACCCCCTCGACCGGTCGCGTGTCCCGGGGGGGTCGTCCGGTGGGTCGGCCGCGGCGGTGGCGGCGGGGATCGTCCCCATCGCGCTGGGCTCGGAGACGGGTGGTTCGGTGCGTCAGCCCGCCGCGTTCTGCGGGGTGGTGGGGGTCAAGCCCACGTACGGGCGGGTGAGCCGCTACGGCCTCGTCGCCTACGCCTCCTCACTCGACCATGTCGGGGTGTTCGGTGCCACCGTGGCCGATGCCGCACGCGCGCTGGCCGTCATGGCGGGCCCCGATCCGCGCGATGCCACCGCACTGGCCGCGCCCCCCCCGGACTTCCTCGCCGCGGTGGCCGGTGTGCCAGCCCTCCCGGGGACATCGGCGCTGGCCGGGCTCACCGTGGGCGTGCCCAGGGAGTACTTCCCTGAAGGGCTCGACGCGCGGGTGCGTGCCCGCTGCCACGGCGCGATCGAGGGGCTGCGGGCGCTCGGCGCCACGGTGCGCGAGGTGTCGCTCCCGCACACCGCGCTGGCCATCCCCGCCTATTACATCATTGCGCCCGCGGAAGCCTCCTCCAATCTGGCGCGCTTTGACGGGGTGCGGTTCGGCCGGCGCGTGCCCGCGGCGTCGCTCCGCGACATGCTCGAGCACACGCGCGCGCAGTTCGGCGCCGAGGTCACCCGCCGCATCCTGCTGGGCACCTACGTCCTCAGCGCCGGCTACTACGACGCCTACTACCGGCAGGCCCAACGGGTGCGCGCGGCGATCACGGCCGACTTCACGCGCGTGTTTGCCGATGGGATCGACGTGCTGTTCACCCCGACGGCGCCCACCGTCGCCCCCGCGTTGGGCGCCCTCACCGATCCGTACACCATGTACCTGGGCGACTGCTTCACCGTCCCCGCGAACCTGGCGGGGATTCCCGCCCTCTCCGTCCCGGTGGGACGGGTCGAGGGGTTGCCGGTTGGCGGACAGCTGATGGCCCCGCATGGGGCCGATGCGCGCCTGGTGGCGGTGGCGGCCCGTCTCGAGGCGGCCTTGGGACGGGAGGCGCACCAGTGAGCCCGGTGGATGCCGCCGGCCCTTGGAGCGATCGGTGGGAGATCGTGGTCGGGCTCGAGGTGCATTGCCAGCTGAAGACCGCCACCAAGATCTTCTGCGACTGTCCCACCAGCTTCGGGGCGCCCCCCAACACGCACACGTGTCCGGTGTGCCTCGGGCTCCCGGGGGCGTTGCCGGTGCTCAATGGCGAGGCCGTGCGGTTGGCCGTGCGGACGGCGCTGGCGCTGGGGTGCATGGTGCACCGGGAATCGGTGTTCGCGCGCAAGAACTACTTCTACCCCGACCTCCCCAAGGGCTACCAGATCTCGCAGTTCGACCGCCCGGTGGCCACAGGGGGGGCGGTGGCCGTCGGTGGCCCGGGCATCGAGGCGGGACGTGTCATTCGGGTGCACCGCGTGCACATGGAAGAGGACGCCGGCAAGTCGATCCATGACCGGTTCCCGCAGGCGACCGGCATCGACCTCAACCGGGCCGGGACGCCGTTGGTGGAGATCGTCTCCGAGCCCGACATCCGCTCGGCCGCGGAGGCGGGAAGCTACCTCCGGCGGATGAAGCAGCTGCTCGAGTACGCCGCGGTGTCCGACGCCAACATGGAGGAGGGCTCGCTGCGGGTGGACGTCAACCTCTCCCTCCGCCCGCACGGTGCGGTGGCGCTGGGCACCAAGACCGAGGTGAAAAACCTCAACAGCTTCTCCGCGGTGGAACGGGCCATCGAGCTCGAAGCCACGCGGCAGGCCGCCATCCTGGAGGCGGGGGGCGCGGTCGTCCAGTCCACGCTGCTGTATGACGACCGGCGCCAGACGGTGCGCCCCGCGCGCGCCAAGGAAGGGAGCCACGATTATCGCTACTTCCCCGAGCCCGACCTGCCGCCCCTCGTGGTGGAGGAGGCGCTCATCGCCGAACAGCAGGCGGCGCTCCCTGAGCTGCCGCCGGCGCGTCGCCTGCGCCTGGCGCACCAGTACGGGCTGGGTGAGGGGGAGGTCGAGCAGCTGCTGGTGTCGGCGGTGTGGTGCGACACGTTCGAGCGGCTGGCGGCCGCGTGCGGTGATGCGCGCCGCGCCTGTGCCTGGTTGCTCGGGCCGGTGACCGCGTCACGCAATCAGGGCGGCTGGACGCTGGAGGCCCATCCGGTCGGCCTGGATCGCCTGGCGGCGCTGATCCGGCTCGAGGCGGACGGGGCCCTGTCCAACACGGCGGCGCGCCAGCTGTTCGGGATCATGGAGCGGGACCCCGGGGACCCGGACCAGCTGGCGCGCCGCGAGGGGCTCCTGCAGGTGCGCGATGACGACGCGCTGGCGGCCTGGGTCGATGCGGTCCTCGCCGAACATCCGGACGAGGCGGCGCGTTTCCTGGCCGGCGAGCGCAAGCTGCTGGGCGTGCTGGTGGGGCTGGTGATGCGAAAGTCCGGCGGGGCGGCCGACCCCCGGCGCGTCAACCAGCAGCTGGCCGCTCGCGCGGGGTGAACAGGGGCGTGGGGAGCGACGCGGCGTGGATCAGCGGCGTGGCGGGCATCCCGAACTGCCGGTCGGCCGTGAGCGCCGCCCGGATGTCCCCCCCCTGCCGACGGGCCTCCCGCCGCACCCGCTTGGCCTCCCGTAGCGGCGCCTCGCCCGAGGGGTCGAACCGGAACGGCTCGCTGGCGTCCCACCGCTCGAACAGGTCCACGATATAGTCGAAGGACCGGGCGAGATAACGCCCCACCTCCGCATCCGCGAGGTCCCAGCGACTCTTCTCCAGGACCAGCTGGAAGATCCGCTGCCAGGAATCGGAGTCCGCCACCACCACCATCCCCCGGAAGATGCGGCGATTGGTGGGTGTGCCAAACAGGGTGGGGCTGAGGATGCGGTCGAGGTGCGCATCGGCCACCCCGTGATCCAGCAGGAGCAGTTCCCGGGCGCGCCGCGGCCAGGGATCGCCCAGGTGGGTGTCGATCCGGCTCTCCCAGTAGCTGTGGCCGATGGAGGTCGTGCTGGACGTCACGGCGAGCTGGCGCGGGACGAAGAAATTGTGCGCCACCACATCGGCGGCGAGGTGCGCCAGATAGCCCAGGGCAAAGGCCCGCAGCGCTGGCGGCTCGGCCTCATCGTGAATTTCCAGCCCGACCCGCCACGAATGGCAGTGGCGCCCCACCTCGGCGTACTTCTTGGCGATGCTGGTGTCGGCGGCGATGGAGCCGTAGAGGAAGTCGGCCGGGTACGCAGCCAACAGCGCCGCGATCGGCGAGGGAAGAAGCGTCAGGTGACGCAGGACGGCATCACCGAGAAACACATGGGTCCCCGGCGTCCAGGCCCAGGCGGTGGAGGGGAGTGCCACCAGGAGCACGACGGCGGCTAGTGCCACCGGCCACCACGAAGGACCGGCGCTCCGGTGCAACGGGTCAGCGGCCCTGGCCACGCGCATCCCGTTCGGGAGCCGGACGCCGGCGCCGACGCCGAGCTCCAAGCAGGCGCCGCAGCAGCTGGGCGCCGCCACGAACCGTCCGGAGGAGTCGCACCGTGGCGCGCACGCTCCCCTCAAACTCCTCCTGCAGCGTTTCCAGCGCCGCGTTGAGGCGGGCCACGCGTTCCCCGGCCAGCGTGGCGGCATGCCGGACGTCCTCCCCGAGTGCCGCCACCGATCCCGACAGCACCTCCACGTCGGCCCGGACGACGCCCACCGTGGCCCGCGTGTCCGACACGATCCCCTCGGCTTCGGCCACCACGGGCAGCAGCGCACGGCTGACGTGCTCAACGGCCGCGCCGATCCGTTCCAGTACCCGGGAAATTCGGAAGACCAGCCAGATCAGGGCGGCGACAAGAAGCCCCCCCCCGAGAAGCAGGAGGAGCGCCAGCACGTCGGACGCCCACGCCAGCCCGTCACGCACCGGCAGGGTGTACGCCACGACGGTGTCAGCCGACGTCAGGGCCAGCGCCAGCACCCCGGGGAGCGGGAGGATCATGAATGGAATCAAATGCGGGCGGGGCGATGCGGGAATGGGGGGAGGCGGGGCAGACGGTGGGGCGCTACACTTCGCCCGTCCCGAGGTTTCCCGTCGTCTGCCCCCGTCCACATCGCATGTCCGCCGTCCAGTTCATCGTCGAAGGAGGGCAGCGCCTCCAGGGGACCATCCGCCCGGCCGGCAACAAGAATGCCGCCCTCCCCATCGTGGCCGCGGCCCTGCTCACCGACCAGCCGGTGCACCTGCGCAATGTGCCCCGGATTCGGGACATCGAGACGCTGGTGGACCTCGTGCGCACCACGGGCGCCCAGTGCGAGTGGACGGGGCCGAATGACCTGACCATCGAGGCGCGCGAGCTGCGGGCGGCCGAGCTGGATCCGCAGCTGTGCGCGCGCATCCGCGCGTCCATCCTGTTGGCCGCCCCGCTCCTGGCACGGTGCGGCGAGGTGACGCTGGCGCCTCCGGGGGGCGATGTGATCGGCCGGCGGCGGCTGGACACGCACTTCCACGTGCTGCAGGCCCTGGGGGCCAGCTACACGCTGGGCGACCGGTTCCGCTTTGAGGCGGCGCGGCTGATCGGCGCCGACGTGTTCCTCGATGAGCCGAGCGTCACGGCGACCGAGAACGCGCTGATGGCGGCGGTGGCCGCACAGGGGCGCACCGTGCTCCGCAATGCCGCCAGCGAGCCGCATGTGCAGGACCTGGCGCGCTTCCTGGTCGCGCTGGGCGCCCGCATCGAGGGGATCGGCTCCAACGTCTACACCATTGAGGGGGGGCTGCCGTTGCGCGGGGCCACGCACGCCATCGGCCCCGACCATATCGAGGTCGGGTCGTTCATTGGCCTGGCGGCGGTCACGCGCTCCCCGCTCCGCATCGCCGGGGCCGGGGTGGAGCACCTGCACAGCACGTTGCTGGGTTTTGAACGGCTGGGGATCCGCTGCCGCGTGGAGGGGGACGACCTGGTGGTCCCCGCCGACCAGGAACGCGTCATCCAGGCGGATCTGGGTGGGCATGTCCCCAAGCTGGAGGACCAGCCGTGGCCCGCCTTCCCCGCCGACGTGATGTCCATCGCCATCGTGACCGCGACGCAGTGCGAGGGGATGATCCTCATGCATGAGAAGATGTTCGAGTCGCGGCTGTACTTCACCGACAAGCTGGTGGGGATGGGCGCGCGCATCGTGCTGTGCGATCCGCACCGGGCCATCGTGTCCGGGCCCACACGGCTGCGCGGGGGCACGGTGGAGTCCCCGGACATCCGCGCGGGGATGGCCATGCTGCTGGCCGCGCTGTGTGCCGAGGGGACCAGCACGATCAACAACGCGCAGCAGATCGAGCGGGGCTACGAGCGGATTGAGGAACGGCTGGGCGCGCTGGGCGCGCGCATCGAGCGCCGGGTCCTGAGTGCCCGATAGCCCCTCGGTGGATGGCGCCCCGCCGGAGGGCGCGGGGGGCGAGGAGGCGGTCGAGGGGATGCCGGCGGGGGTCGTGGCGTTTGCCACGACTCGGCAGTGGGGCAGTTTCGGATTGGGAGGGGACGAGCCGGTGGGCCCGGTGATGGACCGTTGGCGCGCGTTGCAGCAGCGCCTGGCCGCCGAGGGGATCCCGCGGCTGGCTTCGGCGCACCAGGTGCATGGCGCGGTGGTGGCGCCGCATGGCGACCGATGGACGGGCTGGGTGCGCCTGGAGGGGGTCGACGGGCACCTCACGGAGCGTCCGGGGACCGCGCTGGCCGTCACCATCGCGGATTGCACCCCGGTCCTGATCGCGCATCCACGCGGGGCGGTGGCGGCGCTGCATGCCGGATGGCGGGGCACCGCCGCCGGGATCCTGGAGGTGGGGCTGGCGGCCCTGGATCGGCGGGGGTACGCACCGGCCGACTGCGTCGTGCACCTGGGGCCGGCCATCTGCGGCCCGTGCTACGAAGTGGGCCCGGAGGTGCTGGCGGCGGTACTCGGCCGGTCGGTCGGGGGCAAAGGCCATCTGGACGTCCGCGGCGTGCTGGCCGAGCAGGCACGGCGGGCCGGGGTGTCCGCCGTATCGACCAGCCCGTGGTGCACCCGGTGCCACCCGCACCGCTTCTTCAGCCACCGAGGGGGCGATGCCGGGCGCCAATTGGGGGTCATCGCCCTGCGGGAACCTCAGCCGCCACGCGGCCGGTCATCTTGACCTGCTTGCCGCCCGCCCGTAGCTTGAACGAGTTAGGACACATCAGCTCCAGACCCGGGCCTGCCCTGCGCAGGCCGCTGAAGTGTGGGGATGCTCCCCGCACTTTTTTGTTCCCCGGTGGTCAGGTTGCCAGGGGGATCGGGGCTGGGGCGAAGGAGGCAGGCGGTGTGTCGTCCGTGGGGGCGGGGATGGTTCGGGGTGGCAGGTGGCGGCAACACCGGACCGCTCCGGGGGAAGGCGAGGGAGAACGGCTTGGGCCGGGAGGCGCAGTGGGCGAGACGATCGAGGCGCTGGTGGCCGGCGAGTTGGACGCGCTGGGATACGACCTGGTGGAGCTGCGCCGGGGCGGGTCCCGGGCTCGGCCGTTGCTGGAAGTCCGGATGGACCGCCGGGATGGGGCCAAGGTGACCTTGGACGACTGTACCCGGGCGTCACGGGCGCTGGAAGCGCGGGTGGAGCAGGCGGCGGCGATGGGGGAGCGGTACGTGCTGGAAGTGTCGTCCCCCGGGGCGGACCGTCCGTTGCGGACGCCGGCGGAGTGGCGGCGCTTCGTGGGTCGGCATGCCGTGGTGACCAGCCCCCTGGTGACGGGGGGAAAGCAGGAAGTCGAGATCCTTGCCGTGGACGGCGAGGACGGCGCAGAGGTGGCGCGCGTGCGCGAGGCGAAGGGGCGGGAGGTGTCGGTGCCCCTGGCTGACGTGACGCAGGCCCGCCTCGCGTTTCACTGGAAACGATGAGGGAACCCAGGATGGTCGGCTCGGCGGAAATTCTGTTGGCGTTCCGTGAACTGTCCCATTCGAAGCAACTCGACCGGACGGAACTCCACGGGCTGCTGCAGGACGGCATTCACGCCGCCCTGGCCAAGAAGCACGGCCCGACGGTGCAGGCCGAGGTGGAGATCCAGGAGGACAAGGGCACCATCCGCATCGTGCTGCTCAAGACGGTGGTGGAGGAGGTGACCGATCCGGCCCGGGAGGTGTTGCTCGAAGAGGCGCGGTTCGAGGATCCGGAGTTCCAGGTGGGCGATGTGATGGAGATCCCGGTGGAGTTCGCCGAGTTCGGCCGGGCGGCCGTGCAGGCGGCCAAGCAGCGGATCCTCCAGCGCGTCCGCGAGGGGGAGCGCACGCGCATCCGCGACGAATTCGCGGGGCGGGTGGGCGACCTGCTGTCCGGTGAGGTCCAGCAGATCGAGCGGGGCAAGCTGGTGGTGATGCTCAACCGGTTCCGGGAGGCCGAGGCCATCGTCCCCTACCGCGAGCAGAACCACCGGGAGCATTTCCACCAGGGCGACCCCATTCGCGCGGTGCTCAAGCGCGTGGAGGATTCGCCCAAGGGCCCCCGCCTGATTCTCAGCCGGTCCGACGCCCTCTTCGTGCAGGCGCTGTTCCGTCTCGAAGTGCCGGAAATCCAGCAGGGGCTGGTGGAGATCAAGGCGGCGGCCCGCGAAGTGGGGAGCCGCACCAAGATCGCCGTGCAGTCGCGCGATGAGGCCGTGGATCCGGTGGGCGCGTGCGTGGGGCTCAAGGGCGCCCGGGTGCAGGCGGTGGTGGCGGAGCTGGGCGGGAACGAGCGGATCGACATCGTCCCCTGGTCGCCCGACCCGGAGCGGTTTGCCAAGCTGGCGCTGGCGCCGGCGCGCGTGGCGCGCGTCTTCAGTGACGTGGCGTCGCGCACGATCCAGGCGGTGGTGGACGAGGACCAGCTGTCGCTGGCCATCGGCCGCAACGGGCAGAACGTGCGGCTGGCCTCCGAGCTCACCGGGTGGAAGATCGACCTGTACAGCAGCCGCGAATGGCTGGAGCGGGGCGACAGTCCGTTCGCGCCGCTCCCCGGCGAGGAAGAGGAGGCGGACGTGCCGCTCTCCGAGATCCGGGGGCTGGAGACGGCCACGGTCGCGGTGCTGGGCGAGGCGGGGTACCGCACGCTGAACGACATCATCAATCTCGAGCGGGACGACCTGTTGCGGCTCCCCGGCATCGCGCCAGGCGAGGCGGACCGGATCATGGCGTTCATCGACGAGCTGACCACCGAGGATGAGGACGGGGAGGCGGCATCGTCGTGACCGACGCGGCCGCGGGCGAGCCGGTCCTGGACGAGCCGCGGCGCCGGAAGGTGCTGGGGCTGCTGGGACTGGGCGCGCGCGGTCGCTTGGTGGTGGTGGGGGCGGAGCGCGTGCATCATGAGGCCCAGGGCGGGCACCTGCTGCTCGCCGTCGTGGCGCAGGACGCGTCGCGGCATTCGCTGGATAAGGTCGTGCCGCTGCTCCGGGCGCGGCGGGTGGAGATCGTGGAGTGGCCGAGTGCGGCCGAACTGGGGGCCGCCGTGGGGCGGACCACCACGGCGGCCGTGGGGATCGTGGATCAGGGACTGGCGCTCGGGATACGTGGCGCCGTGGCCGGGACGACCCGGCCGGCGACACCAGGCGCCGTTCGCGGCGGGAGGAAGGGGTGAGCAAGCTTCGCGTGCATGATCTGGCAGGGGAATTCGGCATCTCGGCGGACGAGGTGCTGGCCTTGCTGCGTCAGATGGAACTTCCGGTCCGCAGCCACCTGACGGTGCTCACGGACGACCAGGTGTCCCGGATCCGCGTGCGGTGGGAGCGCGAGAAGCGGATCCGCGCCGAAAAGGCGCAGCCCGCCCCGGCGGCCGGTGCCGCGCGTCGTCGGCGCGCTGGGGC
Source organism: Gemmatimonadaceae bacterium (assembly GCA_040380205.1). Lineage (GTDB taxonomy): Bacteria > Gemmatimonadota > Gemmatimonadetes > Gemmatimonadales > Gemmatimonadaceae > Gemmatimonas. Next base: position 35,254 of record JBEIJM010000016.1, read on the forward strand.
ACCGGAGCCCGCGGCTCCGGTCGCCGCCGAGGCGGAGACGCCGGCGCCG
>JBEIJM010000017.1:0-34240 GCA_040380205.1 Gemmatimonadaceae bacterium
GCGCGACAGTGCGCCCCGCGCGCCACGGCGCGCTGTCGCTGGGAGTCGCCGCCCTCCTCGCGGGGGCGGCGGCCCCGCTGCACACCCCGCTGCACGCCCAGTACTTCGGGCAGAACCGCGTGCGCTGGGAGCGCTTCGACGTGCGCGTCCTGCGCACCGCCCATTTCGACATCCACTTCGACCGCGCCGCCGAACCCACGGTGCGCGAGACGGCGCGCAAGGCGGAGCGGTGGTACGCCCGCCTGTCCGCGCTGCTGGGGCACGAGTTCACGGCGCGCAAGCCGCTCATCCTCTACACCAACCACCCCGACTTCCAGCAGACCACGCTGGCCGACGCGCCGCTGGGGGAGGGGACCCGCGGCTTCGCCGAGTCCATTCGCGACCGCCTCGTGATGCCACTCACCGGCGTGGGGGCGGAGAATGACCACATCCTGGGGCACGAGATCGCCCATCTCTTCCAGTTCGACCTGGCCGAGCGCGCGCCGGAGGCGGGGGGGATGCTGCGCCTCCCGCTCTGGTTCGTGGAGGGGATGGCGGAGTACGTGTCGCTGGGGAGCGACGACCCGAACACCGCCATGTGGCTGCGTGCCGCGCTCGCGGACGACGCCCTCCCCACGCTCGACCGGCTCACCACCGACCCGCGCGTCTTTCCCTACCGCTACGGGCACGCCTTCTGGGCGTTCGCCGGGGGGCGCTGGGGGGACGAGGTGGTGCCGGCGCTGTTCCGCGCCGCGCTGCGGCTGGGGGTGCGCGGCGGCATCGAGCGGGTGCTGGGGGTGACGGTGGAGGAGTTCGAGGGGGAGTGGCATGCGCGCATCGCGGAGGCGTACGGCGCCCTCCTGGCCGAGCGGGAGTCGGCGGCGGCGCTGGGTGCGGCGCTGCTCCCGGAGGCGCGCGGGACGTTGGCGCTCAACCCGCAGCTCAGCCCCGACGGCGCGTGGCTCACCTACATCGGCCAGGACGCGCTGGGGCGCGTGGACCTGCGCCTGCGCGACATGGCCACCGGGCGCGAGGTCCGCTCGCTGGGGGCGGTGGCGCGCGACGGGCACACCGACGCCATCGCCTTCCTGTACGCGTCGGGGGCGTGGTCCCCCGACGGGCGGCTGTTCGCGCAGGTGGTGGTGCGCCGGGGCGACTCGGAGCTGGCGCTGCTGGATGTGGCGCGCGGCGCGCTGCGCGAGCGCATCCGCGTGCCCGGGGTGCAGGCGATCAGCGCCGTGGCCTGGTCCCCCGACGGCCGGCAGCTGGCCATCGCCGGCTCGCGCGATGGGCAGGGGGACCTGTTCCTGTACGACCTGGCGGAGCGGCGCGTGCAGCAGCTCACCAACGACGCGTACACCGAGCTGCACCCGGCGTGGGCCCCCAACGGGCGCTACATCGCGGTGGCCACGGACCGGCACGAGGAGACCGACCTGCCGCAGCTGGCCTACGGCCGGCTGCGGCTGGCGCTGGTGGACCCCGTGGGGGGGCGCGTGCGCGCCGTCCCCGACCTGGGCTCCGGCGCGCGGATGATCAACCCGCAGTGGAGCGCCGACAGCCGGTCGCTGTACTTCGTGGGCGAGGTCGAGGGGGTGGCCGACGTCTTCCGGCTGGACCTGGCCCGGGGGGTGTTTGACCAGCTCACCCGGGTGCAGACCGGCGTGAGCGGCATCACCGCCCGCTCGCCGGCGCTCACCGTGGCCCCGGGGAGCAACACGGTGGTGGTCACCGTCTTCGACCACGACGGCTACCAGCTGGTGACGCTCGACCGCTCGCGGGTGGAGGGGTACCAGCGGCTCGCCGACGACGAGGTGCCGGTCACCGCGCCCATCAGCCAGGGGATGGGGGGGGTGCTCCCCCCGATCACCGCGTCCCCTTCGCCGCTGGTGGACGCCATGCTGGCCGACGGCACGGAGGGGCTGCCGGGCCCCACGGCGGGGGCGCCCTTCACCACGCGCTACCGGCCGCGGCTGGCGCTGGAGGGGATCGGGGTGCCGTCGGCGGGGGTGTCGGCGGGGACGTACGGCGCCGCGGTGGGCGGGGGGCTCAGCCTCTTCTGGGGCGACCTGCTGGCCAAGCGGCGACTGGGGCTGGCGGTGCAGGCGCAAGGGCGGGTGCAGGACGTGGGCGGGCAGCTGCTCTACCTCAACGCCGTGTCGCGCTGGACGCTGTTCGCGTCGCTGGGGCACTCCCCGGTGACCTCGGCGGTGAGCTCGGCCGGGATGACGCGCGTGCGCGACGCCGCCGGCAATCCGCTGGACGTGGTGCTCTCGGAAACCGGGCTGGCGCGGACCGTGGTGCAGGAGGCCGTGGCGGGGGCGCAGTATCCCTTCTCGCGCACGCGGCGGGTGGAGCTGGCGGCCACGGGCACCCGGCTCACGCAGTCGTTGGACCTCACCCGTCAGGTGGCGGACCCGCGCACGGGGCGGGTGCTGGACCGCCAGCGGGTGCGCGGGGGGAACGAGCCGCCGCTGCAGTATGCGCGGTGGAGCGTGGCGCTGGTGGGGGACGATGCGGTGTTCGGGGCCACGTCGCCGCAGGCGGGGTGGCGCTACCGGATGGAGCTGTCGCAGACGGCGGGACCCACCTCGTACACGGGGGTCAGCACCGACGGGCGGTGGTACCGGCCGGTGTGGCGGGGCACGCTGGCGCTGCGCGGGATGCATGTGGGGCGGTACGGCCGCGATGCGGCGCGCGACGCGCTCACGCCGCTGTTCCTGGGGACGGGGACGCTGGTGCGCGGCTACACGGCCGAGTCGATCGCGTGGCAGGAGTGCGCGCGCAGCGTGTCCTTGGAGCGGTGCGCCGCCTTCGACCGGCTGCTGGGGACGCGGATGGCGGTGGCCAACGCGGAGCTGCGGCTGCCGCTGGACCGGCTGGGGGTGGGCGGCGTGGCGCTGGAGGTGGCGCCCTTCGTGGACGCAGGGCTGGCGTGGCGCGCGGGGGACGCGGTGGGGCTGTCGCCCGGAGCGCTGTCCCGCCGCGGGGATACCGTGCGGCGACCGGTGCTGTCGCAAGGGGTCAGCGTGCGCCTCAACCTGGGGGTGCTGATCCTCGAGGCATTCCACGCGCGGCCGCTGCAGCGCGGAAGCGGCGGGGTGTTCGGGATCAACCTGGCGCCGGGGTGGTGAGCGGGGGGAAGCGCAGCGCATGCATTCCCCGCCGGTAGATTACCGGAGGTAGTCCCCTTGGAGACGCCTGGTCATCCCCGCGTCTCCGGCGACCCGTCCTCCTCCGGAGCCCCGCTCATGCGCCGTGCGTTGCGTGTCCTGTTTGCACCCCTCGCGCTCCTCCCTGTCGTCGCCACCGCCGCACACGCGCAGGCCGCCCCGCGCGCCGCCATGCGCGCGCGCATCGACGCCATCATCCAGGCGCCCATCGCCGCCGGCACGCTCGCCGGCGCCTCCATCGCCGTCATCCGCGGCAGCGACACCATCGCGGTGAAGGGCTACGGCAAGGCCAACGTCGAGCTGGGGGTCGCCACCCCCGCCAACGCCATCTACGAGATCGGCTCCGTCACCAAGCAGTTCACCGGCGCCGCCATCATGCAGCTGGTCGAGCAGGGACGCCTGTCGCTCGACGACGACCTCGGCCGGTGGGTCCCGGAATTCAAGGCCAACGGCCGCCGCCTCCCGCTGCGCCGCCTCCTCGACCACACCTCGGGCATCCGCAGCTACACCGAAATCGAGGCCGCGCGCGCCATCATTCCGCTCACCCTCCCGCGCGACACGCTGCTGCGCCTGGTGGAGGGCGCCGGCTACGACTTCGAGCCCGGCGAGGAGCAGATCTACAACAATTCGGCGTTCTACCTCGCCGGCCTCGTCATCGAGAAGGTCACGGGGATGCCCTACGCGCAGTACGTCGAGGAGAAGCTCCTGCGCCCCGCCGGCATGCGCGACGCGCACTACTGCAGCGAGTCGGCGGTGCGCCCGCGCAAGACCTCCGGCTACGACTGGGACGGCAAGGCGCTCATCCAGAAGCGCCCGCTCAGCCACCTCTGGCCCTACGCCGCGGGATCGCTCTGCTCCACCGCGGTGGACCTGGTGCGCTGGAACGAGGCGCTGCACCGCTCGCGCCGCATCCTCGGCGCCGCCGCGTACCGCGAGATGACCACCGCCGACACGCTGCGCGACGGCGCGCGCATCGGGTACGCCAAGGGGCTCGGACTGTACCCCGTGCTGGGGCGCCCCGCGCTGCACCACGGCGGCGGCATCAACGGGTGGACCACGCACAACCTGTACTTCCCCGCCGAGTCGCTCTCCGTGGTCGTGCTCTTCAACAGCGCCTCCCCCGCGGCCCCGGCCGAGGCGGCGGAGAAGATCGCCGAGGCGGTGCTGGGGCGCCGTCCCGTGGCGGCGAAGGCGATGGACGGGGACGCGGCGCGCTTCGCCGGGCGCTACACCGGGCGCGGACGCGGCGCCCCGGCCGAGATGACCATCGCGGTGGCCAACGGTGCGGTGACCGCCAGCATGCGCGGCGCCTCGCGCCCGCTCACCTACCTGGGGAACGGCACCTTCACCGACGGGAACATGCAGCTGCTGTTCCGTGAGGAGGGGGGCACGGTGGTGTCGCTCCGCCTCGACAGCGGCTACGGCAACAACGTGCTGCGCCGCAACTGACGGCCGCCCCCATGCCCTTCCGTCACCTGACACGCGCCGGCCACCTGGCCGGCGCGCTCGCGCTGGCCCTGTCGGCCGCGCCCCTGCGCGCGCAGCCCGCGGCGCCCGCCGCCTGGGACGTCACCCAGCCCCGCGGCGTCACCCGGGAGATCGCCTTCACGGCCACCGAGGGGACCTGGATGTCGGTCGACCTCGCCCCCGACGGCCGCTGGCTGGTCTTCGACCTGCTCGGACACGTGTACCGCCTCCCCGCCGAGGGAGGCGAGGCGGTGGCGCTCACGCAGAACTCGGGGATCGCCATCAACACGCATCCGCGCGTCTCCCCCGACGGCCGCTCCATCGCCTTCATCAGCGACCGGCGCGGGCAGTACAACCTGTGGGTCATGGACGCCGATGGGGGCAACCCGCGCGCCGTCTTCACCGATCCCATGGTGCGCGCCGCGGTCCCCGCGTGGAGCGCCGACGGGCAGTACCTCATCGTGGAGCGCACCCACCTGGGCGGGGGGGGCACCCCGCCGTCGCGAGGGGTGTGGATGTACCACAAGGACGGCGGCACCGGCATCCAGCTGCTGGACGGGCGCAAGCAGAACGCCGGGTGGCCCTCGCCGTCGCGTGACGGCCGCTTCCTGTACTTCGCGGCCAGCGGACAGGGCGCGGCCTCCGGCGCGTCAGTCGCGGGGCATGCGGAGGACCATGACGAGCACGCGGCCGCGTACGCCGGGCGCGCCGACTTCCTCGGGGGTGACGTGCAGCTGCGCCGCCTCGACCTGCAGTCGGGGGAGGTGGCCGCCCTTTCCTTCGGCGAGCAGTCGCAGCAGATCCAGGGGGCCAGCGGCGGCATGGGCGCCCCGGAGGTGTCCCCCGACGGCAAGTGGCTGGCCTTCGTGCGCCGCGTCCCCGACGGCACCTTCAGCTGGAAGGGGCACACCTTCGGCCCGCGCACCGCGCTCTGGCTGCGCAACCTGGAGACCGGGCACGAGCGGCTGGCCATGGACCCGGTGGAGCAGGACCTGTACGAGACCTTCAAGACCATGCGTCCCTTCCCGGGGTACGCGTGGAGCGCCGACGGCCGCACCATCGTGATCGCGCAGGGGGGCAAGCTGCGCCGCCTGGACGTGGCCAGCGGGGCGGTGGCCACGATCCCCTTCACGGCGCGGGTGCAGCGCACCATTTCGCAGCAGGCCAACACGCAGGGGGCCGACACGGGCGCCACCTTCACGTCGCGCTTCACGCGCTGGGCCACCCGTTCCCCCGACGGCCGCCGCCTCGCCTTCCAGGCGGTGGGGCGCGTCTGGGTGATGGACCTCCCCGGTGGCACGCCGCGTCGCGTCACGCCCGCGGACTTCGGTCCGTTCGAGTACGCCCCCGCGTGGTCCCCCGACGGGCAGACGCTCGCCTTCACCAGCTGGGAGGACTCGGTGAGCGGGCACCTGTGGACGGTGCCGGCCGCCGGCGGGAGCCCGCGGCGCCTCACGCGGCAGGCGGGGGAGTACGTGCACCCGCGGTGGCGCGCGGACGGCGCCGAGCTGGTGCTGGCGCGCGGCGCAGGCGCCTCGCGGCAGGGGCGCGGGCTCATCTGGAACCACTACTGGGATCTCGTGCGCGTGCCGGCGACGGGGGGTGACGCCATCCCCGTGACGCGCGTGGCCATCAACATGGACGGCGCCGGCACCAGCGCCTTCAACGCCATCCGCAACCAGATCGTCCGCCCCGACTACGGCCCCGAGGGGCGCATCTTCTTCCCGCACCTGCTGAGCGGCGCCACCGGCCTCGAGACGCGCTTCGTGTCGGTGCGCCCCGACGGGAGCGACCGGCGCGAGCACCTGGTGTTCCCCTTTGCCGACGAAGTCACCGTCTCCCCCGACGGCAAGTGGGTGGCCTTTCAGGAGTCGGACAACGTCTGGATCGCCCCGTTCCCGATGCAGGCGATGGCCGGCACCCCCATGCGGCTGGACCGCAACCGCCCCGCCGTCCCCGCCACCCGCCTCACCACCCGGGGCGGGCTCTTCCCCACCTGGCGCTCGGCGACCGCGCTGGACTACGGCAGCGGCGATCGCGCATACGCGTATGACGTGGCGACCCGCCGGGCCGACACCACCGCCATCACGCTGCGCGTGCCGCGCGACATCCCCGCCGGCACGGTGGCCTTCACCAACGCCCGCCTGGTCACGCTGGACCGTCGGCAGGTGCGCAGCGGCACGCTGGTGGTCACCGGCAACCGCATCGCGTGCGTGGGCGACTGCCGCGTCCCCGCGGGCGCGCGGGTCTTCAACGCCCGCGGCACCACCATCGTCCCCGGCTTCATCGACGTCCACTCGCACAACTACCGCGAGCACCGGGGCATCATCCCCCAGCAGAACTTCGAGGGGGCGCCCTTCCTGGCCTACGGCGTCACCACCACCATGGACCCGTCCATGTGGTCGCAGAACCTCTTCCCCACCGGGGAGATGGTCGAGGCCGGGCTGATGGTGGGGCCGCGCGTCTTCACCACGGGCGATCCGCTCTACGCCGGCGACGGCTCGCGGCAGGAGGAGTTCACCAGCCTGGCGGCGGCGGAGAACGGCATCCGCAAGCTCCAGGGGTGGGGGGCGACGTCGCTCAAGCAGTACCTGCAGCCGCGCCGCGACCAGCGGCAGTGGGTCACCGAGGCGGCGCGCACGGTGGGGATCAACGTGACCTCCGAGAACGACGCGCTGGAGTACGTCCTGGGGATGGTGATGGACGGCCACACCGGGTTCGAGCATCCGCTGTCGTACGCCCCGCTCTACGCCGACCTCACCACCTTCCTGGGGAAGGCCAACGCCACCTATTCCCCCACGTTCATGGTGGGCGGGGCCGGGCCGTGGAACGAGGAGTATTTCTACGACGAGCAGGAGACGTGGAAGGACCCCAAGACGCGGCGCTTCATCCCGTGGCGGCAGTTCATCCCGCAGGGGCGGCGGCGCATGACGCGCCCGGCCACCGACTACTCGTTCCCGCTCATCGCGCAGGGGCTGGCGGACATCATCGCCGCGGGCGGCTTCGGGGCGATCGGGGCGCACGGCCAGCACAACGGCCTGGGGTCGCACTGGGAGGTGTGGATGGCGGCCAGCGCCCTGGGCCCCATGGGGGCGCTGGAAATCGCGTCGCGGCACGCGGCGCGCTTCATCGGCCGCGAGCAGGACCTCGGCTCGCTCACCGTGGGGAAGCTGGCCGACTTCATGGTGCTGGACCGCAACCCGCTGGAGGACATCCGAAACACCACGGCCATCCGCTGGGTGGTGAAGGGGGGCGTGGTGTACGATGACGACACGCTGGACGAGCTGTGGCCGCGCCGGCGCCCGTACGGGACGCCGTACTGGGCGGCTCCCGACGTGCTGCGCGAGGGGACGGTGCCCATCCGCCCCGAGGGTCCGGCGCCACGGCGCTGAGGCAGGGGCCCGGATGCACCGAGGGGGCGCCGCAGCTGCGGCGCCCCCTCGGCGTATCCGGCACTGAACCAAGCCCTTACGGGTTCCGGTCCAGGCACCCCTTGAAGTTGGGGTTGTTCTTCTCGGAGATGGGGACGACGATGTTCACGTCACCACCCCGGTTGAGGTTGTCCTTGTGGTACGCCCCCGTGGGCCACACGGTCTCCTTGCCGCGCGCGTACTGGCGCGAGAGGCGGCGGAGGTCCCCCACGCGGTGCGAGGTGCCGAACAGCGTGAAGGCCCGCTCGCGGAACATCAGGTCCACGCGCCCGTCGGCGGTGCCGGGGTCGGTGGGAGCGGCCATGTTGAACCTGGCGCGCGCCTCACCCAGCTTGGCCAGCCACCCCGCCGCGTTGGACGCCTGCAGCGCGGCCTCGGCCTCGATGAGGCGCGCCTCCACGCCGCTGGCCACCATCACCGAGTGGTTCTGCACGTTGTACGTCCGGAAGAAGTAGCGCGGCGTCACGTTGTCGAACACCGAGGGACGGCCATCCCCCTCCACCGGCAGGCGCACATCGCCCGCGGTGGCGAAGTCGAGGCCGTTCGTCCCCTCGCGGTTGGCCACCAGCAGCGCCTGGGTGTTGTACATGTACGTCCACAGGAAGCTCTGCTGGCGGGCCGTGGCCAGCCCGTGCGACACGCGGTACTCGAAGGCCGTGGGGACCGACGCCACGGCCGTGGCGGCGGCGGCGTACTGCCCCGCGTTGAGCAGCGCGCGCCCCTTGATGACCGCCGCCAGGTTCCGGGCGTTGGTGTTGCTCCCGGCGCCGGCGATGGCGGCGTCCGCCTTGGTCACGGCCAGGGTGAAGGTGGCCGCCGTGGTGAGCGGGTCACCGTACTTCAGCTCCGGCTGCGTGGTGCTCAGCGGCGCCCCGGAGCAGTAGTTCTCGCCCTGGATGGTGATGAGCGCCGCCTGCAGCCCCAGCAGCTCGCCCACGCGGGCGTCGGAGGGCGCCACCGCCTTGAAGGCGGTGATGGCCCGCTCCCCGGACTCGCGGGCGCGGTGCAGGTCGATGTACGTCTGCAGCCAGGCGCCGTTGGCCTCGCGGACGTTGCGCGCATCCATCTCGCGCAGCTCGGGGGGGGTGCCCCCGAACATGAACTCGTCGGACAGGTAGCCGCTGGCCGCGACCTGGCCCAGCCCGGCGCCGCCACCGTTGCCGCCGGCAAGCGCCACGGTGAAGTCGCCGACCGCGCCGGCATGCAGGGCGCCCGCGCCCTGCAGGTTGGAGGACAGCTCCGCCGGGTCGATCTGGTCGGGGCGGTCCGCCTCCAGCAGCGTGTCGGTGGAACACCCCGCCAGCGTGGCGGCGAGGAGGAGAGGCGCAACGCGACCGATGGTGCGGCGCGTCGCCCGGACGGAATGCGTCGAGGACACGATCGGTCTCCTAGAAGGTGAGGTTGAGACGGAGGAAGAACTGCCGCGGCTGGGCCTGCGCCACGAAGTTGTAGTTCGGGCCGTCAGAGCCGGAGGTGTTGTTCTCCGGATCCCAGGAGGTGAACTCCTTGGTCCAGGTCCAGAGGTTGCGCCCGGTGAACTGCGCGTTGGCGCTGGTCGCGCGCAGCACCCGTGCCACCGACCCCGGCAGCGTGTACTGCACCGAGAACTCGCGGAAGCGCAGGAAGTCCGCCTGCTCGCCGTACGCGCCGAAGGCGCGCGGGCCGGCCACGGCCTTGGCCTGCTCCTGCAGGTCGTACCCCTTCACGTGCAGCGCCGCGCAGTTCTGCCGGAAGGCGCACTGGAACAGCCCGTTCACGTTGTGCGACACGAAGCCCGCCCGGTAGTCCAGCATCCCGCTCAGGCGGAGCTTGTCGTTGAACAGGCTCACCGAGTTGGTCAGGCTGAGGGAGCGCACCGGGATGGTGGCGCCGATGAAGACCGCCGTGTCGGTGACCACCACCTCGCCCGGCTCGATGGTCTGGTTGTTGTTGGCGTCGTTGTAGCTCACCAGCTTGGGCCACCACAGCCCGAACAGCGGGTACCCCGGGCGGTTCTGGAAGCCGAAGCCGGTCAGCGGCGGGATCCCCGGCGCCAGCGACACCAGCTTGTTGTTGTTCTCCGACGCCTCGATCCCCACGTCCCAGCGGACCTTCTCGCCGTCGATCGCCCGCACGTTGAGCGAGAGCTCGGCCCCCTTGTTGGTGACCACGCCCACGTTCTCGATGCGCGACGCGCCGGCGCCCAGCGAGCCGGGGAGCGGGCGGTTGACGAGCGCGTCGGAGGTGGTCTTGGAGTAGTACGTGGCCTGCACCGACACGCGGTTGCGCCAGCCGGTGAGGTCGAAGCCCAGCTCGGTCTCCGCCGACTGCTCGGGACGGATGCCGTCGTTCCCCAGCGCGCCGAAGGTCACGGCGGGGCGGTCGCCGGCGCCGAAGACGGTGGTGGTCACCGGCGAGAGGAAGGTGATCGCCGCCGTGGCGGTGGGCTGCTGCCCCGACTCGCCGAAGGCGACGCGCGGACGCAGCTGGTTGATCCACTTCGCGTCGGGGTTCTCCATCGCCACCCACGAGAGCGTCGCCTTGGGGTAGATGATGGCGCCGAAGTTGGTGCCGAACGCCGAGTTGCGGTCCTGCCGCAGCGCCCCGGTCAGGAACAGCTTGTCCTTCCACCCCAGCGTCTCCTCCACGTAGACGCCCAGGGAGGCCGTCTCGATCGTGGCCTCGCCCGAGGTCTTCTGGGCGCCGGCGTCGATGGTGGAGCCCCCCGGCGGCAGGATCTGCGACGTGCTCAGCGCCCCCGTGAGGCGGTCGCGGTTCCACTGGACCCCCACCGCCGTCTTGGAGTTGAGGTTCCAGGGGAGGGTGAAGGTGGAGGTGGCGTTGAGGTCGACCGTGTAGCGGGCGTTCACCCACTTGTCGATGGTGCGCGTCCCCTGCCGCTCGATGCCGCAGACCGTGCACCCCTGGCCGTTGGCGATGCGCGCCTCGTTGTCATACGCCATCCAATCCAGCCCCACGGTGCCGCGCGTGGAGAGCCAGCTGGTGGGGCGCCACCCGGCCGTGGCCGAGTTGAGGAACTGGTTGGTGGTGCGCGAGACGCTCTTGGCGAACCCCTGGCTGGGGGGCGCGAACCCCCACTGGTTGGCCAGCGCCGGGTTGGGGTTGCCGAACAGCGCGGAGCCGATGACCCCCTGCAGATTGTCCCCCGTCTGCGGGAGCAGGTTCCAGGAATTCATGAAGCCGCTGTTGAGCGTCAGCTCCGCGTTGGGCGCCAGCTGCACCCCCAGGTTCACGCGGATGTTCCGCCGGTCCAGCTGGTTGGGGATGCGCTGGTTCTCCGGGATGCTGGTGACGCCGCGCTCCTTGAGCAGGGTGTCGATTTCATTCCCCGGCATGCGCAGCAGCCCGGTCTCCTTCTCCCAGTCGGTGCTGATGAAGTAGCGCGCCGCGTCGGTGCCGCCGGTGACCTGCGCGCCCATCTGCCGCCGGTCGCCCACGCCCAGGGGGGAGAAGGCCGGGTCTTCCAGGAAGTTCTTGGTGTAGGCCTGCGAGATGGTGCACTGCCCGGCCGCCGCCTGCCACTGCAGGCAGGGGCGCACGGTGCCGTTGGGGGCGCGCCCCTCGGTGTAGTAGATCCCGGGGTAGCTGGCCGGGTCATAGGAGCGCCCGCCCTCGCTGAACAGCGTCCACTTGGGCGGTCCGGCGCGCCCCTTCTTGGTGGTGACCACGATGACCCCGTTGGCCGCCTGCGTGCCGTACAGCGTCGCCGCCGACGGCCCCTTGACGACCTCGATGCTCTCGATCTCCTCGGGGTTGAGGTTGTTCAGGAAGCTGGGACGGCCGCCGCCGATCCCAAGCGTCCCGGCCAGCCCTGGCGACCCCGACTCCATGCGCACGCCGTCCACCAGGATGAGCGGCTCGTTGGAGAGCGACGCCGAGCTGATGCCGCGGATGCGCACGCGCGCGCCGCCGCCCACGGTGCCGCTGGAGGCCAGCATGGACACGCCCGCGATGCGGCCGTTGAGCACGTCCTGCATCGCCGTGATCGGCTGCTCGGCGACGATCTTGGAGACGTCCACCTTGGCGATGGCGTTCCCCAGCTCGCGGGTGAGCTGCTGGCCGGTGGCGGTGGTGACCATCGCCTCCAGCTGGTAGGGCGCCTTGGTGAGGGTGAAGTCGGCGGTGGCGGCCTCGTTCGCCCGGACGGTGGCCGAGGCGAGCCCCGACTGGTAGCCGATGCGGATGACGCGCAGCTGGTACGCCCCCGGCGCGACGCGCGCGATGGTGTACCGGCCGTCGGGGCCGGTCATGGCGCCGAAGTTGGTCCCCTCGATGCGGACTTGCGCCCCTTCGAGCGGCGCACCGCCGGCCTTGTCGGTGACGCGTCCCGTGATCCGGCCGGCCGCCTGCGCCGACAGGTCACCCGCGATGACCGCGAGCGCCAGCAGCGCGGGCAGTCGCCGTGCGAACAGCCCAACCATAACGTCCTCCTGGGAAGTGGTCGCCAGCTTCGGCGGATCGATATCCGTATGCAGGCCGGTATACAGTACGGCTCGCCCCGCCACCCCGCAATAACGGCGCGCCCCTGTTTTCCGCCCAATTTCTTCGCCGCCCCGTCCCCTCTATTGAATATCAATTCCCATCTGTACCCCCTCTCCCCCCCGCCCCCGGGTACCGCAGCCGCAGGGCCGCAAGGTCCCGATCCCCCAACCCCTCAGCGATCGCGTCCCGCAGGATCCCCGCCGCATGCGCCAGCACCGGCAACGCCACGCCATGCGCCGCCCCCGCCGCCAGCGTGATCCCCAGATCCTTCGTGTACAGCTGCAGCGGCGCGCCGGCCACGTAGTCCCCCGCCTGCACCCGCGCCAGCGTGCGGTCCAGCATCCGCGAATGCCCGAAGCTGGCGCGCAGCACCTCGCCCAGCGCCTCCAACGACACCCCCAGCGCCTCCGCCAGCGCCAGCGCCTCCGCCGCCGCCGCGCCGTGCACGAACGTCAGCAGCTGGTTCACCAGCTTGGCGTGCGTGCCGCTCCCCACCGGCCCCAGATGCCGCACCACCTGGCCACACGCCGACAGCACCGGCAGCGCGCGCGCATACGCCGCCTCGCTCCCCCCCACCATGATGGCCAGCGTCCCCCGAGCCGCCCCCTCGGGGCCCCCGCTCACCGGCGCGTCCAGGAATGCCATCCCGCGCGCCTCCGCCTCGGCCCCCAGCCGCACCGCCAGCGCCGGGGTGATGGTGGCATGGTCGATCCACAGCGCGCCCGGACGGGCGTGCGCCGCCACGCCATCGTCCCCCAGAAACACCGCCTCGCTGGCCGCCACGGTGTTGAGGCATGCCACCACCACGTCACACCGCGCCGCCACCGCCGCCACCGACGGGGCCAGCTCGGCCCCCGCTTCCGCCAGCGAGGCCGCACGCGACGCGGTGCGCGTGAACACCACCAGCGGGAACCCCGCGCGCAGCAGGTTGTGCGCCATGGGGAGCCCCATCGCCCCCGTGCCGATGAACCCCACCACGGGACGCGACCCCGCCGCCCCGTCAGCCATCGGCGCCTCAGCCATCGGTCACGCACCCCAGCGACGCCGACGACACCGACCGGATGTACTTGCGCAGCACCCCTTGCGTGGCCTGCGGCGGCGGCGCCACCCACGCCGCCCGGCGCGCGGCCAGCACGTCATCCGCCACCGCCACCGCCAGCGTGCGCGCCACCGCGTCGATGGTGACCACGTCGCCGTCCTCCACCAGCGCCAGCGGCCCCCCCACCTGCGCCTCGGGGGTGATGTGCCCCACCACGAAGCCGTGCGTGGCCCCCGAGAAACGCCCGTCGGTGATGAGCGCCACGTCGTTCCCCAGCCCCGCCCCCATGATGGCGCCGGTGATCTTCAGCATCTCCGGCATCCCGGGCCCCCCGGTGGGCCCCTCGTAGCGGATCACCACCACGTCGCCGGGGCGCACCGCCTGCCGCTCCAGCGCCTCCAGCGCCGCCTCCTCGCGCGCAAAGCAGCGCGCCGGCCCCGAGAACCGCTCCCCCTCCTTGCCCGTGATCTTCGCCACCGCCCCCTCGGGCGCCAGGTTCCCCCGCAGGATCTGCAGGTGCCCCGTGGCCTTGATCGGCCGCGACACGGGACGCACCACCTCCTGCCCCTCCGCCAGCCCCGGCAGCTCGGCCAGGTTCTCCGCCACCGTGCGCCCGGTCACCGTCAGGCAGTCGCCGTCCAGCAGCCCCTCCGCCAGCAGGTACTGCATCACCGCCGGCGTCCCCCCCACGCGGTCCAGGTCCTCCATCAGGAACCGCCCGCTGGGCTTGAGGTCGGCCAGGAACGGCACCCGGTCGCTCACCGCCTGCACGTCGTCCAGCGTGAGCGTCACCCCCGCCGCGTGCGCGATGGCGATCAGGTGCAGCACCGCGTTGGTCGACCCCCCCAGCGCCATCGTCACCACCATGGCGTTCTCCAGGCTGCGCCGCGTGATCACCTGCCGCGGCGTGATGCCCCGCGCCAGCAGCGTGCGCACCGCGTGCCCCGCGCGCACGCACTCCTCGCGCTTGCGCGGGTCGGTGGCGGGGATCGACGCGCTGTACGGCAGCGCCATCCCCATCGCCTCGGCCGCGCTGGCCATCGTGTTGGCGGTGTACATCCCCCCGCACGCCCCCGCCCCCGGACACGCGTGGCGCACCACGCCGCGCATCGACGCCTCGCTGCGCGTCCCCGCCAGGAACTCCCCGTAGCTCTGGAACACCGACGCGATGTCCAGCCGCTCCCCCGCGTGGTGCCCGGCGCGGATGGTGCCGCCATACACCATCAGCCCGGGACGGTCCAGCCGCGCCAGCGCCATCAGCGACCCGGGCATGTTCTTGTCGCACCCGGCGATCGTGATGAGGCCGTCGTACCACTGCGCCCCCATCACCGTCTCGATGGAGTCGGCGATGAGGTCGCGCGAGGGGAGCGAGTAGCTCATCCCGGCGGTGCCCATGGAGATGCCGTCGCTCACGCCGATGGTGTTGAAGCGCATCCCCACCATCCCGGCCGCCACCACCCCCTCCTTGGCGGCGTCCCCCAGCGTCCCCAGGTGCATGTTGCAGGGGTTCCCCTCCCACCACATGGAGGCGATCCCCACCTGCGGCAGCGCCAGCTGCGCCTCGGTCAGGCCGGTGGCCAGGAGCATGGCCTGCGACCCCACCTGCGAACGGTCCTGCGTGAGACGGGCGGAATGGCGGTTGAGCGACACGGGATCCCCCAGCGGTGAAACGGCAGGCGCCACCGTGGCACCTCCCACCCCGGGGAATGTGCAGCGCGCGCGCCCTGGCGGCCCCCACGGCCGTCACACGGCCGTCACACGGCCCCCCAGCTTGACACCTCCACGCCCCACCGCCCACCTTCAACCATCTTTGTCCGGCAAGCGAACAAAGCCCTCCCCCCACGCGCCGCGACCCCCATGCCCCCCCGCCACCGCCGGCTCCGCGACCGCTGCCGCGCCGCCTTCGCCGCGCTCCTGCCCGCGCTCGTCGCCGCGCCCCTCCTCGCCGCCAGCGCCGCCGCCCAGGACGCCCTCCCCACCGTCCGCGTCGTCACCGACAGCGCCGGCCAGCGCCTGCAGGTCGACGGCCGCGACTTCTTCGTCCAGGGCGTCAACTGGGACTACGTCCCCATCGGCCAGAACTACGCCTACAGCCTCTGGACCCAGCCCGAGGCCACCATCCGCGCCGCCCTCGACCGCGAGATGCCCCGCCTCAAGGCCATGGGCGTGAACGCCATCCGCCAGTACGCCGGCATCCCCCCGCGGTGGGTCCGCTACATCTACCAGCAGCACGGCATCCACACCGTCCTCAACCACCCCCTCGGCCGCTACGGCGTCACCGTCGACGGCGTCTACGCCCCCAACACCAACTACGCCGACCCCGCCGTCCGCGCCCTCCTCACCCGCGAGGTCCTCGCGCTCGTCGACGAGTTCCGCGACACCCCCGGCGTCCTCGTGTGGCTCCTGGGCAACGAGAACAACTATGGCCTCGAGTGGAAGTCCGCCGAGACCGAGAACCTCCCCGCGGGGGAGCGCCAGCGCGCCAAGGCCGCCTTCCTCTACTCCCTCGTCGGCGAGGTCGCCGGCGCCATCAAGGCGCGCGATCCCCGCCGCCCGGTCGCCTTCGCCAACGGCGACCTCCAGTACCTCGACCTCCTCGCCCGCGAGGCCCGCACCCTCGACATCCTCGGGAGCAACGTCTATCGCGGCCGCTCCTTCACCGACCTGTTCGACCGCGTGAAGGCCGCCATGGGCATCCCCGTGATGTTCACCGAGTTCGGCGCCGACGCCTGGAACGAGCGCACCCGCCGCGAGGACCAGGCCATGCAGGCCCGCTACCTCGTGGCCCAGTGGCAGGAGATCTACCTCAACAGCCACGGCAAGGGCGCCGCCGGCAACGCCATCGGCGGCTTCACCTTCCAGTGGAGCGACGGCTGGTGGAAGTTCGGCCAGGATTCCCGCCTGGCCGACCACGACGTCAACGCCTCGTGGAGCG
Organism: Gemmatimonadaceae bacterium; assembly: GCA_040380205.1. Taxonomy (GTDB): domain Bacteria; phylum Gemmatimonadota; class Gemmatimonadetes; order Gemmatimonadales; family Gemmatimonadaceae; genus Gemmatimonas. The sequence goes on from JBEIJM010000017.1 coordinate 16,504, forward strand.
CTGACGCCTACCCCGACGACTACCGGAAGGGCGCCAACAACATGAACGAGGAGTGGTGGGGGATCATGGCCAAGGGGCGCCCCGACCGCCGCGGCCTCTTCCCCCTCTACCCGCGCGCCGCGTACTACGCGCTGCAGCAGGCCCACCAGCTGGCGCCGTACGCGCCGGCCACCACGCCGGCCGCGATCCGCGCGCACTTCGCCGCCATCGATCCCGCCGCGCTGGAGCGCCGCGCGGTGGCCGAGCGCAAGGCGCAGGGGGGGAGCGACCTCGCGTGGATCGCCCTGGGCGAGGGGGGCGTGGACTTCGCCACCTTCACCACCGGCGGCGACCGCCTGACCACCCCGCCCGTTTCGGCGCCCAACGACTCGCTGCGCCCCCCCTTCACCGGCAGCGACCGCACCGAGTCGGTGTACGCGGGTGTCACCATCCACCCCGCCGAGACCTTCACCGCCGCGGTCACGCTGAACGCGCTCGGCCACGTGGCCGAGAATCCCATCGACGAGATCTTCTACGAGGGGCGCGGCCGCCCGCGCGTGGGGACCGCCGTGGGCGCCACCTCCGCAGCCAGCCGCGTGGCGCTCTACCGCGCGCGCGTGGACTGGGATGCCCGCCCCTTCACCCTGCAGGCGTTCTACCGCACCGGCCACTACCACTGGGGGTACGAGGGGGACGTCTTCGGCCTCTACCGCGAGGCCAACTACGGGCGCAACATCGACATCTACAACGGGCGCGCCCCCGTGGGGGTCGAGGTGGCCGGCAAGGGGCTGCTCTCCGGGCTCAAGGTGGCCGCGGGCCCCGAGCTGTGGTGGGGCGCCAACCCCGGCATCCTCGGCAAGTACCGCCGCCGCATGCGCGGCGTGGACGTGACCACCATGTACCAGGAGGAGTTCGAGCGGCAGCCGCTGGGGAGCGCCGTGAGCTCCGTGGCCATCCCGCTCCCCCCCACGCGGCGCGCCTCGCTGGCGCTGCAGGGCGCGCGCGCCGCCGCCGGGGGCCTGCTGGGGGTGGAACTGGGCGGACTGTGGGCCGGCTCCACCAAGGTGGGGGACCGCTTCTACCTCGTGGAGGGGAGCGGTCGCGGCATGAAGGCGCTGCAGGACCGCATCCGCCCGGGGGACACCTTTGGCGGCAAGGCGCGCCTCACCTGGAGCCGCGGCCGCGTGAACTGGTATGCGCAGGGCGCGTTCATGGGGCTCGTGGCCGACGCGGGCCCCACCGCCATCCAGACCTTCACGGGGTGGGGGCTCAAGGACAGCGGCCTCAGCGACCAGTGGAACGTCATGAGCGGCGTGAGCGTCTCGCGCGGCGCCTTCCAGCTGGCCCCCCACGTGCTGTACCAGAAGCCGCTGGTGGGGCCCATCCCCGCCGGCGCGCCGTCCCCCGCGGTGCCGCGCAACGTGCTGGATGACCCGTTCTTCGTGCGCGCCAACCGCGAGATGCTGGCCGGCGAGCTGCTTCTCACCTGGGATCCCACGCCGGCCACCTGGTTCTACCAGTGGGACAATGACGCGCGCGAGGACGCGCCGCTGGCCGCCAACCTGGCGATCACCGTCAAGCGGCTCCCCACCACCATGGACGCCGGCGTGAGCTTCCTGGCCGACGGGCGCACCCCCTTTGCCTTCCCGGCCGCCACGCCGCCGCGCACGCTCTGGGAGCTGCGCAGCCGCGTGGTGGCGCACCCCGGGCGCGACGTGCGCCTGGTGGCCACGGTGTACGGCGGCACGGCGGAGCCCAACGGCGACGACCCGCGGCTGGTCACCCGGGCCGGCGCCGACCTGCGCGCGGTGACCGGGCGCGTGCGCGTGGCCACGGCGCTCAAGCTCAACGACTACGGCCCCTTCGACTACCACCGCGACTTCAACCTCACCTACCCGCGCCAGCTGATGGCCGACGTGGGCTACGTGCTGGGGACGCCGCAGTGGCTGGACGTCCCCGAGACCCGCGTGGGGGTGCGCGCCACCTGGCGCGCCCTCAACACCTTCTCCCCCCGCTATTGTCCGGAGCGGGTCCCCGCCCTCACGGGTGGCACCGAATGCGACCCCACGTACCCGGGACCGTTCGGCCGGGAGTGGGAGCTGCGCAGCTACCTCACCGTCCGCTGGTAACCCTGGTGTCGCTGAAGCCTTCGTCGTTCCCCACCCCCGCGCCAGGCACGTCGCCGCGCGTCGAGCGCCTCCTGGCCGCCTTCACGCTGTCCCAGAAGCTGGGGCAGCTGGTCATGGGCGAGCGGGCGCACGTCACCCCGGACGACGTGCGCGCGCACCACCTGGGGACGCTCCTCTCGGGGGCCGGCTCCTTCCCCGGGGCCAACACGCCGGCCGACTGGGTGGCGCTCAACGACGCGTACTGGGCGGCCTCGATGGACGAGGGCCCGGGGCGCGTCCCCGTGCCGCTGCTGTACGCGGTGGATGCCATCCACGGCCACGCCGCGGTGCGGGGCGCCACGGTGTTTCCGCAGCACATCGGGCTGGGGGCCGCGCACGACCCCGACTTGGCCGAGCGCGTGGCCGCCGTGTGCGCGCGCGAGGTGCTCGTCACCGGGCTGGACTGGAACTTCGCCCCCACCCTCGCGGTGGCGCGCAACCTCCGCTGGGGGCGCAGCTACGAGAGCCTCTCCGACGACCCCGCGCTGGTGGCCGCCTACGCGGCGCGCCTGGTGCGCGGGCTGCAGGGGACGCTGCGCGATGACGGCGTGCTGGCGTGCGCCAAGCACTGGATCGGTGACGGGGCCACCGCCTTCGGCGAGGACCAGGGGGACGTGCCGCTGTCGCTGGACGCGCTCCGCGCCACCGACCTGCTCCCCTACCGCGCCGCGCTCGACGCCGGCGTGCTCACCGTGATGGCCTCCTTCAACAGCTGGCAGGGGACCAAGTGCCACGGCAGCCACGCGCTGCTCACGGGGCTGCTCAAGGGGGAGTTGGGGTTCCGCGGGCTGGTGGTCTCCGACTGGGACGGTGTGGACCAGCTGCACGAGGACCGCGCCGAGGCCGCGGCGCGCGCGCTCAACGCCGGCGTGGACGTGATCATGGTGTCCGCCGACTGGCGCGGCATGCTGGCGGCGCTCGCGACCGGCGTGGCCGACGGGCGGATTCCCCTGGCGCGCGTGGATGACGCCGTGCGGCGCGTGCTGTGGGTGAAGGAGCAGGCGGGGCTGTTCGAGCGCCCCCGCCCCGCCGAGCGCCGCTGGGCCAACCACCCGTCCTTCGGCAGCTCCATGCACCGGGCCGTGGCGCGCGAGGCGGTGCGCAAGTCGTGCGTGCTGCTGGCGCACGACGGCGAGACGCTCCCCCTGGTGCCGGGGCGGCGCGTGCTGGTGGCCGGCCGCCTGGCCGACGACCGCGGCGCACAGTGCGGCGGCTTCACCATCGCGTGGCAGGGGGTGCGCGGCAATGACGCCATCGAGGGGGGCACCTCGGTGTGGGAGGCGATCCGCACCGTGAGTCCGGGGGCGGAGCTGTCGCTGGACGGCGCCGCCGCCGACCCCGCGCGCCACGACGTGGCGGTGGTGGTGATCGGCGAGCACCCGTACGCCGAGGGGCAGGGGGACATTCGCGTGGGGCGCCAGGCGTCGGGGGCGGCGCTGGGGCTGCCGTGCGCCGAGCTGGTCCCCTACGGCGCGTCGCTGGAGCTGGCGGCGCGGCACCCCGAGGACCTCGCCACCCTCGAGGCCATCGCCGCGCAGGGGATCCCCGTGATCACCGTGCTCCTGTCGGGGCGCCCGGTGGTGGCCAACGCGGAGATCGACCGCTCCGCGGCGTTCATCGCCGCCTGGCTCCCGGGGTCCGAGGCGCAGGGGATCGTGGACCTGCTCTACGGCGTGGCCGACTTCACGGGGCGCCTCCCCATGCCGTGGCCCGCGCGCATGGGGGCGGACGCCGCCGCGATGGGGTGCCGCTATCCGCGCGGCTACGGGCTGACGCTGGCGGGCACCGCCGCCGCGCGGCGCGCCTCCAGCTCGCGCCGCACCGCCACGGCCCGCGCCTCGGTGATGGGGTAGCGCCACAGCACCGCCATCGCCACCAGCGACGCGGCGGCCGGCAGCAGCAGGTCGGCCAGCCGCATCGCCAGGATGGTCCCGGCCCCCTGCGCGCCGCCGCGCGCCACGTCAAAGCCGGTGGCGTTCAGCAGGTACCCGCCCCCGGCCAGCGCCGCCGCCATCCCCAGCTTCACCACCCACCAGTAGATCGAGCTGTACATCCCCTCGCGCCGCTCGCGCGTGGCCAGCTCGTCCACGTCCACCACGTCGGCGATCATGGCCGGCATCAGCGTGAACAGCCCGCCCAGCCCGAACGCCATCAGCGGCGCCGGCACCAGCACCAGCCACGGATGCGCCGGGTCGTAACACACCCACTTGAGCAGGTAGCCCGCCACCGACAGTCCGGTGGACACCAGCAGGGCGCGGTGCTTCCCCAGCCGGGTCCCCATCCAGGCCACCAGCCAGATCGCCGCGAACGACGACGCCGCGCCCAGCGTCCCGGCATACCCCGCGTACTCCGCGCCGCGCGCCTGGTCGCCGCCGAACACGTGGTAGATGATCACGTATGACTGGAACGCCGACACGGCGATGAAGCCGTTGAACACCAGGAACGTCACCGCGCACAGCATGAGGAACGGGCGCGAGCGCAGCGTCACCGCGAAGCCGCTGGTGAACTCCGCCGCGTGGCGGGCGAGCACCGCCCCGAAGCCGCCCGCGGCCCCCGCGGCGGCGGGCGCCGGCGGCGCCGCGGCATGCCGCTCGCGCAGCACCACCGCCGGGATGATCCCCACCACCATGGCGGTGATGCCGATGGCGATGGCCAGCCCCGCCGCCCCCTCACGCGGGGTGGGGAACCACGCGGTGCGGTTCATCACCCACAGGAACCACGGCGACACCAGGTACGCCACCTGCCCGATGAAGTTCTGCACCCCCATCAGCCGCGTGCGCTCGTGGTAGTCGGGGGTGAGTTCGTATCCCAGCGCCACCCACGGCGCGGCGAAGACGGTGTACGCCACGTAGAACAGCACCGACCCCACCAGGAACCACCAGAAGTAGAACCCTTCGCCCTGCCCCGCCGGCATCTGCCACAGCGCGATGAACAGCACCCCCGACGCCAGCGCGCCGCCGAAGATGTACGGACGCCGCCGCCCCCAGCGCGACACGGTCTTGTCCGACAGGTACCCCATGACCGGGTCGATCACCGCGTCCACGAACCGCGGGATCGCCGCCAGCAGCCCCACCAGCGCGGGGTTCATCCCGAAGCCGAGGTTGAGGATGATGGTCATCCCCCCGATGGCGGCGGCGAGGAGGTTGTTGATCAGCGCCCCCATCCCGTAGGCCACCTTGTGGGCGAAGGGGATGCGGTCGGCCGGGAGGGTGTGTCCCGGGGGCTCGGGCGCAACGGCGGCAGCGGTCATCGGGGCCTCAGGGGGCGAGTTGGTAGACGCGCACCCAGTCCACCAGCATCGCGGTGGGGAAGGGGGTGAACTGGTCGGGGCTCCCCACGAAGGTCCCCCCGACGGCCACGTTGAGGAGCAGGTGGAACGGCTGGTCGAACACCCACGGCCCGGGCACGTCGGCGCGCGTCACCTCGTGGAAGCGCGTGCCATCCACGAACCACACGATCCGGTCGGCGCTCCACTCCACGGTGAAGACGTGGAAGGAATTGTCGAAGCGCACGTTCCGCAGCGTGACCGACTTGGTGATCCCGCCCCCACCCGCATAGCCCGGACCGTGCACCGTGCCGTGGACTTTGCTGGGCTCCTGCCCCTTGTACTCCATCACGTCGATCTCGCCGGACGCCGGCCACCCGGCGGTGGGGAAGTTGGCCCCCAGCATCCAGAAGGCGGGCCAAAGCCCGCGCCCGCGCGGGAGCTGCAGCCGCGCCTCGATCTTGCCGTAGCGGAAGCTGCGCTTCCCCTGGCTGGTGAGCCGCGCCGAAGTGTACGCGCACCCCTGGTAGCTCTCGCGGCGCGCCGTGATCACCAGGCGCCCCTGCCCGTCCAGCGACGCGTTGCTGGCGCGGTCGGTGTCGCACTCCAGCTGCTGGTTCCCCCAGCCGGTCCCCACCTCCATGCGCCAGGTGGCCGGGTTGGGGAGCGTCCCCGCGGCGCCCTCGAACTCGTCCGACCACACCAGCGTCCACGGGTCGGGGGTGGTGGGCGTGCCGCCGCAGGCGACCGTCAGCAGGCCGGCGGCGAGCGCGCCGGTGGCCAGGAGGGGGAGCAACCGCATCATGACGGATCGGGAGGGGGCCCGGAGGCCCGGGTGTGAGTGGCGAGTGACGGAAACAGCGAGGGATCACGCAGCGCCGCGGCGAGCACCAGCGCCGCGGCCCCCAACGCCACCCCCTCGGCGCCCAGGGTGCTGGAGCGGATGGTGGCCGAGGCCACCGCGCTCACGAACGTCCGGCGCAGCACGGTTTCGCGCAGCGGTTGCAGCAGCTGCTCCTCCAGGCGCGCCAGACCGCCGTCCAGGATCACCAGCTGCGGGTTGAGCAGGTTGAGCACCCCCGCCACCGCGATCCCCAGCGCCTCCGCCACCTCGTGCATCACCTGCACGGCCAGCGGGTCCCCCGCCTCGGCGGCGGCCTCCACGCGCGCGGCGGTGGGCACGCCGGAGGCCAAGCGCGACTCCGGGTACTGCGGCACCAGCGCCTGGGCGCGGGCCACCAGCGCGTCGGCGCCGACGTACGTCCCCAGGCAGCCGCGGTTGCCGCAGTTGCAGGGCGGGCCGTGCGGATCGATGGTGAGGTGCCCGATCTCGCCGGCCACGCCCGCGCCGCCGCGATAGATGCGCCCCGCCATCATGTGCCCCGACCCCACGCCGGTGGACAGCTTGATGTAGGTGAAGTCGTCGACGCCGCGCGCCGCCCCCCACCACCGCTCGGCCAGCGCCCCCAGGTTGGCGTCGTTGTCGATGAACACCGGCACCCCGAAGCGCGGAAGCAGCGCCTCGAGACCGTGCCGGCCGCGCCAGGCGGGGAGCGACAGCGGGTGCAGCCGCTCCGGGTGCCGCGGATCCACCGGGCTGGGAACCGCCACGCCGATCCCCAGCAGCGACGTCGCCGCCTCCCCCGCCTCCTGCAGGCACGACGCCAGCAGGGCGGCCACCAGCCCGCGCGTGCCGGCGGGGTCGCGCGCGACGTCGTGCGCGGCCGTGCGCCGCACGCGACACTCGCCGCGCAGCGTGGTCAGCACCACCGTGACCCCGGTGGTGGTGACGTCCACCCCGGCCAGCAGGTGCGCCTCGTCCTGGAAGGCCAGCACGATCGGGCGGCGCCCGCCCCGCGACGCCCCCGTCCCCGACTCCGCCACCAGCCCGCTGGCCAGCAGCGGGGTGATCCCCTCCGACACCGTGGAGCGCGACAGCGCCGCGCGCCGCGCGATCTCCGCGCGGGAGATCTCCCGCTCCTCCCAGAGCAGCCGCAGCAGGCGGTGCGCCAGCGGCGGCGACGCCAGCGGGGCGGCGGCGGAGGCGTCGGGGGCGCGCGGCGGGCGCCCCCAGGCGGATGGCTTCGATCATGACGGCCTCCCCGCCCGGGAGCGCACGGGCGGCTACTTGTGCAGCAGGACGTTGTCCACGAACACGGTCGTGAGACTCCCGGAGATGATCAGCTGCGCCAGGTTGCCCTTGGTGACCAGCCCCGCGAACTGGGTCAGCGGGATGTCCAGCGTGACCCAGCTCCCCGTCGCCAGCGCCGGCGTCGACGTGGCGGTAAAGGTGAGTTCGTGCTCCACGTCATCGCCACCCCCGAAGGCGCCGTTGGCGCCGAAGTCCACTAGCTTCACGCGGAAGGCCGCCGGGGCCGCGGTGGCGTTCGGGGTCCACAGGTCCATGCGATAGTGCGTCATCGCCGTGGCGTTGATGCGGGTCGACGTGAACTCGATCCCGGCGAACACCAGGTTGGTGTACTTCTTGGTGTCGTTGCCGGCCACCTGCACGTCGGCCACGTCGGCCTGGTCCCACCCCGCCGACCAGGTGTCCACCGGCACGTTGGTGTAGGCGTTGCTGAACAGGGAGATGACGTTCGCGGCCGGGTACGTGGGCGTGGGCGCCGCGGTTGTCGGCTCCTGCGCGGTGGCCACGCGGTAGAAGTACACGTTGTCCACGTACACCGTGGAGAGGTCGCCCGAGAGGACCATCTGCGCCACGGCGCCGCGCGTGGTCATCCCGGCAAAGGCCGAGAGGGGGAGGTCGATTGCCACCCAGCTCCCGGAGACCAGGCTCGGGGTCCCGGCGCGGGTGATGCTCACCTCGTGCTCCTTGTCGTCCCCGCCGCCAAACGTGCCGTTGGGGCCGAAGTCCACCAGCTTCACCTTGAACGCCTTGGGGGCGCCGGTGGAGTCCGGGGTCCAGACGTCCATGTGGAAGTGCGTCATCGTGGACGCGTTCACCGTGGGGCTGGTGAACTCGATGCCGGCGAACACCAGGTTGGTGTACTTCTTGGTGTCGTTGCCGGCCACCGGCACGTCGGCCACGTCGGCCTGGTCCCACCCGGCCGACCAGGTGCCCACCGGCACGTTGGGGTAGGCGTTGCTGAACAGCGAGACCACGTTGGCCGCGGCCACCGTGGGGGTGGGCGCCGCCACCGTGGGCGCCGGCGGGCCCGGCACCTTCCAGAAGTACACGTTGTCCACGTACAGCGTGCGGCTGGACCCCGACAGGATCATCTGCGCCACCTTGCCGCGCCCGGTCATGCCGGTGAAGGCCGCCAGCGGGATGTCCAGCGAGCTCCACGCGTTCTTGAGCAGCTTGGGGGTGCTGGTGGGGGAGAGCGTGACCTCGTGCTCGGTGTCGTCGCCGCCGCCGAAGGCGCCGTTGGCGCCGAAGTCCACCAGCTTCACCTTGAGGCTGGCATCGTCGTAGCCGTAGACGTCCAGGTGCAGGTGCGTCATGGCCCGCGCGTCAATCGGCTGGCTGGTGAACTCGATGCCGGCGAACACCAGGTTGGTGTACTTCTTGGTGGCGTTGCCGGCCAGCTGCACGTCGGCCACGTCGGCCTGGTCCCAGGTGGCCGACCAGGTGTCCACGGGGCGGTTGGGGTAGCCGCCGCTGAACAGCGCGATCACGTCGGCGGCGGGCTGCGCGGGAGCGGGGGCCGCGGCCGCGGGGGCCGCCACGGCAGTCACCGTCACCGTGCCGGTGGCGGCGGTGCTTCCCAGGGTGGCGGTGACCTGCGCGGTGCCGGCGCTCACCGCGGTGATCACGCCGGCGGTGGAGACGGTGGCCACCGCAGGGGCGGAGCTGGTGTAGCTGAAGTACGCGGGGGCCGCGGTGAGCTGCTGGTCCGTGCCCGCCACGGCGAAGGTCACCGTGCTCCCCTCCACGCGCGCGGTCCCGCCGATCTCCATGCTGACCGTGGCCACGGGAATGGCGGGGCGCGGCGTGGTGATGGTGGTCAGCGTCTCGAACTTGAGGTCGTCGATCCAGAGCGTGTAGCCGGCGTTGTTCTCGTGCCCTTCGGCGAAGTGGAAGAGCCCCTTCTCGGCGGTGAGCTTGGCGGCCAGCGGGAGGGGCAGCGTGTACTTGGTCCAGGTAGTGGTCACCGCCAGGTTGGCGCGCTCGGCCCAGTACTGGGAGGTGCCGGTGTTGTCATTGCCGGTGCCGATCACGTTGACCGTGGCGTTGACGCTGGCCTTGGCCCAGAAGGTGACGGCGTTGTACTTGCTGAGGTCGCGGGCAATGGAGGTGACCAGCGCCCCGCCGGCGTAGCCGCCCGTGGGATCGTTGGGCCCCGGAACAATGATCTTGAGCGACGAGGTCCCCACCTGCTTGGTGGTGGCGTCGATGCTGACGGCGTCGAGCTTGGAGCCCTGGAACGCCTGGAAGTCGACGTTCTTGGCGAACGTGTCGGTGAAGATGTCAGCGGTGCTCGGCTGCTCGGCGGGCTCGGTGGTCCCCGAGTCGCGGCCGCAGGCGGCCAGCAGGAGGGGGAGAGCCGCCGCCAGCAGGCGCGGCACACGACGGATGGTGCGCATGAGGGGACTCCGGGGAGGGAGCGGAGTGTCCGGCTGCCCCACCGGGGGATTCCCGGCGGCCAGCCTTTTGTTCGGTGGGCGAACAAAGATCTGGCGGCCGGACCGGCTGATGTCAACTGCCGTCCCCCCGGACGCTACATTCCCCCAGTCCCCTCACTCAGGAGCCGCCCATGGGTTTCCGCGACGAGCTGCAGGCGCAGCTGCAGGACCGGGTGCAGGAATTCGCCCGGATGCGTGACGAGCTGATCGTGCAGGCCAACCTGGCCAGGCTGGAGGCCCGCGAGGAGTGGGGCGAGCTGGAGGCCCGGCTGGAGCAGCTCAAGGCCAAGGCCGACGAGGCCGGCGACATCGCCGAGGACACGGCGGAGGCGATGGCGGATTCGGCGAAGGAGGTGCTGGCGGAGCTGCAGGCGGGCTACGACAAGTTGCGGAAGCTGTTCTAGCCCCCGGGGGGGGGCACCGGCAGGGGGGGAACCCCCTGCCGCCCCCCCTGCCGCCCGGCCCCGCTAGGGGAGCAGCACGGTGTCCACCACGTGGATCACCCCGTTCTTGGCCACGATGTCGGCGGTCGTGACCGCGGCGCTGTTGCGGGGGCCGGTCACCCGGACGCCGTTGGTCAGGCTCACCGTCAGGCTGGTGCCGGTCAGCAGCGTGGGGAGCTGCTGCCCCTCGGTCAGCTGCGACGACAGCGCGCGGCTCCCCACCACGTGCAACTGCAGCACGGGCGTCAGCCCGGCGGGTGTGGTGGGCGCCCCGCCGGGGATGGCGGCGAAGGCGGCGTTCGTGGGGGCGAACACCGTGAGCGTGCCGCCGCGGAGCGCGGAGACCAGCCCCGCGGTGGTCACGGCGCTCACCAGCGCGCTGAACCCGCGCACGACCGCCTGGTCCACGATGTCCAGGCTCCCCAGCAGCACCCCGTCCATGAGGTGGACCACGCCATTGGAGGCGTTGAGGTCCGCGGTGGTGACCCGGGCGCCGCCCACCGTCACCACCCCGTTGGCCACGGTCACCGGCAGCGTGGTTCCCTCGACCGTGGTTAGCGTCTGGCCGTTCTGCAGCTGGGCCGCCGTGATCCGTCCGGGGACCACGTGGAAGGTGAGCACCTTGGTGAGGATCTCGCGGTTGCCGGCGTCCAGCAGCCGCTGCACGACATCGGCGGGCAGCGCCGCAAACGCGCTGTTGACGGGGGCGAACACCGTGAAGGGCCCGGTGCCGTTGAGGGTGGACACCAACCCGGCCGCCGTCAGCGCCGACGTCAGCGTGGTCAGCTCCGCCGAGGCGGCCGCGGCCTCCGCCACGGTGGGCTCCAACGGCTCCACGCCGTTGGTGTCGTCATCATCACAGGCCGACAGCAGGACGGCGGGGAGCGCCAGCAAGAGCGCGAGGGCGAACCGGCGGGGGACGCGTGTGGTGGGCATGGCGGAAGGGCGAAGTGGGGATCGCGATGGAGATCGGACGTCCCCGCCCTTCGCAAGGACCGTGCTGCCCGCCGCACGGCCGAGCGCCCCTTAGGTCACGGCGCCGTGTACCGCGCGGTGATCACGCTCTTGAGCCCGCCCCGCACGTTGAAGTCCCCCACCACGGTCATGGCCGCCGGCTGGCACGCCGCCACCAGGTCGTCCAGGATCCGGTTCACCGCCCGCTCGTAGAAGATCCCGTCGTTGCGGAAGCTCCAGAAGTAGAGCTTGAGGCTCTTGAGCTCCAGGCACGCCGCCGCCGGGGTGTACGTGATGCGGATGGTCGCGAAGTCCGGCGCCCCCCCCTCCAGCAGGCGCAGCTCCACCGCGTCCGTCTCCACCCCCCCCAGGGGGCACAGCGACGTGAACTCGGTGGTCTCCATGAAGATCTCGTACGCCCGGTCGGCATACGGATTGGCGAACGTCTCCAGCAGTTCAGGCTTGGGCATGCCGGGAAACTAATCGGTCCGGGACCCGAGGGCCCCGGACCACGCACCACCTGTCCCGCCGGCGCGCCGGGCGGCTACTCCCCCGACAGCGCCCGCAGCCGCTTCGACCACTCGTCCAGCAGCAGCCGCTCCGCCGGCGTGAGGCTCTCCATCCCCTCCGCCGCGATCTTGTCCAGCACGGCGTCCAGCGCCGTCATCGGCTCGGGGGCCACCGCCGTCCGCGCGGGCTCCCGCACCGGCGCCTGCGGCACCGCGGGGCGCGCACGCCCCACCGCCGCCCGGCTCTGCGCCACGATGTCGTCCACCTCGCGCTCCCGCGGGCGGGCGCTCCGGGGCACCGCCCGCGGCGTGTCGTCCCCCAGGTCGGGCGCATGGCTGATCCGCTGCCGGAACCGGTCCAGGCTCCCCGTCCCGGGCGCCCGCAGGAACAGCCACCCCGCCGCCATCCCCCCCAGGTGCGCCAGGTACGCCGTCCCGCCCCCGGTCCCCCGGTCGGTCACCGCGCTCAGCATGTTCACCAGCGCCATGAACACCACCAGCCAGTACACCTTCATCGGCACCACGCCGAAGAACAGCACCTCGTCATCCGGCCACCGCGAGGCGTACGCCACCGCCACCCCCAGGATGGAGGCCGACGCCCCCACCAGCACGCTGGTCCCGCCGTGCAGCGCCGCATGCAGCGCCCACCCCCCCACCCCGCACCACAGGTAGTACCAGGTGAAGGTCCTGCGCCCCATCGCCTGCTCCACCCGCGGGCCGAACAGCCATAGTGTCCACAGGTTGAGCACCAGGTGCAGCAGCCCGCCGTGCACGAACTGGTAGCTCAGCACCGTCCACGGACGCCCGCCGGCCACGTCCCCGGTGCGATACCCCAGCCACCCCACGACGGCGTCCCCCAGCAGCGTGGCCTGCACGAAATACACGGCCACGCACGTCCCCATCAGCCAGGCCACGGCCGACAGTCGCGCGGGCGCGTCGTACTCGTCGGAGGAGAACGGGGACATGGGCGGGAGGGAAGGACGCGCGGGTGGTCGCGAAACGGGGCGCCCGCTCAGGCGCGCCGCGGCCCCCGCGCGGCGCGGGCCTCGTCCACAATGCGCGCGCACAGGGCGGGAAACAAGACGCCGGCGGCCGCGGCCGCCTGCGGGATCAGACTCGTCGGGGTCATCCCGGGCAACGTGTTCGCCTCCAGGCAGTACGGTTCCCCCGACGGGTCCAGCCGGAAGTCGATCCGCGCATACCCCGACAGTCCCAGCGCCTGGAACGCCGTCCGCGCCTCGGCCCCCAGCCGCTCCGCCACCGCCACCGGCAACTCGGCCACGAACTCCTCCGCCATCCCGGGGGTGTACTTGCACTCGTAGTCGTACAGCGCCTTCACCGGACGGATCTCGATCACGGGGAGCACCGCCTCCCCCACGATCCCCACGGTCAACTCCCGCCCGGGCACGAACCGTTCCACCATCACCGCCCGGTCGTACCGGAACGCCTCCGCCACCGCGCCCGGGAGCGCCTCCGCCGTCTCCACGATGGACAGCCCCACCGTGCTCCCCTGCGCCGACGGCTTCACCACCAGGGGCAGCCCCAGCGCCGCCACGGTGGCCGCCACGTCCAGCGTGGCCCCGCTGCCCGGCGCCGGCGCCATCACCCAGTCGGCCACCGACACCCCCGCCGCCCGCAGCACGACCTTGGACAGGTGCTTGTCCATCGCCAGCGCGCTGGCCAGATGCCCCGACCCGGTGTAGCACACCCCGGCCAGCTCCAGCAGCGCCTGCACGGTGCCATCCTCCCCCTGCCCGCCGTGCAGCCCGATGAACACCACGTCGGCCCCGGTCACCGCCGGGTGAAAGGCCAGCGACGGCGACAGCGAGGGCGCGCCCCCGTCACCGCGGGCCAGCGCCAGCAGCGCCTCCAGCGACGGCGGCGCGCTCCCCACCCCCGCGGCCAGCAGCCGCGCCTCCTCCGCCTCGGTGAGCACGTCGGCCGCGGGATCGAGGCACGTCACCGCGTGCCCCAGGCTCCGCAGCGCCGCCGCCACCCGCAGCCCCGACGACAGCGACACCTCCCGCTCCGCCGACACCCCCCCCAGCAGCACCGTGATCTTCAGCGTGGTCGACAACGGGACGGGCCTCGCGGGTGGTCGGGGGGCGGGTGGGGCGGAGGGGGACGTGCGGAAAAGCTAACGCGATGTGGAAATCCGCCGAACGGGACAATCCGTGACGCCGGACACCTACCCTCCACAGCGCCGTGACCGCAGCTTTCCATGGCTCAGCCGTTTCCGCCCCGCCGCTCTCCCACTCCCCTGCCATGTCCGGCGACCTCACCCTGGGCCTCGGCGTCACCCTCACCGGCACGGTCACCGTGCCGGGGCGCGCCGTCATCCACGGCTCGCTGGAGGGGGCACTGGCCGCGCGGGACGTGCTGGTGGGCCCCGAGGGGCGCGTGAGCGGCACGCTGGAGGCGGACACCGTGGAGCTGCAGGGAGAGGGGCCCGCCACCCTCACGGCGCGCACCGCGCTGGTGGTGCGCGCCACGGGGCGCGTCACCGGCACCGTGCGCTACGGCCGGCTGGAGGTGGAGCCCGGCGGGGTGCTGCAGGGGGACCTCGCGCCGCTGACGAGCCCCGCCGAGGAGACCGCCCCCCCGGCCGCCCCCCGCGGGGCGCCTCCTGCCCCCCCGGGCGGCAAGAAGCGGTAGCGCCCGGTGGTCAACCTCATCGACCGCCTGCCGCTGACGCGCGCGCTCCGCACCGCGTGGCGCACGCTGCGCCTCCCCGCGGCCGCGTTCCAGGACATCCGCATCATCGTGGAGCATGGCGGGGCGCTGCACCACTACTACCTCACGGCGCGCGTCCAGCGCCTGGCGCAGCGCGGGGCGCAGGGCGCGCTCGGGACGCTCGCGCTGTTCCTGCTGCTCTCCTCGGTGGTGCAGTGGCAGGCCGACCGCGTGCTGCGCGCCAACGACGTGCTGTACGCCGAGCTGCTGAGCGCCGCGCAGGCGGAGGGGTCGATGTCGGCGGATGAGCTGCAGGCGCTCTCCTCCTCCGACCTGGCGGCGCTGCTGCGCGAGCGCACCGGCGTGCTGCGCGGCCAGGTGGATGCCGCGGCCGACCTGCTGTCGGTCTCCAACGGCGGCTGGCTGGCGTCGCTGGGGGAGCTGGGAATTCCCATGGTCCCCGACGTGGGGCTCCCCACCGACGGGCGCGGCGGCGAGGATGTGACCGCCACCGCTGCCGGCGCCGGCGAGGCCCGCATCTCCGACGAAGTGGCGCGCAACCGGCGGCTCATGGCCACCGTACGGATGCTCCCCGACCGGTTGCCGCTGGAGCATGCGCGCCTCACCTCGGAGTACGGGCTCCGGCGCCATCCGCTCACCTTCAGCCGCAACCTGCACGGCGGGCTGGACCTGGTGAGCGACAGCAGCCAGGAGGTGCACGCCGTGCGGGCGGGGCGCGTGATCTTCGCGGGGCGCAGCGGGGGGTACGGCAACACGGTGGTGCTGGCGCACCCCGGGGGGATCGAGACGCGCTACGCGCACCTGCGCCGCATCCTCGTGGCGCGCGGCGACTCGGTGGCCGAGTGGGAGCGCGTGGGGATCGTGGGCTCCACGGGGCTGGCCACCGGCCCGCACCTGCACTACGAGGTGCGGCTGCTGGGGCGCGCCCTGGATCCCCGGCGCATCCTCGCGCTGCGGCGGCAGGCGCCGTGAGCGACACGCCTTCCCTGAGCGTCCCATGAGCTTCTTCGGCCGTCGTTCGGCGGAGGGCGCGCCCGCGGGCGCGGCAGGCACCGCGCGCGCCGCGGCCCTCCCGGCCGACGCGCACCTCAAGCCCTCCATCCTCAGCGAGGGGGTCACCGTGCGCGGCGACCTGGTCACGCCGCAGGGGATCCTGCACCTGGACGGCACCGTGGTGGGGCAGGTGCAGGTGACCACGCTGGCCGTGGGCCCCACCGGCACGGTGGAGGGGAACGTGACGGCCGCCAGCGTGACGGTGAAGGGCACCGTGCGCGGCGATGTCACCTGCGACGACCTGGTGCTGGCCCCCACGGCGCGCGTGACCGGCGCAGTGCGCTACCGCACGCTCACGGTGCAGGGCGGCGCGGTGCTGGAAGGGCCGGTGACGCGGCGCGAGGGGTAGCGCGCGTCACCGGGGCGGGGCCGCCCCGGACCTCAGCGGTGCATCAGGTACTCCAGCACGTCAAAGCGCGTCACGATCCCCTGCACCGCGCCCTCCGCCCGCACCAGCACGGCGCGGTTGCTCTTGGACAGCAGCTTCGCCACGCTCTCCACCGGCTGGTCGGCATCCACCACGGGGAACGGCTGGTCCATCACGTCGCTCACCACCTGGTCCAGCACCTTGGCGTCGGCCAGCGACTTGGAGGTGAGCTGCGACTCCGCCACGCTCCCCACGCACACCGCCCCATCCAGCACCGGCAGCTGCGACACGTCGTGCAGCGCCATCAGCCGGATCGCCTGCCGCACCGTGGTCCCCGGCGCCACGCTCACGATGGCCCGCGCGCTGGCGTCCTTGTGCCCGATCACCGTCCCGATCGCCGTGGGCGCGGCGTCCAGCAGCTGGTTCTCCCGCATCCACTCGTCGTTGAACACCTTGCTCAGGTACCGCTCGCCGGTGTCGCACAGGAACGTCACCACCAGCGCCGCGGGGTCGTCCAGCCGCCGCGCCACCGTCAGCGCGGCGTGCGCGATCATCCCTGCCGAGCCGCCCACGAACAGCCCCTCCTCGCGCGTGAGGCGCCGCGCCATGCCGAAGGCGTCCTTGTCGCCCACGGTGATGAACTCGTCCACCACGTCCATGTCCAGCGTGAGCGGGACGCAGTCCTGCCCCACCCCCTCCACCTTGTACGGCGCCCCGCTGGGGTGCCCCGCCCCCTTCGTGCGCCACAGCTCCGCCAGCACCGACCCCTGCGGGTCGGCGGCGATGATCTTGATGGCCGGGTTCCGCGCCTTGAGGTAGCGCCCCACCCCGGAAATGGTCCCCCCGGTCCCCGCCCCCGCCACGAAGTGCGTGATGCGCCCCTCGGTCTGCTCCCACAGCTCGGGGCCCGTGGTGGCCACGTGCGCCGCCGGGTTGGCCGGGTTCTCGAACTGCCCCGCCAGCACCGCGCCGGGCGTTTCCCGGACGATCCGCTTGGCCATCTGCACGTACTGCTGCGGATGGTCCGGCGGCACCGCCGTGGGGGTGATGATCACCTCCGCCCCGAACGCCTTGAGCAGCCGCACCTTCTCCTGCGACATCTTGTCGGGCATGGTGAAGATGCACCGGTACCCCTTGAGCGCCGCCGCGATCGCCAGCCCCACCCCGGTGTTCCCGCTGGTGGCCTCCACAATGGTCCCGCCCGGCTGCAGCGCCCCCGACGCCTCCAGCGCCGCGATCATCGGCTCGCCGATCCGGTCCTTCACGCTCCCCCCCGGATTGAAGAACTCGGCCTTGCCGTACAGCGGCGTCCGGATCCCCCGCGCCACCCGCGACAGCCGGATCAGCGGGGTCCACCCGATGGTGTCCAGCACGCTGTCATAGGGCGCGCGGTGCCGCAGGTGTCCCTGCGGAGGGAGCAGCTCGGGGGCGGGAGACACGGCCATGGGGGAACCGGTGACGGACAGACTGGGTACGGGACGGAACGACCTCGCCCTCCACCGGGGGGGCGCGCCCGTGCGGCAACTGCCCCCAAATTAACACCATGCACCGGACCCCCCTGTCGCCCCACGCGCGCGCCCTCCCGCGCCGCCGGCTGGCCCTGCTGGCCGCCCTGCTCCTCGCGGCGGGCGGGTGCCGCGGCACCAGCGAGGAGCCGGTCACCCCGGGCTCCATCACCATCAGCGCGGGGAACAACCAGACCGGCGTGGTGGGCACCC
>JBEIJM010000018.1:0-33729 GCA_040380205.1 Gemmatimonadaceae bacterium
GTGCCCGGCGGACCGCTGGCGGCGTACCTAGAGAATCCCAACGTGCGCCCCGAGGACATCGCCCGGCTGCGCGTGGCGCTGGGGCTGGATGCGCCGCTGCCGGTGCAATACGGGCGGTGGGTGGCGGGCTTCGTGCGCGGCGACTGGGGCTTCAGCTATGCTGACGGGCGCCCGGTGTTGGAGCGGGTGCTGGAGCGGGTGCCGGCCACGCTGGAGCTGGTGGGGGCGTCCTCGTTGCTGGCGCTGCTGGTGGCGCTGCCGGTGGGCCTGGTGTCGGCAGTGCACCGCGGCACCGACCGCGTGGCCACGGTGGCGGCCACCGTGGGAATGGCGCTGCCGGTGTTCTGGCTGGGGCTGGTGCTGCAGCTGGTGTTTGCGCTGCAGCTGGGGTGGTTGCCGAGTTCGGGGCGGCAGTCGTTTGGCCGCACCGGGGTGGCCGACCGGCTGGCGCACCTGGTGCTGCCGGCCATGGTGCTGGCGGCGGTGCAGGGGGCCGCGTGGTCGCGCTACCTGCGGCGCGCCGTGCGTGACACGCTGGGGTTGCCCTTCATGGCGGCGGCGCGCGTGCGCGGGCTGTCGCCGGCGCGGCTGCTGCTGCGCCATGCGCTTCCCAACGCGTTGGGCCCCTTTGTCACCGTGGTGCTGCTGGACGCGGCCATGCTGGCCTCGGGGGCGGTGGTCACGGAGAGCGTGTTTGCGTGGCCCGGGGCGGGGAGCCTGTTCACCGAGTCGCTGGCCAAGCGCGACTATCCGGTGCTGATGGCGTTCGTGATGGCGGGCGCAGCGGCCGTGGTGACGCTCAACCTGCTGGCCGACCTGCTGGTGCGCGCGCTGGACCCGCGCCTGCGGGAGTCGGCGTGAGCGCCGGCCGCCATGGCATGGGCGCGCGCGGCCGGGGACGTCGCGTGGCGCGGTGGTTCCTGCTGGGGGTGGTGACGGGGGCGGTGGTGGCGCCGCTGTTGGCGACGTGGGCGGCGCCCGGAGGTGCGGAGGCGGTGGACCTGGCGGTGAATCTGGCCAACCGCCGGCTGCCCCCCGGGACTGGCCACTGGTTTGGCACCGACGACCTGGGGCGCGACGTGCTGGTGCGCGTGCTGGTGGGGGCGCGCGTGTCGCTGGCCATCGGCCTGCTGTCGGCGGTGTGCAGCGCGGCGCTTGGCGTGGTGGTGGGGAGCGTGGCGGCGCTGGGGCGGCGGTGGATGGACGACCTGCTGATGCGCGCCACCGATGCCATGCTGGCCATCCCGCGGCTGCCGCTGCTGATGCTGGCCGCGGCGGTGCTGCGTCCCGGGGTGCCGCTGCTGGTGGTGCTGGTGGCGGCCACCGGGTGGATGGAGGCGGCGCGCGTGTCGCGCGCGGCGGTGGCCACGCTGGCCGCGCAGGAGTACGTGGCGGCGGCGCGGGCGGCGGGGAGCACGCCGTGGCGGGTCTGGCGGCGCCACCTGCTGCCAGGGGTGCTGCCGGTGGCCACGGTGGCCACCACGCTATCGGTGGGGCGGGGGATCCTGCTGGAGAGCACACTCAGCTTCTTCGGCGTGGGGGTGCAGCCCCCCGCTGCCAGCTGGGGGAACATGCTCTACCAGGCACAGGCCACCATGGCCTCGGCGCCGTGGCTGGCGCTGGTCCCGGGGGCCTGCATCTTCGTCACGGTGCTGGCGTGCACCGTGGCGGCCGACGGCGCGGGGGAGGGGCGTTCGCCCGTCCCCTGAGTGATCCCCTACCCGATCACCTGGCTGATCACGCGCGCCATGTTCTCGCCGGCCATCTGCGCCACCTCGCGCGCGGTGAAGCCGTGCGAGGCCAGCGCGGCCGTCCAGTCGGCAAACTGCCCGTACGACGCCAGCACGGGGCGCAGGTTGCCGTCCATGTCGGTTCCCAGCCCCACATGCTCCACCCCAACCACGTCGGCCAGCCGCTTGGTGTTCTCCACGAACTCGGCGAAGCTGGCGTTGGTGGCGCTGGGCCACGCGCCAATCACGCCGCCGCTCCCCGCCACCAGCCGCGCGTGCTCCGGAGTGATGGCCCGCGCGTTGAGCGGCCGGCGGTCGTCGAGCTTGAGGATGGAGTGGCTCAGGATGATGGGGGCGTCGGAGACGCGCACCACGTCGGCCACCGTTTCCATGGTGGCGTGCGCCACGTCCACCAGCATGCGGCGGGCGCGCATGCGCCGCACCACGTCGCGGCCGAACGCTGACAGCCCCTGGTGCTGCGGCGGCTCGGTCTGCAGGTCGCCGGCCATGCTGGGCGCGTAGTGCACCAGCTGGATGGAACGAACGCCCTGTTCCCACAGCACCTCCACGCGCCCCGGGTCGCCGTCCAGGAACTCGCTCCCCTCGCACGACAGAAAGGCCGCCACCTGGCCGTCTGCGATGGCCGTGCGGGCCTGCGCCAGGGTGGTGACCACGCGAGCCCCCGCTTGCGGGAGCAGCTCGCGCACGGTGGCCAGCTGCCGGGCGAACTCCGCCTGCGCCTCGCCGGGGCGATAGGCGCCGGTGACGCTCACCGCATTGGCCCCCAGCTGGATGAGCGGGCCGTCGCCCACGAGGCTGACGAAGCCGGCGTGCACGCCGCCGGCGCGCATCGCGCGCAGCGTGCGGCGGACCGCCTCGTCGCCCGGGTACTGCGGGGCGCCACGCCAGAAGAACAGTCCGGGGTGAAGGTGCAGGTCGAAGGTGAAGGGATCGGCCGGCGGTGGTGCCTCGCGTCCCAGCAGCTGCGACCAGGGGAGCGCGGCGGTGAGCACCGCGGAGGAGGCGGCGGTGGCGGCGGAGGCGCGGAGGAAGGCGCGGCGGGTCGGCATGGGAGAATCCTCGGACGGCCCTAGGGGGTGCGCAGTGCGGCGCGCACTGAATCCAGCGACCCGTCGCTGGGCGCCGGGGCAATGCCCAGGAGATGCGCCAGCAGCGGGTACACGTGCACGCTGGCAAAGGGGGGGAGTACGCGCCCGCGCGCGAAGCCCGGCCCCGCGGCCACGAACAGCGCCCCCATGGAGGGGAGCTGGTTGTCGTAGCCGTGCGTGCCGCCCTTGGGCGGGCCCATCAGCTGCACGCGTGCGCGGCTGCTGATCGTCCACCCCTCGTTGGCGATGAGCACCACGGGAGGGATGCGCGGGTGGGCGTTGTAGTGGAACCGCGCCGGGACCTCGCCCTTGCGGTACACCGCCAGCTGCGGGTGCGCGGTGCGCAGGCGCGCCACCACGGCGTCCTCCTGCCCCGGTCGCGGGGCGATGCCGGTGACCGGCATCCAGTCGATCACCTGCACCGTCGACAGGTCCAGGTAGTCGTCCAGGTAGATGACCCGGTCAGCGCCGATGGCGGTCATCCCGTGGTCGGCCACCACCACAAGATCAACCCGATCGGCGGCGCCCAGCGCGGCGATGCCGTCGTCCAGCATCCCCACCAGGGAGTCCACGTGGGCAATCGCCGTGTCCACCTGCGGGGCGTCGGGGCCGTGGGCGTGCCCGGCGTCATCGGTGGTGCTGACATACAGCGTGATGAAGCGCGGCGCGGTGGCGGCCGGGCGGGCCAGCCACTCCAGCACCTGCCGTACGCGCGCGGCGTTGGGGACGCGTCCGTCGTACGGCCGGTAGTCGGACGGGCGCCCCCCGGCCACTTCATAATCGCTGCCGGGCCAATAGAAGGATGCCGCCCGCACCCCCTGCCGCTCGGCGGTGATCCACAGCGGCTCCCCCTGCCACCAGCGCGGATCGCGTGCCACCAGGGTATCGCTGATGGTAAAGGTCTTCCCGATGGCCGGGTCCTGCATGGTGTTGGCCACGAGGCCGTGGTGCTCGGGGTGGAGCCCCGTGACCACGGTGTAGTGCGCCGGGAAGGTCTTGCTGGGGAAGGCGGGGATCATGCGCTGGGCACGCACGCCGCGGGCGGCGAGGGCGCGCAGGCGCACCGCGCCGGGGCGGTCCAGGTAGTCGGCGCGGAAGCCGTCCAGCGAGACGAGGACGACGGTGCGCGGGGCCGCCGGGGCGGGTGGGGCCGCCGGCGTGGGAGCGGGCCCCGGGCGACAGGCGGCGGCCAGCAGGACGGCCATCGCTCCCACGCGGCGCCACCCCCTCTCGGCGCGCGATCGGGACAGCTGGCGCACCGCCGCGCTCAGCATGGCGCGACGCCCCCGGTCACTTGAGCACCGGCGTGCCGGGCCCCGGGCGCACCCACCGGTCCAGCCATCCCCGCTCGCTCAGCATGCGGTGCACCTGGTTCCAGCTGCCGGTGATGCCATGGTACATCCCCGCGTACTGGATCATCTGCGCGGGGACGCCGTTCTTCTTGAGCGCCACGAACATCTGCTCCGCCTCGGAGTACGGCACGCGCTCGTCCAGCTCGCCGTGCACGAACAGCGTGGGCGCGCGCACCCGCCCGGCGTGGGTGAGCGGCGACTGCCGCACCATGCGCGCCCGGGCCTCCTCCTCCCATGGCGTGCCGAAGAACTCGGTTTCCTTGGTGCGCGCGATGTCGGCGGTGCCGTAGTCGCTCACCCAGTTCACGATCCCTGCCCCGGGGATGGCGGCCGCAAAGCGGTCGGGGTACTGCGTGATGAGCCAGTTGGACATGAACCCGCCATACGAATGCCCCATGGTGGCCACCCGCGCCGGGTCGATGCGCGCCCGCGTGAGCGCGTGGTCGATCCCGGCCATCACGTCCTCTCCGTCACGGTCCCCCCACGCCCCCCACGTGCCCCAGAGGAACCGCTCGCCGTAACCGGTGGAGCTCCGGAAGTTCACGCGCAGCACGAAGTACCCCTGCGCCGCGAGGTACTGCGCCTTGACGTCGAAGGCATACCCGTCGGCCGAGTGGGGGCCCCCGTGGTTGAGCACCACGAGTGGATACGCCCCCCGCTGCGCGTCGTACGTCGGGGGCGCCAGCAGCCACCCCTCCACCGGCGTGCCGTCCCGGCTGCGGAACTGCAGCCGCTCTGCGCGCGCCAGCGCCACTTCGCGCACGATCGCGTCGTGCACCCGCGTGAGCTGCCGCTCGTCGCCGCCGTCGATGCGCGCGGAGTGCACCTCGGCGGGGGCCTCGATCTTCCCCAAGGTGTAGGCGATGCGGGTGAACGCCGAGTCGAAGGCGATCCCCTGCAGCCGCCGCTCGCCGCGGGTGACCTGCTCCACCGCGCCGCCGGTCGCCGCCACACGGAACAGGTGCACCGTGCCGCCGATGCCACCGGTGAAGTACACGTGCCGCCCGTCGGGGCTCCACCGCGGGTCGGCGGGGAGGTAGTCCCAGTCGGCGGTGAGCACCCGCTCGCCGCTGCCGTCGGTGGCCAGCAGCACCAGGTCGCGCGGGCCCCCGTGCGTCAGGCGCTGCGCGATCACCGCGTCGGTGGAGTGCCCCCGCGTGGTGAGGAGCCACCGCCCGTCGGGCGATGGCAGCACCCCCGTGTGGTCGAAGGTACGGTCGGTGGTGAGGAGCTTCACCGCACCGTCGCGTCCCACCACGTACACGCCGTCGCTGCCGTAGAGGCGCTCGTTGCGGTAGGCGGAGTCGGCGGTGAAGGCCAGGCGGTCGTTCCCCACCCACGTGAGGGAGGCAGGGCGCAGCCCAAGCCGGGTGAGCAGGCGCCCCTCGCCGCCCATGGGCCCTACCACCAGCTCCTGGACCGGGTAGCGCCACGGATCGGTGCGGTTGGGGACCGGATAGGGCTGGCCGTCGGCCTGGAAGTTGAGCCAGTCGAACTGCCGCCCCTTGAACCGCTCGGCGTGGCGTCGCTCGAAGTCGGTGGCGCCCAGCAGCGGCGCGGGGGGCGACGCCTCGGGGGGCAGGTCGCGCAGCTGCGCCTGCCAGCGCCCGTCGGGGCTCACCAGTGGCGCGGTGCCGCCGGCGCGTCCGGCGCCGCGTGGCGCGGGGGGGAGCGGCTCCGGCGGGGTGCGCCCGTCGGCGGCCACCCGCCACCGCGCCACCGAGTCGGCGTTGGTGGCCTCATTGCGGTGGGTGACGGTGTAGTGCACCCACCGTCCGTCGGCGGAGAGGGAGACGCCTCCCACGGTGGGGAGCCGATAGAAGTCCTCGATCGCCAGCGGGCGGAGGGCGGGCTGCGCCGCCAGCGGCGGCACGGCCGGGGTGGCGAGGAGGGCGGCCAGCGCAGGGAGTACGGCGGCGCGGGAGGCAGGGTGCGGCATCGGACGGATCCCGGGGCGGAAGGAAGGGCTGCCCGACATTACCGCGCCGCCCCGGGGGACGTTAGCCCCGGGCTACCGGCCCAGCCGTTCCACGAACCACTCGGCCCACTCCTGGTCGACGTCGCGCGCGCGCCAGGGGTCGGCCGGGAAGTGGCCGGGGACGGGCCAGAGCTTCATGCGCACCTCACGGCCGCGTTCCTTCAGGGCGTTGTACAACTTGTAGGACTGCGTCACCGGGACGCGCGCATCACCGGTGGTGGAGAGCAGCAAGAGCGGGGTGGTCATGCGGTCAACGTAGGTCAGCGGCGACTGCTGCCGCAGGAAATCGAGGTCCTTGGGAAAGGACAGCGTTTCCCCCGAGGCCCGAAGATGCAAGCTCAGATCGTTGAGGTTGTACTGGTCGGCGAGGTCAATGACCGCGGCGCCGGCCATCGCCGCCCGCCACCCGGAGTAGTGGCCGATGAGCCATGTGGTCATGTAGCCGCCGTAGGACCACCCCGAGACGCCGATGCGCGCGGTGTCCACGTAGGCGCGCCGCTTCAGGATGGCGAGCCCGGCCATCAGGTCCCGCCCGGGTCCGGCGCCGTGGTCGCGAAACACGGCGGAGTACAGCGCGTTGCCGTGATTGTCGCTGCCGCGGTAGTTGGGCTCGAACACGATGAACCCCTTGCCCGCCAGCAGCTGGGAGCGGGAGGAGAACACCGCGCGTGACGACGCCCACGGCCCTCCGTGGATGCTGAGCAGCAGCGGATACCGGCGCGACGGGTCGAAGTCCGGCGGGAAGGTCAGGACGCCGTCCAGCGGGAGGCCGTCATTGCTCGTCCACGACAGCGCCTCCACGCGGCCGAGCCGCAGCGCTGCGATGGTGGCGTGCAGGTTGGTGAGACGCTCGGGGGCGGAGGCGCCCCGAGGGAGGAGGTACAGCTCCGGGGGGCGCTGCGCCTCCGTCCCGATGAACACGAGGGCGCCGTCGGGCGCCAGCTCCGCGTCGGTCACCCCCACGCGCCCCACGTCGATCCGGCGCGGCGCGCCGTCGAGCGGAAACTCCCAGACCCCGCTCCCCGTCCCGTCCGGGGCCGAGGCCACGACCGCGCGCGAATCACCACGCCATGCACCGCGCAGGAAGTTCCGGTCGACCGCCGTGGTCAACCGCGTCACGGGTCCGCCGTCCATCGGCAGGACGGCGAGCTCGCTCTGGTTCCGCATCTGCCCGTCAACCGGGCAGGACACAAGCAGGTGGCGACCATCGGGAGAGGGCCACCCCCCGCCGCACCGTCTTCCCTCGAGGGCGGGGATGGTCGACACGCGCCCGGTGCCGACCTCGGCGACGGCGAGGTCGCGCAGCTCGTGGGAGCGTGTCCCCGCGGAGGGCTGCTGCGTGAAGAGCAGCCGCGAGCCGTCGGCCGACCACGCCAGCGTGGGGCTGAGCCACTCGACGGACCACGACCCGCCGGCCACGCGGGTCACGTTCGCCCCGTCCGCGCCAACGGTCCAGAGGTGCACGGCTTGCGGGGCGGCCCGGGTCAGGAAGTCGTTGTCGTTCACCTCGAACGCGTCGTCGAACCGCCCGCGAGGGGTGGACGGCGCCGCCGCCGCGAAGGCGAAGGCCTTGCCGTCCGGGCGCCACGCAAAGGTCCCAACGCCGGTGGGCACGCGGGTGACCTGCACCGCTTCCCCGCCGCGCGAGGGCAGCACGAACAGCTGCGCCCGGCCGTCCACCGCCGCCAGGAACGCCAGGCGGTCCCCGTCTGGCGACCATTGGGGCGCCGTGACCGTCTTCCGCTGGGTGAGCGTGCGCTGGGCGCGCGTGCGGAGGTCCACCTCCACGATCTCCGACTCCCAGGCGTTCACGTCGTAGTTCGGCCAGGCGACCACCAGCACCGCCCGGTCACCCGCCGGGGACACCCGCAGGTTGGTGACCCGCGCCACGTGGGCATAGTGATCCAGCGTGAACGTCTGAGCGGCGATGCCGCGGGAGAGCATCACCACGGCGGCGAGGCATCCGAAGACAAGGCGCATGGATTGGCTCCAAGGGGGAAATGGGTGCCCGACATTACCGCGCCGCCCCGCGTACCGTTAGCCCCGCCTTACATCCCCCGCTGCGGGTACACCGCCACCGGCGACCCGGCGGCAAAGGTGGCGCTGAGCGGCTCCGCGTCCTGCAGGAACGCCCACGCCGGCCCGTACAGCGCGGCAAAGTCCACGTCGAGCGTGTACGCTTCCAGCGCCCAGTTGGCCCACGCGGGGTGCACCACCTCGTAGACGTGCGTGCCCCCCAGGTGCCCCCGCCCGAACCCCCAGCGGTGCTCCTGGAAGTAGTGGGTGACGCTGTCCGCGGGCGGCACCGCCAGCGGCTCGCGCGCCTGCACGGCGATGCGGTGCGTGCGTCCCGCGCGGTCCAGCTCCAGCGCCCAGGCCACCGCGGCGCCGTCGTGGGCCAGCGTGGAGCGCATGGGGGCGGCCACGTAGGGCTCGTTGTAGGTGAGGCGCGCGATGGCCGCCACCAGCCGCTGGGGCACGTACTCGCGCAGGAACACCACGCCACGCTCCTCGCCGCGCTTCACGTAGAAGCGCAGGTTGAGCTCGGGGAAATTGCGGAAGCCGGGCCACGGGATCCCCAGCACGCGGGTGTCCAGGAAGTCAAAGGCCACCAGGCTGGCGAAGGCCTGCCCCTCCTGCACGTCTAGCGACACGCCGCGCGGCACATGCGGTGCCAGCAGCGCGGGGGGCACGCGCCACGTGATGTTGAGGAGCCGCTCCCAGCGGGCGGTGAGGAAGGGACGGGGCATGGCAGGGGCACGGGGATGGGACGGCCGGGCGGTTTCCGGTAAATTAGCGGGATGACGATTTCCTTCGGCCTGCACACCTTCGGCGACGTCACCGCCAATCCCGACGGCTCCCTTCGCACCCACGCGCAGGTGCTGCGCGACGTGGTGGCCGAGGGGGAGGCGGCGGAGGCGGCGGGGTTCGACTTCTTCGGGGTGGGGGAGCACCACCGCGACGACTTCGCCGTGTCGGCCCCCGAGGTGGTGCTGGCGGCCATCGCGGCGCGCACGCATCGCATCCGCCTGGGATCGTCGGTCACGGTGCTCAGCAGCGACGATCCGGTGCGCGTGTACCAGCGGTTCGCCACGCTGGACGGGATCTCCGGCGGGCGCGCCGAGGTGATCCTGGGGCGGGGGAGCTTCACCGAGTCGTTCCCGCTGTTCGGGTACGACCTGAACGCGTACCACGTGCTGTTCGAGGAGAAGCTGGCGCTGTTCGCGCAGCTGCGGCGCGAGGGGAGCGTGACGTGGCAGGGGCGGACCCGCGCGCCGCTGGTGGACCAGCGGGTGTACCCCACGGCGGAGTCGGCGCCCATCCCCACGTGGGTGGGGGTTGGGGGGAGTCCCGAGTCGGTGGGGCGCGCGGCGCGCCACGGGCTGCCGCTCATGCTGGCCATCATTGGCGGGCCGGCGAAGCGGTTTCGCGCCTACGTCGACCTGTACCACCGCCTGTGCGGGGAGCTGGGATGGGTGGTGCCCCCCATTGGCGTGCATTCGCCCGGCTACGTGGCGGAGACGGACGCACAGGCGCGGGAGGAGTTCTGGGCCGCCTACCGCGCCATGCACGACCGCATCGGCGGCGAGCGCGGGTGGCCGCCCCTCACGCGCGACGCCTTCGAGCACGAGTGCGACCATGGGTCGCAGTACGTCGGGGCGCCGGAGACGGTGGCCCGCAAGGTGGCGGCCACCGTGGAGGCGCTGGGGCTGTCGCGCTTCGACCTCAAGTACAGCGCCGGACGGCTGTCGCACGCGCAGCTGGTGCGCGGGATCACGCTGTTCGGCACCGAGGTGATCCCGCGGGTGCGGGCGCTGCTGGCGGCGCGCGCCCCCGCGGAATCCGTGGCGTAGCCCCCCTCAGGGGGTGATCGCCTCCACGATCGCCTCGATGGCGTCGGGGAGCGCGCTCAGCAGGTCGAAGCCGCTCACCTGCTCCACCCGGTCCACGCTCACGCGGTACTGCTGCCAGCCGTTGGTGCGGATGCCGGGGTCGTTGGGCATGAGTACGGCGATCACCTCCACGCTGGCGGGGGCGGTGACCTGCGCCACCCCGGCGTCGCGCGGCAGGATCACGGCCACCTTCCAGGTCCAGGCGGGGATGGTGATGCGCCCTTCGTTCTTGACGGTGCCCTTGGAGCCCGCGGCACCGGTGATGATGTAGACCTCCTTGGTGCCGCTGCGCGCCAGGTCACCCAGGTGGGTCTCCAGCGCGGCCCACGGCCCCTGATTGTTGTCGGCGGCCTGGGGGATGATGTTGCTGAAATAGTACGTGCGCGCGTTGTCGAGCGGGCCGGCGGTGCGGTCGGCCGAGCGCACCAGGTGCCCGCGGTCGATGCCGTAGCCGGCGGCGGTGCCTGCGCCGCTGTAGTCGGCGGTGGTGTAGCGGCCGGCTGCGGGCAGCTCCGGATCGTACGTGTAGCAATCGCACCGGTCCTCGGCGCCGAAGTGCGTGGTCTCGAGGTTGTAGCTCACCCAGTTGGGGATGCCGCGGGTGGTGCTGAAGGAGGTGGTGTACTGGGGACGCCGCAGGATGATCTCGTCGGCGGGGTTGCCGTCGCTGGGATCGCCGAACTCGGTGTTGCCCAGGTAGCTGGCGGTGCCGGAGGCCGTGGCGGCGAGGGTGGCCACCGCGTAGATGTTGGTGGTCCCGTCGGCGGCGGTGGCGCGGATGGCTGCGGTGCCCTGGGCCACGGCGCGCACCACGCCGCGCGCGTCCACCGTGGCGATCGTGGGGGCGTCGGAGCTCCAGGTGAAGGTGGTGGTGAGCGTTTCCCCGGCCGGGGCGCGCAGCGTGGCGAAGATCTGGTCCTCGAACCCCACCGGCAGCCGCGGGTCGCTGCTGAGGCGCCCCGAGAAGGCGATGGTGTTGGCCGGGGGCGGCACCACGCCGAAGCAGTGCCCGAAGTTGGCGGCGCGGGCGCTCCAACGGCCGCCGCTGTCGCGGTGCAGCGACTGGCCGGCGGCCGGGGCGGGCTCCTGCGACGCGCCGATGTCACGCGAGGTCATGCCGTTGGCCGGCCCCCCCACCGCGGTCATGGTCCCCTCGTACGAGAGGAATTCCACCACCGCGCCGGTGGCGTTGACCAGCGCGAGGCCGTCGGGGGCGCCGTTCTGCATGCCGGGGGCTTCCACCCAGCGGGTGCCGCGCCCGCCGCACTGGTTGGCGATGGGGCCGGCCAGCAGGAGGGTGTCGTACGGGGCGCCGCCGTTGCCGTTGTACAGCACCACGCTCCACCCGGTGAGGTCGGTGGTGGCGGGGCCCTCCACCTCGACCGCCTCGTTCACGTCGGTGCCCACGTTGTCGTAGTGGATCTCGCTGATCCGCACGAAGGGGAGTGGCGGCGGGGCCGCTTCCACGACGATGGCGGCGGTGTCCTCGGCGCCGCCGCTGACGCCGGCGATGACCAGCGCCGACCCGGGGGCCACGGCGGTGACGACACCGCTGGCGGACACGGTGGCGGTGGCGGGCGCGCTGGAGCGCCACGCCACGGCGATGGAGGGGGCCGGTCGGCCGGAGTCGGTGACCGTGGCCGCGAGGGTGACCGTTTCCCCCACGGTCAGGGTGTCACGGTCGGGGAGGACGGCGACGGCGTACAGCGGGATGCGGGGGGCGGGCGGGGTGGGGGCCTTGCCGTCGCTTCCGCCGCAGGCGGCGGCGAGGACGAGGGGGGCGAGGAGGAGGGGCGTGTGCCACAGGCGGCACCGCGGGCGGATCAGCGAAGAAACGGCAAGGCGCATCGCGAGGGAGGGCGTGGGCGGACAGGTCGGCCGGGGGCCGGACGGCGCCATCGCCGCCCGGCGGGGGGAACGCCGGCCGAGACCGGTACCATAGCCGATTCGGGGTGGGGAGGCAGGGGGCGTGGCTCCTCAGGGGTGGATGCTTGCTGGAGCGTGACGAAGCGATTCTGCTTGCGTGTGTTAACCGTATGGTTTAACTATTCAGTTAATGCCGGACGCACTCGCCCTCGCCGAGAACTCGCACGCCCCCGATGCCCGTCAGCGGCTGCTGGACGCCGCGCACGCGGTCTTTCTGCGCGTGGGCACCGCCAAGGCGCGCACCCAGGAGATTGCCGACGCGGCCGGCGTGAACAAGGCGCTGCTGCACTACTACTACGGCAGCAAGGAGGCGCTGGCGCGGGAGATCTTCACGCGGGCGCACGGCGCCCTGTGGGGGCGCATGCTGCCGTTGCTGGCCAATCCCGCCCTGGACATCGAGGCCAAGGTGCGGCAGGTGGTGGAGGCGCAGCTGGTGTTCCTGTCGGCGCACCCCTACCTGCCGCGCTTTGTGGCCGCCGAGATGCTCACCAACCCCGAGCGCATGGCCGAGCTGATCAGCCGCCGCGGCACGCCGCCGCTGCGCGTGCTGCAGGCGCAGCTGGACGCCGAGTGCGCGGCAGGGCGGATGCGCCCGGTGTCGGCGGCGCAGTTCGTGGTCACTCTCATGGGGGCGCTGGTGTTTCCCTTTGTCATGCGCCCCGCGCTGGAGGCCATGGAGCTCACCGGCGCCGAGGGGTTTGCCGGCTTCGTGGCGGAGCGCCGCCGATTTCTCCCCGACTTCCTTCTGGCGGGTCTTCGTCCGTGAGCCATCCGCGATGCCGCCGGCTGTGCCCGGCCTTTCCGCATGCCCTGACGGCGGTGACCGTGGGGCTGCTGGGCGGGACCCCGCTGGCCGGTGAGGCACAGGGGGTCCCCGCGCGCACGGACACGCTGCAGCTGGCGCAGCTGCAGGCCGAGGCGCTGGCGCATGATCCGCGGGCGGACCAGCGCACGGTGCTGGCGCAGGGGACGGCGCTGCGCCAGGCGGAGATCCGCCGGCAATGGCGCCCGCAGCTCTCCGTGGGCGGGACGTTGTCGCATCAGAGCGACGTGACCTTCCTGCCGCTGCGGCTGCCGGGGACCAGCGTGCCGGTGCCCCCGAAGGACCGGTGGCAGGCGGTGGCCGACGTGCAGCAGCTGCTGTACGACGGTGGGGCCGCGCGCCGTCGGCTGGCGCTGGAGGAGGCCCGTCTGGCTGAGGGGGACGCCGGCGTGACGGCGGCGCTGCATCCGCTGCGCGACGAGGTCACGCGCGCGTTTTTCGACGCGGCGCTGCTGGCCACGCGCGAGGCCGAGCTAGTGGCGCTGGCGGGGGACCTGGCGCAATTGCTGGCCGACACCCGGGTGCGGGTGCGCGAGGGGGTGGCGCTCCCCCGCGACAGCGCGCAGGTGCGGGCCGCGTGGCGCCGCGCCACGGGCGCGGTGGAGGAGGCGCGCAGTGGCCGGGCGGCCTCGCTGGCGGTGCTGGGGCAGCTGACGGGGCGCGCGCTTGCCCCCGACCAACCGCTGGCGCTCCCCGATGGGTCGGCGCGGCTGGCGGCGGTGCGGCGCACGCCGGTGGAGGCGCGGCGCGACCGTCCCGAGTATGCGCGGTTCGCGCGCGCGCGGGAGCGGCTGCGCGAGGAGGGCGCCCTGGCGTCGGTGGAGAACCGGCCGCGCGTGGTGGCGTTCGCGCAGGGGGGGATGGGGCGCCCCGGGCTCAACCAGTTCCAGGTCACCCCGGACGAGTTCTGGCAGGCGGGGGTGCGCGTGGAGTGGCGCCCCTACACCTGGGGGAGCGCCAGCCGCACGCGCGAACAGCTGACGCTGCAGGCGCGGCTGCTGGACACCGAGGAGCGGGCGCTGGCGGGGGCGTTGTCGCGCGCGGTGGCGGGGGCGCTGGCCGAGGTGGACCGGTTGCGCCGGCAGCTGGAGGAGGATGCCGAGGTGGTCACGTTGCAGGAGGAGGTGCTGCGAGCGGCCGAGGTGCAGCACCGCGAGGCGATGATCACGGCGGCGGACCTGGTGGCGCTGCGCACCGACCTGCTGGAGGCGCGGCTCACGCGCGACCGGCATCGCATCGACCTGGCCCGCGCGGAGGCGCGGATTCTCGACACCCTGGGGGCTCGTCCGTGACGTCTGCCTGTTGTGCCATGGGCCGCGCGGCGTCGCGCACCGCCCGCGCCGCCGCCGCGCTCATGCTGGCGTGGGCGACGGCGTGCGCCACCGCGGCGCCCGACGCGTCGGGGACCTTCGAGGCGGTGGAGGTGACCGTGTCGGCGGAGACGGGCGGACCCCTCCTGGCCGTGCTGGCCGCCGAGGGTGCCCGCGTGGAGGCGCAGGCGCTGCTGGCGGTGGTGGACACCGCGGCGCTGGCGCTGCAACGCGACGAATTGCTGGCGCGACGGCGCACGCTGGAGGCGCGCCGCCAGGAGGTGCGCGCGCAGGCGGGGGTGGTGGAGGCGCAGCAGGCGGTGGCCGCACGGGAGCAGGAGCGGGCGCAGCGGCTGGTGCGCGCTGCGGCGGGCACGGCGCAGCAGGCCGACCGGGCGGAGCGGGATGTGCGCACGCTGGAGGCGCAGGGGCGGGCCTTTGTCGCCACCGGGGCGACGGTGGCGCGGGAGCTGGCCACGGTGGAGGTGGCGCTGGCACAGGTGGCCGACCGGCTGCGGCGCGCGCGGGTGGTGGCGCCGCAGGGGGGCACCGTGCTGGCGCGCTATGTCGAGCCCGGCGAGCTGGTGCAGCCGGGGGCGCCGGTGGTGAAGCTGGCGGCGCTGGACACGCTGGTGCTGCGCGCGTACGTGGCCGGCAGCCAGCTGGCGCGGGTGCCGCTGGGGGGGGCGGTCACCGTGCAGGTGGATGCGCCCGAGGGAGGGCTGCGCACGCTCCCGGGGGTGGTGACATGGGTGTCGTCCTCGGCGGAGTTCACCCCCACGCCCATCCAGACGCGGGAGGAGCGGGTGACGCAGGTGTACGCCGTGAAGGTGCGCGTGGCCAATCCCGACGGAGCGCTCAAGATCGGCATGCCCGGCGAGCTGGTGCTGCCGGCGCCGGCCCCCGCCCCCGCGCCGTGACCCAGGCGCCGGGGGGCGCCGACGTGGTGGCCGAAGGGCTCACGCGCCGCTTTGGCGCGGTGACGGCGGTGGATGGCGTGTCGCTGTCCGTGGCGCCCGGCGAGACGTTTGGCGTGCTGGGGCCGGACGGGGCCGGCAAGACCACGCTGTTCCGCATGCTGGCGACGCTGCTGGTTCCCGATGCGGGACGGGCGCGGGTGCTGGGGCTGGACCCGGTGGCCGACCTGTGGGCGCTGCGCGCGCAGCTGGGGTACATGCCGGGGCGCTTCTCGCTGTACCCCGACCTGACGGTGGAGGAGAACCTGGCGTTCTTCGCGTCGGTGTTCGGCACCACGCCGGCGGCGCAGGCCCACGTGATCGCGCCCATCTGGCGACAGCTGGAACCGTTCCGGCGGCGGCGCGCCGACGCGCTGTCGGGGGGGATGAAGCAGAAGCTGGCGCTGTGCTGCGCGCTGGTGCACGCGCCGCGGCTGCTGGTGCTGGACGAGCCCACCACCGGCGTGGACGCGGTGTCGCGCGGGGAGTTCTGGGAGCTGCTGGGGCGGCTGCGTGGCGACGGGCTGACGATCCTGGTGTCCACGCCGTACATGGACGAGGCGCGACAGTGCGATCGGGTGGCGCTCATGCAGGGCGGACGGCTGCTGCAGGTGGACCGCCCGGCGGCCATCGAGGCGGCCTATCCGCGCCCGTTGGTGGCGGTCACCGGCGGCGACCGGCTGGGGCTGCTGGCGGCGCTGCGCGCGCATCCGCATGCGGCGTCGGCGTGGCCCTTTGGCGAGTCCATCCACTTCACCGACACGCGTCCCGAGGTGCCGGCGGCGCAGGTGGCTGCCGAGCTGGAGACGTGGCTGGCCGCGACGGGACAGGCGGCGCGGTGCGCGCCCATCGCCGCGTCCATTGAGGACGCGTTCATCTGGGCGCTGGGGCGGGCGGGGGCGGCGTGAGCGAGGCCACGCCGGCGGCGGGGCACGCGACGGCGCATGCCATCGAGGCGCGCGGGCTCACGCGGCGCTTCGGCGACTTCACGGCGGTGGACGGCCTCACCTTCACCGTGGCGCCGGGCGAGGTGTTCGGCTTCTTGGGGGCCAACGGGGCGGGGAAGACCACGGCCATGCGGATGCTCATCGGGCTGCTGGCGCCGTCGGCGGGGGACGCGTGGGTGGCCGGGCACCGGGTGGGGCCCGAGTCGGAGCAGATCCGCGCGCGCATTGGCTACATGAGCCAGCGCTTCTCGCTGTACGACGACCTCACCGTGCGCGAGAACATCCGGCTGTACGGGGGGCTGTACGGGCTGGCCGACGCCGAGATTGCCGACCGGATGGGGCCCGTGCTGGAGCGGCTGGGGTTGGCGGGGCACACGCGGGAGCTGGTGGGGCGCCTGCCGTTGGGATGGAAGCAGCAGCTGGCCTTCTCGGTGGCGCTGGTGCACCGGCCGGCGGTGGTGTTCCTGGACGAGCCCACGGGCGGGGTGGACCCCATCACGCGGCGCCGCTTCTGGGAGCTGATCTACGAGACGGCCGCCGGCGGCACCGCGGTGCTGGTGACCACGCATTACCTGGACGAGGCCGAGTACTGCGACCGGCTTTCCATCATGGTGGACGGGCGCCTGGCGGCGCTGGGGACGCCGGCGGCGGTGAAGGCCGAGGCGGGGGTGGCGTCGCTGGACGCGCTGTTCCTGCGGCTCACGCGGCCGGGGAGCGCGGCATGACGGGCGCGCCCGGCGGGCGTCCGGGGTGGCGCGCCTTTGCCGGCTTCGTGCGCAAGGAGGGGTACCACATCCTCCGCGACTGGCAGACGCTGCTGGTGCTGCTGGGGCTGCCGCTGCTGCAGGTGCTGCTGTTCGGCTTTGCCATCCGCTCCGACGTGCGGCAGGTGCCGCTGGCGTTCGTGGAGCCGGTGCCCGACGCCGCCACGGCGGCGGTGCGGGCGCGCTTTGCCGCCGCCACGGGGACCTTCCGGGTGGTGGGGGTGGTGCGGAGGCCGGAGGCGCTGGACGGCGCCTTCCGGAGTGGCGCGGTGCGGGTGGCCGTGGTGCTCCCCGAGGGGTTGGCGCGGCGGCTGGGGCGCGGCGAGGCGGCGCCGGTGCAGCTGCTGGTGGACGGGGCCGACCCCAACACGGGCGGGATCATGGAGGCGTATGCGCGCGCGGTGTTGGAGCGCCACGCCGCCGAGCTCCGGGCGCCCGCGCCGGGGCGCGTCCCCGCGCTGGTGCCCGTGCCGCGGATGCGCTTCAACCCCACGCTCGCCTCGGTGAACCTGTTCGTCCCCGGGCTGATCGCCTTCGTGCTCACCATCGTCTCGGCGCTCATGACCGCCGTCACCATCGCGCGGGAGAAGGAGACCGGGACCATGGAGCTGCTGCTCGCCTCGCCGCTGCGGCCGTGGCAGGTGGTGGCGGGGAAGGTAGCGCCGTATCTGGGGCTGGGGTTCGCGAACGTGCTGCTGGTGCTCACGGCGGCGCGGCTGGTGTTCGGGGTGCCGGTGCGCGGGAGCCTGGTGCTGCTGCTGGCGCTCAGCCTGCTGTACACGCTCACGGCGCTCGCGATGGGGATCGTGATCTCGTCGCGGGCGGCCACGCAGCGGACCGCCATGCTGGCCGCGCTCGCGGGGCTGATGCTCCCCACCTTGCTGCTGTCGGGGTTCATCTTCCCGCTGGAGGCGATGCCGCTGCCGCTGCGCGCCGTCTCCAACCTGATCCCTGCGCGGTGGTTCATCCTGATCGTGCGGGGGATCATGCTGAAGGGGGCCGGGGTGGCCGAGCTGTGGCAGGAAATGCTGGTGCTGGTCGCGCTCACCGGCGTGCTGCTCACCGTCGGCGTCCGCCGGCTGGCCGTGCGGTTGGGCTGACGATGCGCGCCTGGCTCCGGGTGGTGCGCCTGCTGGTGCAGAAGGAGTTCCTGCAGATCGTGCGGGACCGCGCCACGCTGGCGCAGCTGCTGCTGATCCCCTTCATGCAGCTGCTGGTGCTGGGGAACGCGGCCACCTTCACCATCACGCGCACGCGCGTGGTGGTGATGGACCACGATCGGTCGGCCGTTTCGCGCGCACTGGTGGACCGGCTGGGTGCGGGGGGGCAGTTCGCGGTGGTGGCGGTGACGTCGTCGCCGGCGGTGGCGGAGCAGGCGCTGCGCACGCGCCACGCCGCCATGGTGGTGGAGGTGCCGCCGCGGCTGGAGGCGCGGCTCCGGCGGGAGGGGGCGGCCCCCGTGCTCCTGGCGGTGAACGCCGAGGAGGGGGCGGTGGCCGGGTTGGTGTCCGGCTACGCGCAGCGGATCGTGGCCGACCTGGCCCGGGAGCTGGCGGCGGACGCGGGCGCGCGTCCCGCGCGCGGCACGCTGGCGGTGAGCGCGCGCCGCTGGTACAACCCCACGCGCGACTACCACCACTACATGGTGCCGGGGATCATCGTGTCGCTGATCACCATCATCGCCACGCTGGTGACCGCGCAGAACGTGGCGCGCGAGCGGGAGTTGGGGACGCTGGAGCAGCTCCACGTCACGCCGCTCACGCGGGCGCAGTTCATGGCCGGCAAGCTGCTCCCCGGATGGCTGCTGGGGATGGCGCTGTTCGTGGGGGCGATGGCGCTGGGGCGCGCGGTGTTCGGCATCCCGGTGCGGGGCAACCCCCTCATCGTGGTGGCGGGGGCCGCGGTCTACCTGGTGGTGGCGCTGGGGATCGGGTTGCTGGTGTCCACCGTGACGCGCACCCAGCAGCAGACGATGTTCGTGTCGTTCTTCATCCTCACGCTGTACCTGCTGATGAGCGGGCTGTTCACGCCGCTGGAGTCGATGCCCGGGTGGGCGCAGGGGGTGGCGGCGGCCACGCCGGTGCGGCACTTCGTGTGGGTGATGCGGGCGGTGCTGGTGCGCGGGGCAGGGGGGGCGGAGGTGTGGGGGACCATCGCCGGGCTGGGGGTGGCCGGCGCGGCGGTGCTGTCGTTGGCGGTGTGGCGCCACCACAAAGGGGCGGGGTGAGCGCCCCGCCCGTGGTCAGGCCTCCACGATGTGCCGGCGGGTGATGGCGGCCAGCGTGGGGGTGCCGCACTGCTTCATGACCACCTCCAGCTCGCGGCGCAGGATGGCGAGCACCGCCTCCACCCCCTCCTGCCCGAAGGCGCCCAGCCCCCAGATGTAGGGGCGGCCGATGCCGACGGCGGTGGCCCCCAGCGCCAGCGCCTTGAAGGCGTCGGTGCCCCGGCGGAAGCCGCCGTCGCAGATGACCGGGATGCGCCCCGCGGCCCCCTCCAGCACCTCGGGGAGCGAGGTGACCGTGGCCCGCAGCGAGTTCTCCGCCCGGCCGCCGTGGTTGGAGACGAAGAGGCCGTCCACGCCGTGCTCCACCGCCAGCTCGGCGTCCTCGCGGGTGACGATCCCCTTGAGGAGCACCTTCATGGTGGTGGTCTGTCGCAGCCGGTCCACGAACTCCCAGGTGGGGGTGCCCTTCTCCAGGATGGGCGGGAGCGCCTCGTAGCCGTTGAGGTTGGGCTTGCGCCGGTTGTCGCGCTGGCTGACCTGCGTCATTCCCGGCTTGGGCTCGCCCCCCAGATGGCACTTGGTGCAGGTGCGCGTGTCGCGCCGCGCCTCGCGCTGCTGCGTCTCGCGGTTGCTGCCGCCCAGCAGGTCCACGGTGAAGACGAGGGCGGGGACGCCGGCGCGCTCCATGCGCTTCACCATCTGCCGCGTGAGCGCCCAGTCGTCCTGATGGTACAGCTGGAACCACACGGGTGCGCCGCGGGCGGCGATGGCGTCCTCGATGCCGGTGGTGCCCACGGTGGAGAGCACCTGCAGGTGGTTGCGCGCCTTGGCGGCGCGGGCGACGGCTAGCTCGCCGTCGGCGTGAAACGCCTTCTGGCTCCCCACGGGGTTGAGGACGATGGGGGTGGGATACGGGGTGCCGTAGTGGGTGACGCCCATGTCGATGCGGCTCACGTCCACCAGGCGGCGCGGACGCAGCGCCCACCGGTCGAACCCGGCGCGGTTGGCGGCGATGGTGCGATCGTCGTCGCTGCCGGTCATGAGATAGCCCCAGTGCGCCACGGGGACGCGCGCCTTGGCCACGGGCTCGAAGTCGAAGACGTTGAGCGCTTCCCGGGCGGAGCGGATGGTGCCCTGGGGGAGGGTGTCCTGGGCGGCCACGAGGCGGTGGGCGGCGTCGAGGAGCGCGTCGTCGCCGCGCGCGGCGCGCCCGCCCACCGCGGCCAGCCAGTCGGGGTCGAGGCCGGCGGCGGCGGCGAGCGGGCTGGCAGCCAGAAAGGCGAGGAACTGCCGGCGGGAGGGATCGGGGAGCGCCATGGGTGATCGGAGGGAAACGGGGGCTCAGGAGGCGGACGCGGCCCACGCCCGCAGTGCGTCCGCTACGGCGGGGGCGGCCAGCGCTTCCGGGGACTCGCCCCAGCGATTGAAGGAAGGGGCTCGGGTCGCGCCCGCGGCCGCCAGCAGTTGCACCACCGCGAGGTAGTCGCCCTCCGCCGCCGGACGGCCATGGGTTGAACCGTGGGCGCCCCAGGCGATCGGGGCACTGCCGTATTGTCCGTCGCGCTGGTCCACCGGCGCCCCCAGGGCGAGCAGCGTCCGTACGACCTCGGGGCGGCCATGCCACGCGGCCCAGTGCAGCGCGGTGCCGCCCCATGGTCCCTCCTGGGTAAGCGACCACCCCAGCGTCACCAGGAGGCGCACCCCGTCGGCCCGTCCCTCCTGGCACGCCCGTAGCAGCGCGTGGTGGTCGGCAGAGTCGCGCGGCGCGGCCAGGTACGCCGCCAGCGCGGGGTGGGCGTGGCGCAACCGCGTCACCTCGGCGTCGTCCCCGCACACCGCCGCGCCGACCAGGCAGTCGATCTCGCGCACGCGCGCCACGTCGGCGCCCAGCGCCCGCAGCGCGAAGGCCATGTCCGTGTTCCCCGCCCGGATGGCCATGGCGAGCGGCGTCCGGCCGTCGCCACGAGGGGCATCCACCGGCGCGCCATGCGCCACCAGCACCTGCGCGCGCTCCGCGCCCCAGCCGTTGGCGGCCAGGCGGTGCAGCGGCGTCTCGGCCACGCCCGGGGTGCCGTCCGCGGCCGAGCGCAGGTCGCTGGGCACCGACGGGTCGGCGCCGTGCGCCAGCAGCCAGTCCATGCCGCGCACCACGGTGGCCGCGCGCGGGTGGTCGGGCGCATAGCCGGCCAGGAAGTACAGCGGGGTGTTGTCCCAGTGCGGGTGACGGGCCGACAGCTCGGCACCATGGGCCACGAGCACCGCGAGGCAGCCCCGATGGTCGTGCTCCGCCGCATGGTACACGCTCTCGCCGTCATTGGGGCTGGCACCGGCCTCCAGCAGCACCCGGGCCACCTCGGCATGCCCCAGCACACAGGCCAGATACAGGACCGGCACGGGGAGCATCCCCGGGGCGTCACCCACCGGGATGGCGGCATTGGGGCTGGCGCCGGCGTCCAGGTGGGCCGTCACGGCCGCCACATCACCGGCGAGTGCCGCGGCGTGGATGCTCACCCGCACCACCTCCGGGTGCTCGGCCATGAGCGCGCGCATCGCGGCCGGCCGGTCGGGGTGGTAGGCGGTCAGCAGGGCGTGGGCGCGGGCGAGGAGGTCGTGGGGGAGGGTCATGGCTCGAGCGTCAGTCGCCCTCTCCCCTACGGCTGGATGGGGCGGCGGCGCGCCATGAGCGCCTCGATCTCGTCGATCTCGCGCGGCACCAGGGAGATGCGCTCCAGCCCCCGGTCGGTGATGACGTAGTCGTCCTCGATGCGCACGCCCGTGTTTTCGTAGCGCTGCACGATGGGGCGCACGCGGGCCTTGAAGGCGCGGTTGCGCGGGGTGTCGGGGAGCATGTCCAGCACGCGGGTGCTGATGTAGAGCCCGGGCTCGATGGTGAAGGCGTCGCCCACCTGGAAGGTGGCGTCGCGCCCCGCGCCCTGGAGCGGGTCGTGGACCGCCAGCCCGATGCCGTGCGAGATGCCGTGGATCATCCACAGGTACGACTGGCGGCAGGGGCCGGGGTTGGCGGCGCAGTCGGTGCGCCAGGGCGGATCGATGAGCGCGTCCACGCTGTCGATGAGCCCCAGCCGCTGCAGCCCCCGGGCGCGCACGGCCACCGACGAGTCGGCGGCGGCGCGCACGCTCAGCCCGGGGAGCGAGCGCCGCTCGGCGGCGTCCTGCGCGTCGCGCACCAGCTGGTAGATGGCGCGCTGCTCGGGGGTGTAGCGCCCACTCACGGGGAAGGTGCGGGTGATGTCCGCCGCGTAGCCGCGATACTCCGCCGCGGCGTCCACCAGCACCAGGTCGCCCGGGCCCACGGGGGCGCTGGCCTTCATGTAGTGCAGCGTGGTGCCGTTGATCCCCGCCCCCACGATGGAGCCGTAGGCGGGGCGCTCGGCGCCGCGGCGGGTGAACTCGTACTCCAGCGCCGCGCGCACCTCGAACTCGTGCCGCGGGTTGGCGGCCAGCATGGCGGCGCGGTGCCCCTCGCTGCTGATGGACGCGGCCGCGCGGATGAGCGCCAGCTCGGCGGGGGACTTCTTTGCTCGCAGCGCCAGCACATGGCGCATGCCGTCGCGGACCGCGAGGGCGGGGAAGCGGCGGGCCAGCCCCTTCATGGCCTGCTGACCGCGGGTGAGGGTGTCGTTGGCGGCAAAGTCCATCGTCTCGACATCGGGGATGTCGTAGAAGGGGAGCCCGGTGCCGGCCAGCGAGTCGAGAACCCCGGCCAGCGCCGCCAGGGGGCGTCCGGGGATGCCGGTGCGCGCAAGGCTGGTGGCGGGCTCGGTGCGGGTGCCGTAGTACAGCGCCATCCGCGGCTCGATGGGGGCCAGGAAGAGCGTGCTGGCCGCCTGCTGGCCGCGCACCACCATGACCAGCACCGCGTCGGGCTCATTGAGCTCGGTGAGGTACCGGAACGCCGGCAGCTGGTAGAAGGTGGTGAAGTCGTGCACCAGGTTGCGCCCGCCGAAGGCGACCACCACGCCGCTGTCGAGGCGCGCGGCGAGGGCGGCGCGCCGGGCGGCGGTTTCCAGCAGGGAGATCGTCGGGGCAGGCTCCGCTGCCGGCCCCGGTTGCGAGGCGACGGTCCGAAGCGGGCACAGGAGGGCTGCCGTCAGCAGCCGGATGCCACGGGTCATGGTCAGTCCCCCCAGCGTTCGCGGAAGAGGTGCAGGTGGTGCAGGGCATGCCCTGCGGTCATCCAGGCCAGCGCCCGCACGGTCACGGTGCCGCCGCCGGCGACGCCGCGGCGCTCCCACGCCTCGGGCGGGAGGGCCGCGACCAGTGCCCGCGTGGCGGCGCGCACGGTAGTGAACTCCTCCGCCAGGTCGGTCGCCGTGCGGCGCTCTGCGCCGGAGCCCGGCACCCACGCGTCCTGATCGAAGCCCGGCAGCGGGTCGGGCGCGCCGCGGGCGATCCACAGGAGCCGGAAGGTGAAGACCCGCTCCGTGTCGATCACGTGCTGCATCGCCTCCCCCACGGTCCACTTCCCCGGGGCCGGGCGCTCGGCCAGCTGCGCGGCGGTGCGCTGCGCGATCCAGGCCGCCAGCGCGGCACCCGCTTCGTGCAGCGTCTCCAGCAGGGGACGGTCGGGGACTGTGGCGAGATAGCCGGCGAAGTACGGGGGCGCCTCCGACGGATCGGGGCGCCGGGCGTCAGGGGCGGTCATGCCGAGAGCCTCACCATGGCGTCAAAGGCCGGGTCGGTGGCTTCACCCAGCACCCGGCGGGCCACGTACTCCCCGATCACCGGCCCGTGCTTGAAGGCGTGGCCCGACCCGCCGCCGGCGATGAGCACGTTGTCCCAGTCGGGGTGGCGGTCGATGAGGAAATGTTCGTCACGGGTGTTCTCCAGCTGGCACACGCGCGTCTCGGTGAGGGGTTGGTCCTTGAGCGACGGGAAGCGCAGGGCCAGGTACCCCCGCGCCCGCTTCACCTCGTGCGGACTCACCAGCCGCTCGTCGGTGTCGGGGTCGAAGGTCGAGGGGCCGGTGGTGGGGCACACCTTGAGTCCGCGCCCGTCCACGCTGGGGAAACCGTAGTAGGCGCTCTCGGAGAA
Organism: Gemmatimonadaceae bacterium; assembly: GCA_040380205.1. Lineage (GTDB taxonomy): Bacteria > Gemmatimonadota > Gemmatimonadetes > Gemmatimonadales > Gemmatimonadaceae > Gemmatimonas. The sequence continues at coordinate 24,071 of JBEIJM010000018.1, forward strand.
GTTGGGGAAGTGGGGGTGCGCCAGGCGCGCGTCCCCCGCCGGGAGTCCGAAGTAGTACACATCGCGCCCCGGCACGCTGATGCGCGGGCCCAGGAGCGCCGGGAAGAGGCGCGGCAGCCAGGGGCCGCAGGCGAACACGAAGGCGTCGGCCGCGATCCGGCTGCCATCCGCCGTGCGCACGTGGGCGAGTTGACGCCCGGTTGCCGTTCCGGGGCGCACCTGCGCCATGGCCAGTGTCCCGCCCTTGCGCGCGAAGGCGGCCGCCACGGTCACGATGGCCTGCTTGGCCCGGATCACGCTGGCGCCGGGCTCCAGCAGCCCCACGCCGATCCCCTCGGGATTCATCTGCGGATAGCGGCGTCGCAGGTCGTCGTGCGTCATCGCCTCCACCTGGGCGCCCAGAAGGGGAAGCATCGCGGCGGTGGCGCGCAGCGACGGGGTCCAGTCGGCCGCCAACTGGAGCCGTCCTGTCTGCACCATCAGCGACACGCCGAACTCCTCCTCGCGGCGGCGCCACGCGGCCAACGCGCGCTGGGCGGAGCGGGCATACAGCTCGCGGTCGCCGTACCCCAGGCGGATCTGGCGTGTCTCGTCCCCCGAGGTGGCCCGCGAGTTCCCGGGGCCGTAGGCGTCCACCAGGGTGACCGTGTGGCCCATCTCCACCAGGTGCAGCGCGGTCCACGCCCCGAAGGCGCCGCCGCCCACCACCACCACCGCGCTGCGGCGGGTGGGGTGCACCGCCGGGGCGGCCGTCGGTGCCGCAGGGAGCACGGCGGCATCGGGGAGCAGGCGGGTCAGGGCGGCGGCGCCCAGCGGTGCCCCGGTGGCGTGCAGGAAGGAGCGACGATCCATGGTCGTGCCGGCAGGGGGGAAGGGAACCGGCGGGCATGCGCCGACTCCCCGAATCTTCCCCTGGCGCCGGGGGCGTCAATGGCTCGGGCGGGCGGATGTTGATCCGGGGGCGACCGGCGGGTTAGGATCGGAGCATGGACCTCGATCGCCTCCTGCAGCGCCTGTTCGGCGACGATGAGCCCGGCCACCTGGGATCGGGGTGGGTCTCCGGCACGATCGCCGTGTGCCTGGGCGTGGTGGCGGCTGGCGCGGTGGCCTGCTTCCACTGGCCGGCGTTGCTCACCAGCCCCGAGGTGCGCGCCCTGCTGCCCATCCCCGCCGTGCGCCTGGCGGTGCAGTGCACCATTGCCCTGGCCTTCCTGCTGGGGCTGCTCAGCGCGCTGCTGCGCCGCCGCAAAGTGCTCGGCTTCACCGGCATGGCGCTCGCGCTGGGTGCCGGGGTGGGCGGGGGCGGCAACCTCCCCGTCCACGACGCCGTTGTGCCGGTGCCCGTCTACTTCGGGCTGGACTGGTTTCTCCTGAATGTCCTGCTGCTGGCGCTCCTGTTCATCCCGCTGGAAAAGCTGTGGCCGCTGCACCGCCGCACGGTGTTCCGCCCCGGCTGGACCACCGACACGGTCTATTTCTTCGTGAGCCACCTGCTGGTGCAGGGGTCCACGCTGCTCACCCTCATGCCTGCCACCGTCTTCTTCCGGTGGGCCGTCCACCCGACGGTGCAGGGGGCGGTGCGGTCGATGCCCGGGGTGCTGCAGTTCCTGGCCTGTGCCGTGGTGGCCGATCTCACCGAGTATGCGGTGCACCGGCTGTTCCATCGCCTGCGGTGGCTGTGGCCCTTCCACGCGGTGCACCATTCCAGCCAGTCGATGGACTGGCTGGCGGGATCGCGGTTGCACGTGGTGGACGTGGTCCTCACCCGCGGGCTCACCTTCGTGCCGCTGTTCGTGCTGGGGTTCGACCGTGCCCCGCTGGTGGCCTACCTGGTGTTCGTGTCGCTGCACGCGGTGTTCATCCATGCCAACGTGTCATGGACGTTCCCGCGCTGGGTGGAGGCGCTGGTGGTCACCCCGCGCTTCCACCACTGGCATCACGCCATCGAGGCCGAGGCCATCGACAAGAACTTCGCGGTGCACTTCCCGTGGATCGACCGGCTGTTCGGCACCTACTACGGGCCGCCCGGACAGTGGCCGTCGGGGTACGGCATCGTCGGGCACCCGGTCCCCGAGGGGTTCGTGGAACAGCTGGTCTACCCGGTCTCCACCCGGCGCTAGCCGGACGGCCGCCCCCACACCGCGGGCGCCGCGCCCTTCCGTCCGGGGCGGCCGGGGGGTTGTTTAGCGGCGTCGGTCCCCGGCCGCGGGCCTCGCCCGCCGTCCCCTCCCGCCTCCCCCTCACGGTCCCGCCCATGCGCCTGTCCCGCCTGCGCATCCCGCTCGCCGCGCTGCTGGCCCTTGCGGCCGCCTGGCCCGCCGCCTCCGTGGCCGCGCAATCCGCCGCCGCGGCGCCCGTTCGGTACGTGCGCTACCGCATCGCCAATGACGTGGCGTGGGGGCGCATCGAGGGCGCCTCCATCGTGCAGCTGCGCGCCGCGCCCTGGGAGGACCCCACCCCCACCGGGATGCGCGTGCTCCGCACGCAGGTGCAGCTGCTGGCGCCGGCCACGCCGTCCAAGGTGATCGCCGTGGGGCTCAACTACAAATCCCATCTGGGCGAGCGCCCCGCCGCCACCGAGCCGGGGCTCTTTGCCAAGTACCCCAGTTCCCTCGTGGCCGACGGCGACGAGGTGCAGCTCCCCGCCGGCGCCAACAACGTGCACTACGAAGGGGAGATGGTGCTGGTGATCGGGCGCCGCGCGCGCGACGTGGCGCCGGCCGACGCCAAGGCGCACGTGTTCGGCGTCACCGTGGGGAACGACGTCTCGGAGCGCGACTGGCAGAAGAGCGACCTGCAGTGGTTCCGCGCCAAGGCCACGGACACCTTCGGGCCGCTGGGCCCCGAGCTGGTCACCGGCGTCAACTATGACGACCTGCTGCTGCAGACGCGCCTCAACGGCGCGGTGGTGCAGTCGCAGCGCACCAAGGACCTCATCTTCGACGTGGCCACCATCGTGAGCTACGTGAGCCGCTACGTCACGCTGGAGCCCGGGGATGTCATCTACACCGGCACCCCCGGCACGACGCGCCAGATGAAGCCCGGGGACGTGGTGGAGGTGGAGCTGGAGGGGGTGGGGGTGCTGCGCAACCCGGTGGTGCGGCGCCGGTAGTCCGGATGCCCGTCCTCGCGGAGCTGGTGCGACTGTCGCTGGCTGGCGCGCTGCTCGCGGCGTTCGCCTTTGGGGGCGCGTATGCCGTGTACCGTCGCACCGGCAACGCCGCCATCGTGGACGCGGTCTGGTCGCTCACCCTGGGGGGCACGGGCGTGCTCTACGCCGCGCTGGGCGCGGGGGATGCGCCGCGCCGCCTGCTGCTGGCGATCATGGCGGGCGCCTGGGGCGCGCGGCTGGGGGCGCACCTGCTCCGCCGCGTCACCTCGGAACCGGAGGACGCCCGCTACCAGCGCCTGCGCGAGGGGTGGCGCGCCGAGGGGCGCGACGTCCACACGCAGATGGCGCGCTTCTACGCCAACCAGGCGGTGAGCGTGGTGCTGCTGGCGCTCCCCTTCGCGCTGGCCGCGCGCGAGCCGCACCCCGCCGCCCCGACGTGGCTGGCCGCGGCCGCGCTGGTGTTTGCCGGCGGCTGGCTGCTCGAGACGGTGGCCGACGCCCAGCTCCGCCGCTACCGCCAGCGCGTGCCGCACGGCGGCGTGTGCGATACCGGCGTGTGGGGGTGGTCGCGCCATCCCAACTACTTCGGCGAGTGGCTGGCGTGGGTGGCGTTCGCCCTGCTCGCCCTCCCCACCGCGTGGGGGGCGCTGGCGCTGGCCGCTCCCGCGGGGATGTTGTACCTGCTGTTGCGCGTCACCGGCGTCCCGCTCACCGAGGCGCACCTGCTGGCCACCCGTGGCGACGCCTACCGCGCGTACCAGGCCCGGGTGTCGCGGTTTGTGCCCCGTCCGCCCCGGCGCCACATTCCCCCGCCGGGCGCGTCGCCAGGCTGACCCGCCGTCCTCCGGTCGTTCCTTCTCCCGCCTCCCTCCCCGCCTGCGCATGCCGTTCGATCTCAAGACGCTCCTGCTGGCCGCCCTGGGCGTGACCACCGTGTACTACCTGGCCACCACGGTGGCCGGGCTGCGCCCCTTTGCCACGAACGCCCCCGGGTGGCGCGGCGTCCTCATTGGCGCCGTCACCAACTTCTTCGACACCCTGGGGATCGGCTCCTACGCCACCACCACGGCCATCTTCCGCGCCACCAACAGCGTGCCCGTGGAGAAGATCCCCGGCACGCTGACCGCGGGGCACACCATGGCCACGCTGGTGCAGACGGTGATCTTCACCAAGGCGGTGGAGGTGGACCCGGTCACGCTCATCAGCATGATCGTCGCGGCGGTGGCCGGGTCGCTGCTGGGGGCCAACTCGGTGGCGCGGTGGCCCAAGGCGCGCATCCAGCGCGGGATGGGGCTGTGCCTCGCGGGGGCGGCGGCGCTGTTCGTGATGCAGGCGCTCAACGTGGTCCCGGGGGGCGGCACGGCCATCGGGGTCACCGGGGTGAAGCTGGTCATCGCCCTGCTGGCCAACTTCGCGCTGGGGATGCTCATGACCATCGGCATCGGGCTGTACGGCCCGTGCATGCTGGTGGTGAGCATGCTGGGAATGAACCCGGTCACGGCGTTCCCCATCATGATGGGATCGTGCGCCTTCCTCATGCCGGCCGCCGGCGCGCGCTTCATGCGGCTGGGCGCGGTGGACAAGAAGGCCGCGTTCGGGTTGATCCTGGGGGGCGTGCCCGCGGTGCTGGTGGCGGTGTACCTGGTGAAGTCGCTGCCGCTGACCGCGCTGCGGTGGCTGGTGGCCGCCGTGGTGGCCTACACCGCGTGGACGCTGCTGCGCAGTGCGGCGGCCGACGCGCCTACCGCGGCGCCGGCCCCTTCGCGATAGCGCCTCCCTTCATCACGAAGGCGGTGGTGGCCAGGCGACGCGCGTCCTCCAGCGGGTTACCGGCCACCGCCACCAGGTCCGCCAGCTTCCCCGCCGCCACGGTCCCGAGCTCCCGCTCCACCCCCAGCAGCTTCGCCGCGTTCAGGGTGCCGATGGTGATGGCCTGCATCGGCGTGGCCCCCAGGATCTCCACCATGTACTGGAACTCCTCGCCGTTCCGGCCGTGGATGTCGCTGGTGGCATCGGTCCCGAGCGCAAAGGGCACCCCCGCCTGGAAGGCGGCGCGCAGCCGCTGCCGCCGCTCCGCGGCAATGGCCGTGGCCTTCTGCACGGCGTAGGGGGGCACCCCCTTCCGGGCGCCGTCCTTCACAATCTCCTCCAGGATGATGAGCGTGGGGACCAGGTAGGTCCCCCGCCGTGTCATCTCGGCGGCCGCCTCGGCGTCCACCAGGCTGCCGTGCTCGATGGAGGCCACCCCCGCGCGCACCGCCGCCAGCAGCCCCGCGCCGGCATGCGCGTGCGCCATCACCTTGCGGTCCAGCCGCGCCGCCTCGCTCACCGCCGCACGCAACTCCTCGTCGGTCATCTGCGGGGCCCCCACGGCATCGCCCACCGAGAGGATCCCACCCGTCGCCACGATCTTGATCTGGTCGGCACCGTACTTGACGTTGAGGCGCACCTGCCGGCGCATGGCGTCCGCGCCGTCCACGATGGCCCCGGTGCCCGGGAGCGCCAGAAAGGGGCTCCAGCCATTCACATCCGCGTGCCCTCCGGTGGTGCCCAGCGCCGGCCCCGACGCGTGGATGCGCGGCCCGGGGATGAGCCCCCGCGCGATGGCGTCACGCACCGCCACGTCGACGTACCCCAGGGAGCCCGCTTCGCGCACGGTGGTGAACCCCGCCTCCAGCGTCTTGCGCGCATTGACGGTGGCGTAGATGGCGCCGTGCGCAGGGGTCTCCTTGAGCGCCGCCAGGTCCCCGCCGTCGTTGTCAATGGAGGTGAGGTGCGTGTGCGCGTCGATGAACCCCGGCAGGAGGGTGTGCCCCGCGAGGTCCACCACCGCGGCCCCCGCCGGCACCGTCACCTGGGCGGCCGGCCCCACCGCCATGATGCGGTCCCCTTGTACCACCACCACGGGGTTGGCGATCTGCGTGCCGTCGCCCACCACGAGCCGGTCGGCGCGGATGGCGATGGCACGGGCAGGCTGGGCGCCGGCCAGCGTCGGCAGGAGGCAGGCAGCCGCCAGGAGGCGGAGGGGCGCCAGGGCGCCGCGGACGGAGCAGGGGGTGGGCATGGGGTGAATGTGCGGCGGCGGGGGAGCCGGCGCCACGGCACGGGGTGGTGCCGTCCCGCCGCGCCGTGCGCCATTGCCTTCCGCGTCCGCGGTGCGCGGGGTAACCTCTCCGCATGACTGCCTGCCTCCGTGCCTCGTTGCTGCTGCCGCTGCTGGCGGCGCTCCCGCTGGCCGCCCAGGGGAGCGGCCGCCGCCCCGCCGCGCCGCCCCCCCCCGCCGCGCCCCCCGTGGTCACCAAGTCGTTCGGCGCGCTGGGCGAGGGGCCCTACGCCTCGCTGGTGATCCGCAACGCCATGGTCATCCCGGGGCATGGCGGGCCGCCGGCGGGGCCGTACGACATCCGCATCGAGGGGAACCGCATCACCGAGATGGTCCCGTTCGATCCCGTCACCGCCGAGCGGGCGGGGGCGCGTCCGCGGATGACGGGCGATCGCGTCATCGACGCGGCCGGGAAGTACGTGATGCCCGGGATGCTGGACCTGCACACGCACATCCGCACGCTCCCCATGGAGCTGGAGTACGTGTATTACCTCAAGCTGGCCATGGGTGTCACCACCATGGTGAACGCCGCGGACCGGGGCTACGACGACGCCATGCGCGAGGCGCGGCGGAGCGCGGCCAACGAGATCGTGGCGCCGCGCATGTTCCCGCTGGTATCGTACGGGGCGGGGACCGCGTTCAAGGGGCGCCAGCTGGACGATCCCGCGCTGGCGCCGCAGGTGGTGGCGGCCATGGCGGCCAACGGCGTGCGGGTGATCTCGATGGATCCGCTGGGGTGGTCGCTGGAGCTGGTGACGGCGATCGCGCAGGCGGCCAAGGCGCGCGGGCTCATCACCTCGTTCCACCTGCAGCCCGCCAACACGGCGGTCACCCAGGCCGTGCGGGCCGCGTGCGCCGGCGTGACCATGATCGAGCATCACTACGGCTACGCCGAGTCGTCGCTGGACGGGCGCACGCAGGACTTCCCGCGCGGCTACGAGTACGGCAACGAGAACGAGCGCTTCCGCGAGGCGGGGCGCGTGTGGACCTACGCCAACCGCGAGCGGCTCCTCGGCGCGGTGGCCGACTCGCTGGTGAAGTGCGGGGTCACCATGCTCCCCACGCGCGTGGTGTACGAGGCCAACCGCGACCTGCTGCGCGCCACGGCGCTGCCGTGGACGGAGCGGTACACGCACCAGGCGCTGTGGAACTGGAACCTCCCCAACCCGGCGTTCCACGGGGCGTACCACTACGACTGGACCAGCGACGACGAGTACAACTGGACCGCCGCGTATCGGCTGTGGGGCGACCTGATCTACGAGTTCAACCGGCGCGGCGGGCCGGTGGCCTTCGGCACCGACGACAACTACATCTGGGCCACGCCGGGGTTCTCCACGGTGCGCGAGCTGCAGCTGGCGCGGGAGACGGGGCTGCGCACGCTGGAGGTGCTGCGCTCCGCCACCTGGCAGTCGGCGCGCACGCTGGGGGAGCCGCAGCTGGGGCTGGTGCGCCCCGGGTACACCGCCGACCTGCTGCTGGTGGACGGCAACCCTGCCGCGAACCTGAAGCTCCTCTACAGCTTCGGCGACCTGACGCTGGACAAGGCCGGCCAGATGGTGCGCACCGGCGGCATCGTGCACACGATCCGGGACGGCGTGGTCTACAACAACGCGGCGCTCATGGCCGAGGTGGAGCGGATGGTCCGCGCCTCGCGCCGCCTGGCGCCCGCCGCCGATCCGGTGCGCGATCCCTTCCGCGTGCCTGTCCCCCCTCCGTCGAGGTGATGCCCGTGTCGCGCCCCCGCCTGTCGTTCCTGCTGGCCGCCGTCTTTCCGGCGATTGCCGCGGCGTCCACGGCCTCCAGCGCCCAGCCCGGCAGCCGCCCGGCGGCCGGGTACACCCCCGGCGCGCTCACGCCGCACCAGCAGTACACCCGCGAGGTGTACCGGGAGCTGGTGGAGATCAAGTCCGGGGTGGAGACCGGCAACGTGACCGCCGCCGCGGTGGCCATGGCCGCGCGCCTCAAGGCGGCCGGGATCCCGGCGGAGGACATCTTCGTGGACGGGCCGCGCCCGGAGAAGCACAACCTGGTGGCGCGCTACCGGGGGAAGGGCGGCCCCAACGCGCCCAAGCCGCTGCTGCTCCTGGCGCACATCGACGTGGTGGAGGCGCTCAAGGCCGACTGGTCCCCCGACCTCGACCCCTTCGTCTTCACCGAGCGCGACGGCTACTACTACGGGCGGGGCACGGCCGACGACAAGGCGATGGCGGCGATCTTCGTCGCCAACGTGGCGCGCCTCAAGCGCGAGGGCTTCGTCCCCGATCGGGACATCATCATCGCCCTCACGGCGGACGAGGAGAGCGGCCCGGCCAACGGCGTGGACTGGCTGCTCAAGACGCACCCGCGGCTGGTGGACGCCGCGCTGGTGATCAACGAGGGGGGCGGCGGGACGCTGCGCGACGGGACGCCGCTGTTCAACGGCGTGCAGGCGGCGGAGAAGGTGACCACCAACTTCACGCTCCGCGTCACCAACCGGGGCGGCCACTCGTCGGTGCCGCGCAGCGACAACGCCATCACCGCGCTGGCCGACGCGCTGGCCAGGGTGGGGCGCCATGCCTTCCCGGTGCAGGTCAACCCCGTCACGCGCGCCTTCTTCGCCCAGACGGCGCCGCTGGAGGCGCCGGCGATGGGGAAGGCGATGGCCGCCTTCGCCGCCAATCCGGCGGACGCGGCGGCGGCGGCGGTGATCGCGGCGGACCCCAAGTACAACGCCATGCTGCGCACCACCTGCGTGGCCACCGGGCTCACGGGCGGGCACGCCACCAACGCGCTGCCGCAGCTGGCCGAGGCCAACATCAACTGCCGCATCTTTCCGGGAGAGAGCGCCGCCTCGGTGCGTGACGCGCTGGCCCGGGTGGTGGCCGACACCGCCGTGCAGGTGGTGATTCGCACGCAGCGTCCCGACACGCCGGCGTCGCCGCTGCTCCCCGAGGTGATGGGGCCCGTGGAGCGGATCACGCGCGAGCTCTGGGGCCCCGTGCCGGTGATCCCGGTGATGAGCACGGGCGCCACCGACTCCCGCTTCTTCCGCGCCGCGGGGGTGCCGGCGCTGGGCGTGTCGGGGTTGTTCAGTGACCCCACCGTGGACGCGCGCGCGCACGGCCGCGACGAGCGGATGGCCGTGAGGAGCTTCTACGAGGGGCAGGAGTTCCTGTACCGTCTCACCAAGGCGCTGAGCACCAGCGTCGTCGCCCAGTAACCGGAGAACCCGCATGCCCCGTCACCCCTCCCGCCGCCAGTTCCTGGGCGCTGCCACCACCGTGGGCGCTGCCGTGGCGCTGGGCGCCCGGCCCGGCGTTGCGCAGGACGACCACGACCACGGGGGCGCGGCGCAGGATGGCGCCATGCCTCCCGCCATCCGCGCCCTGCGCCCCATGCGCGACGGCGTGGTCCCCATCAGCGTGGCCGAACGGCGCGCCCGCATCGAGAAGGCGCGCCGCCTCA
>JBEIJM010000019.1:0-31699 GCA_040380205.1 Gemmatimonadaceae bacterium
CACCACCGCCGTCCCCAGCGCGCCGGTGGCCGAGGTGCCGGTGATGGTCTTGGCGATGTTGGCGAACAGCTTCTGCACCCCCTCGCGGAACACGGCGGTCTCGCGCGCCTCGGCGGTGTACACCTTGATCAGCCGGATGCCGCCCAGCGTCTCCGTCAGGCGCCCCGTCACCTCGGCGGTGATCTGCCCGCGCTCGCGGAACACCGGGCGCAGCCGCTTGAAGGCCACCGACATCCCGCCGGCGAAGGCGCCGAGGAACACCACCGTCCCCAGCGTGAGCCGCCAGTTGAGCGAGACCAGCACCCCCACCGCCACGGCGGCGGTGAGCAGCCCGCCGGTGAGCTGGATGAGCCCGGTGCCGATGAGGTTGCGGATCCCCTCGGGGTCGTTCATGACGCGCGACACCAGCGTGCCGCTCTTGGTGCTGTCGAAGTAGTGCACCGGCAGGCGGATGAGGTGCGCCTGCACCTCCTCGCGGAGCCGCGCGATGGCCTGCTGCGCGGCCACGCTCACGACCTGCGACAGCGCGAAGCTGGTGACGGCGTTCACCAGCGTGGCCGCGCCGCCGATGAGCGCGATGCGGGTGAGGAGCGCCAGGTCGCGGCTGGGGAGCACCTCGTCGATCACGTACTTGGGGGCGTACGGCAGCACCAGCCCGGCGGCGCGGCTCACCAGCATGAGCAGCAGCCCGATGGCGACGGAACGGCGGTGCTCCCAGATGAGCGCCCGGGCCTCGCCCCAGGCGCGCTTGGTGTCGTACTTGGGCTTCTTGGCGGAGGACGGTGGGGTCATCCCCGCAATCTACGCGGGCAGAGCCCCCCCGGCCGGGGTATATTGCCCCCGGTCCCGTTCCCCGCGGCTCGGGCGCCCCGGATCCCCCGGCGCCCCCGGCCGCCCCGCACGCGCCCCATGCTCCTCCCCTCCCCCGATCCCGAGATCCTTGCCCGGGTCGAGGTGCTGGCCGACCTCGAGCCCGACGTGGCGCAGCTCATGGCCACGCACGAGGCCAAGCGCATCCTCTGGTTTCCGTCGGATCTGCTGGCCCCCGAGCCCGACACCGACCCCGACGCATGGGTGAAGGCGCTGCGCGAGCGCGCCCGCGGGATCAGCCTCCCCGCCCGCGTGGCGCTGGCGCTCAACACCCTCACCGAGGAGGGGCTCCCGCACTTCCACCGCCTGCTGGCCACCTACCTGGGGGGCGACACCTTCTGGGCCAAGTGGAACAACCTCTGGACCGCGGAGGAGGACCGCCACGGCGCCGTGCTGCACGACTACATGCACGACACGCGCATCCTGGACAACCCGGTGCTGGAGCGGATGCAGTTCGAGTACCTCAAGGCGGGGTTCGAGCCCACCTGGGACAAGGACCCGTACCGCGTGTTCGTGTACACCTCGCTGCAGGAGCGCGCCACGCAGGTCAGCCACGCCAACACCGGCCGGCTGGCGGGGGAGTACGAGCCGCTCATCGGCACCGTGCTGTCGAACGTGGCCAAGGAGGAGGCGCGCCACTACGTGTTCTACCGCGAGGTGTTCGCGCGGGTCCTCCAGCGCGACCCCAACCGCGCCCTCGAGTCGGCGGTGCAGATCATGCCCAGCATCGACATGCCCGGCATCAACATGCCGCACTTCCGCGACATGGCCGACGTGATCCGCCGCGCCGGGATCTACGGCCCGCGCGACTACATCAGGATCGTCGAGGACCTGGTGAAGTTCTGGGCCATCGACAAGCTCGAGGGGCTCAACGAGGCCGGGCGCAAGGCGCAGGAGAAGATCCTGGCCATCACCGCGCGCCTGGAGCGGGTGGCCGACGCGATGGAGTCGCGCACGCGCGCCAAGACCTTCTCCTTCCCGGTGGCGTTCGCCCGCGAATTCGCGATGGAGTAGGGGATGGCGTAGGGGGCCGAGCGGCGGCCGGGCGTCTGCGCCCCGGTCGCCGCCGGCTCTGGAGGCCAGGGGTCACCAGCTAGGGCGTGCGCCCCAGCCCCAGCACCACCTGGTCGGGGTAGTCACCAAACAGCCCGTCCACCCCCAGCGCGGCCAGCTCGCGCACCTCGGCCAGCGGGTCGCCCTGGTAGCGCGGCGCCAGGAAGGCCGCCTCCGGGCGGAGCGTCCACGCGTGCACCGCAAGCCCCGCCGCGTGCGCGTCGCGCACGAGCGACGTGGGGACCGCCTCCGCCGCGCCCCCCACCAGCATGCGCGTGTTCACCCCCACGGCGTCGGCAAACCCCGCCACCTCGCGCAGCCCCGCCGGCGTCACCCACTGGGCGCCGGTGCGGCGGTCCCCCAGCAGCTGCCGGTCGTACGGCACGTCGTTCCCCGACAGCAGCAGCACCAGCGGCACCCGCGTCTCGCGACGCAGCGCCTGCAGGTTCCCCACCTCGAAGCTCTGGATGAACACCGGCGCGTCGGCACGGTCCAGCCCGCGGGCGCGCAGCGCGGCCAGCAGCGGCGGCTCCAGCGGGAGTCCGATCCCGCGGAAGTGGGTGGGATGCTTGGTCTCGGGGTACACCCCCACCGGCCGCCCGCGCCGCCGCCCCAGCGAATCGGCCAGCGCCAGCACCTCGTCGAAGGTGGGGATGGCAAACTGTCCGTCGTGCGCGTGCGACCGGAACGCCAGCCGCTCGCGCGCGCGCAGCGTGCGCAGCTCGGCCAGCGTGAAGTCCTCGGTGAACCACCCGGTCACGGGGGTGCCGTCGATCACGGCGGTGCGCTTGCGCGCCGGGTAGCGGTCGGCCACGTCGGTGGTGCCCCCGATCTCGTTCTCGTGGCGCGCCACCAGCACGCCGTCCTTCGAGATGACCAGGTCGGGTTCGATGAAGTCGGCGCCCATGGCCACCGCCAGCGCGTACGCCTCCAGCGTGTGTTCGGGGCGGTGCCCGCTGGCGCCGCGGTGGGCGATCACGAGGGGAGTGGGGAACATGGCGGCCGGACGGGCGGAGACGGGAGCCGGGACGCGGCGGGCGCACCCGCCCGCCAGGGCGGCGAGGGCGGCGGCCACCAGGGCCACGGAGGTGAGGGCGCGGGCCGCGGCCCGCGCGCGGAAGATGGGGCGCATGGGGCAAGCATACCCTCGCCAGCCCCGGGGCGCTCCCCCTAGTTTGTGGGCATGACGTCCGCCCCCGCCCCGCTCCTCGACGCCATGCGCCGCCGCAACGCGCAGCAGGTGGCCGAGTTGCTGGCCGCCGACCCCCAGCTGGCGCGCGGGCGCGCCGCGGGCGGCGAGACGCTGGTGTTGCATGCCTGTTACCTGGGGGCGCCGGAGCTGGTGCCACTGCTGCTGGCCGGGCGCGCGCCGGACGCCTGCGAGGCCGCGGCGCTGGGCGACGTGCCCGCGCTGCGCACCGCGCTGGAGGAGGACGACGACGCCCGCGTGCGCCGCAGCAGCGACGGGTGGACCCCGCTGCACCTGGCCGCCTTCTTCGGGCGCGACGAGGCCGCGGCGCTGCTCATCGACCACGGCGCGCCGATCAACGGCCACGCCACCAACGCCACGCGCAACACCCCCCTGCACGCCGCCCTGGCGGGGGCCGTGAACGCCACGCTGGTGCGCCGGCTGGTCATGGCGGGGGGCGTCGGTCACCGCCCGCGACGCCCATGGCGCCACGCCGCTGCACCTGGCCGCCTCGCGCGGCGCGGACGCCCTGTGCGACCTCCTGCTGGCGCGCGGCGCCGACCCCGGCGCGCGCACGGCCGAGGGCGCCACCCCGGCGCAGATGGCCGCCGACCGGGGCTTCCCCGCGCTGGGGGAACGGCTGGAGCCGCCCGCGCCCTGACCGCGCCCTGACCGCGCCCTGACCGCGCCCTCGCTCAGCGCTCCGGGAACCGCTTCACCACCGCCTGCACCGCCTCGCGCAGGTTGCGCTGGAACTCCGCCGGGTCGTCGCTGGTGCGCGCCACGCCACGCCCCCGCCACACCAGGTCGTTGGTGCGCGCGTCGATCACATCGATGACCACCGTCCCCTCGGTGTAGTACGTCGTGGCCGTCGCCGGTCCCGGCGTGCGCCACGGCCCCCACCAGCGCCCCCGGTAGCCGTAATCCCACAGGTCGATGTCCAGCTTCTCGCGGCTGCTGGCGTAGTACGCCACGGTGAACGTGGGGGCCCCGTCGTCGAGGGCGTAGCCGCGCGCGATGAAGGCGTCGGTGATGTTGGTGCGCAGCGCGCGATTGGTGATCGAGGTCACCAGCATGAGGTCGTCCGGCGCCCCGGCCCGGCCGTCGCGGCGCGGCGGCGGCGTGAGGATGCGGAAGGTGCGGAACTCCGCGAAGCTCACCCCCGGGGCCGCCTGCGTGGTCACCCGCACCCGTCCGCCGCACCCCCCCGCCAGCAGCGCCGCGGCGAGCACGGCCGCCGCCGCCACCCGCACCCACCCCCCCGCACGATTCGTCTCCCGGTGCATCCGCTCCCTCCCGTGTGGTGCACCGGAGCCGGCGCGGGGCGTTCCCGGCCGGCCGATGCACCCGCCACACGGCCGCGGGTTTGGGGCCAGCCGGTGTCGGGCACCCCCTGACGCCACGAGGGGCGCCCCGCCAGCGGGGCGCCCCTCGGTGCCTCAGCCCCTCAGCCAATCAGCGGCCGGGCTCGCGCCCCGGCTCGTCGTCATCCCCGCCGAAGAAGCCGCCGCCCCCCTCCCCACCGCTCACCCGCTCGAGGCGCAGCGTGGTGGTGGACGACTGCCCGCCGACGATCAGCGTGACCTTGTAGTCGCCCGTACCCATGAGGACGGTCTGTGCCCCGCCGCCTCGCCCGCCGCGGCCCCCGCCCATGCCGGGGAACAGCCCCAGCGCCGCGAAGTCCTCCCCCAGCGCGTCACGCAGCGGGCCGAAGGCGGCCATCATCTCCGCCGGGCCGGCACCGCCGGCCGCTGCGCCACCGCGGCCACCACCCCCCGCACCGCCACGGCCGCCGGCCGCCGCGCCCCCCGTGGGGAAGCTGGGCACCGGGGTGCTCTCCCCGGGGCGCTCCACGAACCCGCCCGCGCCGCCGCCACCGCCGAAGCCGCCGCCAAAGCCCCCGCCGCCCCCGCCCATCATCGCCGCCATGGCGGCGGGCGGCTGCCCGGTCTGCGCCGCGGTGCGGATCATCGCCAGCATCGGCGCGGGCACCGCCCCCGCCTTCTCCAGCGAGTCCAGCGCCCGCATCACCCGCACCGCCCGGTTCACGCTGTCCCGGCGCTGCGACGGCGAGAGCGGCGGCGGCGGCGCGGCCGCCCGCTGCCCGCGCATGTCCCACACCACCTGGTGCAGCCCCGCCCGCGCGGGGCCCGTGAGCGTCCGCAGCGTGTCGCCGCTGGCGTCCTGGATGACCAGCCGCGCCTGCCCCGGCGCCCCCTCGGCCACGTGGTACCACAGCGTCGCCCCGTAGGCGGGGCTGGGCGCGGCAAACACCCCCTGCCCCGGGTTCCCGCCGTTCACCGGCGCCTCCCCCCACTGGTGCGCCACCCGCGGCGCGAACACCGCCGCCTTCGCCGCGCGCACCGCGGGCGTCAGCTGCTGCAGCGGCGTGATGTCCACGATCCAGATGCTCCGCCCGTGCGTGCCGGCGATCAGCTCGCCGTCGCGCGCGTGGATGAGCAGGTCGTGCACCGGCACCGTGGGGAGCCCCGCCATGAACCGCTTCCAGGTGGCGCCGCGGTCGAGCGACACGTACGCCCCCACGTCGGTCCCCAGGAACAGCAGGTCGCGGTTCTTCGGGTCCTCGCGGATCACGTGCACGAAGTCCGCGTGCCCGCGCGGCAGCGTGGCCGCCAGTGACGCGAAGGTGCGCCCTCCGTCGCGCGTGGCGTACACGTACGGCGTGTAGTCGTCGCGGCGGTGGTTGTCGAAGGTCACGTAGAACGCGGCCGTGTCGAAGTGCGACGGCTCGATCCGCGACACGTAGCTCCCCGCCGGGACCCCCGGGAAGCGCCCCGTGAGCTCCTCCCACGTCGCCCCGTCGTTGCGCGTGACCCACACCCGCCCGTCGTCGGTGCCGGCGTACAGCAGCCCCGGGCGCACCGGCGACTCGTGCAGCGACACCACCGTGCCGAAGGTCTCCGCGCCGGTCACGTCGGGAGTGATCCCCCCGGTGGTGCGCAGCGCCACGTGCAGCTTGGCCGAGTCGGCGTACGACAGCTCGGGGGAGATGGGGAACATCTCGTCGCCGTACTTGACGCTCTTGAGCACGCGGTTGGCGCCGAAGTACAGCGTGGCCGGGTTGTGCTGGCTGATCAGGTAGGGCGTGTTCCAGTTCCAGCGCAGCGACCAGGCCACCGAGTCGGCGCGCTGCCGGGCGCGGAGCGCCGCGATGGCCTTCTTCTGCGCCGCCGTCTGCGGCTTCGTGGTGTCGGGCCACGCGGCCAGGATGGAGTCGCTCCACACCAGGTAGCCGCTCTCGCGCCAGGTGGGCTTGCGCAGCGCCGTCCGCTCGCCGGTGGAGAAGCGCAGCCGCCCCATGTTCCCCCCCTGCGACGTGGAGTACAGCAGGTCGGCGTCGACGGGGTCCTGCTGCGTCACGAAGCCGTCGCCGCCGCCGACGCTGTGCCACATGGCGTTGGTCACGGGGCCGTTCCTGCGGCGGCTGGGGCCGCACCAGGAGCCGTTGTCCTGCAGCCCGCCGCACACCCGGTACGGCACCGCGTTGTCCGCCGAGATGTTGTAGAACTGCCCCAGCGCCACGCTGTTGGGGAAGTGCCAGTTGCCGCCGCGGTCCATCGACACGCCGATGCCGCCGTCGTTCCCCACCACGATGCGCTGGCCGTCCTTCGGGTCGATCCACATGGCGTGGTGGTCCACGTGGAGCCCCTGCGTCGTGTTGCCCGCGGTCTTCCCGCCGTCGCTGGAGAACTTGACCGGCGTGGACGACCAGTACACGCGGTTCTCGTCGGTCGGGTCCACGCGCACCTGCGCGTAGTAGAACGGCCGCGTGTTCTCGGGGTTCATGTACGTCCACGTCGCGCCGCCGTCCGCCGACCGGTACAGGCCGCTGGGGCGCCGCGCGGGGGCCTTGGCGGGGTCCTTCACCGCGTTGGGGGCGGTGTCCGCCTCCACCATGGTGTACATCACCTGCGGGTTGGAGCGGGCGATGGCGATCTCGATGCGCCCCTTGGGGGTGGCGGGGAAGCCGCCGCCCGTGACCTCGCTCCACGTCTCGCCGCCGTCGGCGCTCTTCCACAGCGCCGAGCCGGGGCCCCCGGAGTTCAGGAAGTACGGGCCGCGCACGCGCTGGTAGCTGGAGGCGAACAGCAGCTGCGGGTTGGCGGGGTGCACCTGCACGTCCACGAAGCCCGTCTGCGCGTTGATGAACTTGACCAGCCGCCAGGTCGCGCCGCCGTCGGTGCTCTTGTACAGCCCGCGCTCGGGGTTGGGGCCCCACGCGTGCCCCAGCGCCGCCACCCACACGGTGTTGGGGTCGGTGGGATGCACCTGGATCCGCCCGATGTGGCGCGTCTCGGCCAGCCCGAGAAAGCGCCAGCTCTTCCCGCCGTCGGTGCTCTTGTAGATCCCGCCGCCCGGGGAGATGGAGTTGCGCGAGTTGGGCTCGCCGGTGCCCCAGTACACGACGTTGGTGTCGGAGGGGGCGATGGCCAGGTCGCCGCCCGAGGCCACGCGCGCGGTGTCCAGCACCGCGCGCCAGGTGAGGCCGTTGTTGGTGGACTTCCACACGCCACCGGCCGCGGTGGACATGTACAGCGTCTTGGACGGCGAGGGGATCCCCTCCACGTCGACGATGCGCCCCATCATGTTGGCGGGGCCGATGTTGCGCCACCGGAGCGCGCCAAGGAGCGCGTCCTCAGGGGACGCGGCGGCGGCGGGCGCCGCCGCCGGCGGCTGGGCGGTCAGCGGGGCCGCCAGGAGCACGGCGACGGCCGCGGCCGCAAGGGAGCGGACAGGACGCATGCGAACGGGGGGGTGAGGGGGCTGGAGCACGGGCGCGGCGGCCCGCGAAACGCGCACAACACGGTATCCTCGCGCCAGAACCGCCCCCTGCCAAGGGGATGGAGCGCCCCCCGGGCCCCGCTACCGTGCGGCCATCGCCGCCGCCGCCACCGACTCCGGCACGCGCGCCGCCGCGTCCCCCGCCAGCCGCGCCAGCCACCGGTCTCGGATTGCCGCCACCTCGGCCACGCGCCCTCGCGGCTTCACCTTGCGCCACGCCCCGTGCCCGGCGCTCCCCTGCCCCAGCAGCCACCGCCCGCGCGCACTCCCCGTGTGGGCCACATGCGCCTCCAGCAGCAGCCCCACCAGCGACACGTCGTCGGCGTCCAGCTCCCCCAGCACCACCAGCTCGTGGTTCAGCCGGCTGGCAAAGCTCCCCGCCTCGTCGAAGACGTAGGCCACGCCGTTGGACATCCCCGCGCCGAAGTTGCGCCCGGCCCGCCCCAGCACCGCCACCACGCCCCCGGTCATGTACTCGCACCCGTGGTTGCCCACCCCCTCCACCACCGCGCACGCCCCCGAGTTGCGCACCGCAAAGCGGTCCCCCGCCTGCCCGGCCGCAAACAGCATCCCGTCGGTGGCCCCGTACAGCACCGTGTTGCCGAGGATCATGTTCAGGTGGCCGGCGCCCCGATAGCGCGCGTTGCGGAAGGGGCGCACCACGATCGTGCCGCCGTTGAGCCCCTTCCCCACGTAGTCGTTGGCCTCCCCCTCCAGCACCAGCGACATCCCCGGCACGGCAAACGCGCCGAAGCTCTGCCCCGCGCTCCCGGCAAAGGTCAGCGACAGGGCCGGGGGCACCGGCGCGCCGTCGGCCGCGCGGCGCGCCAGCTCGCCGGCCACGCGCGCCCCCACGGTGAGGTGATGGTTGCGGATGCCGTACCGCCCCGAAAACGCGGTGCCCTCGCGCAGCGCCTGGGCCGCGTCGGCCAGGATGGCCTCGTCCAGCGACGGCCCCGCCGGGCGCGCGTTGGCCTCCAGCGTGCGCACCCGCGGCTCGTCGGCGCGCGCGGGCGCCGCCAGCAGCAGCGACAGGTCCAGCATGGCCGCCCGCGGCACCTCCGGACGCTCGGCGCGCTGCAGCCGCTCCACCGCCCCCACCAGCGCCTGCAGCGACGGCACCCCCAGCCGCGCCAGCTCCTCGCGCACCCCCCTCGGCCAGCCGCGTGAAGTACGCCACCACCTGCTCCGGCGTCCCCCGGAACTTCGCCCGCAGCTCCTCGCGCTGCGTGGCGATCCCCGCCGGGCAGCTGTTCAGGTGGCACTGCCGCGCCATGTCGCACCCGATCGCCACCAGCGGTGCGGTGCCGAAGCCGTACGCCTCCGCCCCCAACAGCGCCGCGATGATCACGTCGCGCGGCGTGCGCAGCCCGCCGTCCACCCGCAGCTCCACGCGGTGCCGCAGCCCGTTGGCCACCAGCACCTGCTGCGCCTCCGCCACCCCCAGCTCCCACGGGGACCCGGCATGCTTGATGCTGGATAGCGGCGACGCCCCGGTGCCCCCGCTGTGCCCGGCGATGAGCACGTAGTCGGCGAACGCCTTGGCCACCCCCGCCGCCACCGTCCCCACCCCCGCCGCGGCCACCAGCTTCACGCCGACCTTCGCCCGCGGGTTCACCGCCTTGAGGTCGTGCACCAGCTGCGCCAGGTCCTCGATGGAGTAGATGTCGTGGTGCGGCGGCGGCGAGATGAGCGGCACCCCCGGCGTGGCGTGACGCAGCCGCGCGATGAGCGCCGTCACCTTGTGCCCGGGCAGCTGCCCCCCCTCGCCGGGCTTGGCCCCCTGCACGACCTTGATCTCGATCTCCTCGGCGCGCGCCAGGTACGGCGTGGTCACGCCGAAGCGCGCCGACGCCACCTGCTTGATGCGGCTGTCCCCGCGCTCCGCCGCCGGCCGCGCGTACAGCGCCGGGTCTTCCCCCCCTTCGCCGCTGTTGGAGCGCGCGCCCATGCGGTTCATCGCCACCGCCAGCACCTCGTGCGCCTCCGGCGACAGCGATCCCAGTGACATCGCCGACGTGATGAAGCGCGCGCGGATCGCCTCCATCGGCTCCACCGCCGCCAGCGGGATCGGGGTCCCCTCGCGCACGGCCAGCAGGTCGCGCACCGTCACCGGCGCCGCCCCGTCGGCGCGCGCCAGGAAGCTGCGCCACGCCTCCTCCCCGCCGGCGCCCGCCCGCGACGCGCGCGCGCTCCCCGTGGCCTGCTGCAGCGCCAGCACCGTGGTGGGCGCCCAGGCGTGCGGCTCGCCGTCCTTGCGATAGCGCACGCGCCCCGCGTCGGGGAGCGCGGTGGCCGCCTCCGCCCCGTAGCCGCGCCGGTGGCGGTGCAGCAGGTCCTCCGCCAGCTCGCGCAACGAGATCCCCCCCAGCGGCGACGCCGTGCCGGCGAAGGCGCGGTCGATCACGTCGGCGCCCAGCCCCAGCGCGTCGAAGGTCTGCGCGCCGCAGTACGACGACAGCGTGCTGATCCCCATCTTGGCCAGCACCTTGAGCAACCCCTTCTCCAGCGCGGCGCGATAGCGCGACTGCGCCACCGACGGGGTGGGGCGCTCGGGGTCGGCGTCGACGCGCCCGTGCGCCTCGGCAAAGAGCGTGGCCACCGTCTCCATCGCCAGCCACGGATGCACCGCCTCCGCCCCGTAGCCGAACAGCGCCGCCACGTGATGCTGGTCCAGGGCGTCCCCCGCCTCCACCACCAGCCCCACCCGCGCGCGCAGCCCGGCGCGCACCAGGTGCTGCCGCACCGCCCCCAGCGCCAGCAGCGCGGGGATGGGGACGCGCTCCGCCCCCGCCTTCCGGTCGCTCAGGATGAGCAGCCGCGCGCCCTTGCGCGCCGCCGCCTCCGCGCGCCGCCCCAGCGCGTCCAGCGCCGCCTCCAGCGCCTCGGGGCGCGATTCCACGCCGTAGGTCAGGTCCAGCGTGGCCGCCGGAAAGCCGGGGAACGCCCGCAGCGCCGCCATCTCGTCGGGGAGCAGCACCGGATGCTCGACGCGCAGCATCCGCGCCGCATCGGGCTTCTCCGCCAGCGGCGACCCGCGCCGCCCCAAGTGCATGCGCAGCGACATCACCATCGACTCGCGCAACGCGTCCATCGGCGGGTTGGTCACCTGCGCGAACCGCTGCCGGAAGTACGCGTACAGCGGCGGCGCGGTGGGGGAGAGCACCGCCAGCGGCGCGTCATCCCCCATGCTGTGCACCACCTCGCCGCCGCTCGTCGCCATCGGCTCCAGCACCAGCCGCAGCTCCTCGTGCCCGTAGCCGAACGCCAGCTGCTGCGGGCGCAGCTGGTCGCTGGCGCGCACCAGCGGCTCGGTGCCGTCGCTGGGGGGGAGCGTGGCCATCTGCTGCGCGATCCACTTGCCGTAGGGACGGCGCGCCGCCACCTCGCGCTTGGCGGCCAGGTTGCGCACGATGCGCCGCCCGGCGGTGTCCACCAGGAACACCCCGCCCGGCCCCACCTTGCCGGTCTCCACCACGTCGCGCGGGTCGAAGTCCACGATCCCCACCTCCGACCCCGCCACCACCATCCCGTCGGCGCGGATGGTGTAGCGGCACGGGCGCAGCCCGTTGCGGTCCAGCGAGACCGCCACCTGCATACCGTCGCTGTACGCCAGCGCCGCCGGGCCGTCCCACGGCTCCACGAGGCACTGGTGATACTCGTAGAACGCCTTGATCGACGGGTCCACGTCGGGGTAGCGCTCCCACGCCTGCGGCACCAGCATGAGCGCCGCGTGCACCGGCGCGCGCCCCGCGCGCGCCAGCAGCTCCATGGCGTTGTCCAGGCTGGCCGAGTCGCTCCCGCGGGGACGGATCGGCTCGCGCACGCGGTCGGCCAGCGCGCCGAACACCGGCGCCGCCAGCAGCCCGTCGCGCATGGCCATGCCGTTGCGGTTCCCCCACAGCGTGTTGATCTCGCCATTGTGCGCCAGCAGGCGGAACGGCTGCGCCAGCTCCCAGCGGGGGAGCGTGTTGGTGGCGTAGCGCTCGTGGAACACGGCAATGGCGCTCTCGAACGCCGGGTCGCGCAGGTCGGGGTAGAAGTCCCCCAGCTGCCCGCCGGTGAGCAGCCCCTTGTACACCACCGTGCGGCACGACAGGGAGCAGACGTACAGCGCGTCCAGCCCCCGCGCGGCCGCGCGGTGCTCCAGCTCCCGGCGCGCCAGGTACAGCTGCCGCTCCCAGGTGTCGTCGTCGGCACCGGCGGGGCGCCCCACCAGCACCTGCCGGATCACCGGCATCGCCGCGCGCGCGCTGGCCCCCAGCACCTCGGGGCGCACCGGCACCTCGCGCCACCCCAGCAGCGGGATCCCGTCCCCCAGCAGCACCTCGGTCACCAGCGCCACCGCCTGGGCCTGCGCCTGCGGCTCGGCGGGGAGGAACAGCATCCCCACGCCGATGCTGGCGTCCGCCGGGAGCGGGATCCCCAGCCGCGACGCCGCCAGGATGCAGAGGCGCCGCGGGATCTGCGTGAGCACGCCGGCGCCGTCGGCCGACAGGTCGGTGGAGGCCGCGCCGCGGTGCGCCAGCCGCGCCGAGGCTTCCAGCGCCAGCGCCACCACCTCGTGGGTGCGCGCCCCGTCCTGCCGGGCAATGAACCCCACGCCGCACGCGTCGCGCGGGGCGAAGGGGGAGCCGGGGTCCTCCGAACGGAGGTCCCCGCGCAGGGCATGGCGGGCGTCGAGGCGGGACATGGCGAAGGGGGGCAGGCGTGAATCTCATCAACACCGCGCGCCCATCCGGCTGTTCCGGGGGACGGCGACCGCCCGCGCGCCCCCCGCGCCCCGCCCCGTCAGTACGTGATCACCCGGTCGTGCTCGAGGGCCAGCTTCACCAGCTGCGGCGGGCCGCCGAACTCGGCCGGCTTCCCCGCCAGGTCCGCCTCGGTGACCCCGCGCGCCTTGGCCGAGCCCCCCGAGACGACCAGACGCCCCCCCTTGGCCACGAAGCCGTCGTACAGCTCCTTGAGGGTCCCGGTCCCCAGCCCCACCAGCGACGCCAGCACCCCGTCCCGGAGCAGCTGCACGCCGTCGCCCGCGAGGAAGATGGTCACGCGGTGCCCCTCGTCGACGGCCGCCTTGGCCACGTTGAAGCCCAGGGCGGCGCGGGTGGGATCGTTGGGGCCCGCGGTGATGTGAATGAGGAGACTGCGTGGCGACATGGCGGCGGGAGCGGTGGGGGCGGAACGCTGCGCCTGGGCGGCAGCCCCTGGCGCCAACGCAACGGCAACGAGCATCAGGGCGACCAGCGCCCGGGACGGCGGGGCGCGCATGTCAGGCCGGCTCCGCCATGGAGAGGATCTGGGCGGGCGTGAGCTCCAGGTTGTGGACCGACTTGGCGTGGGCCTGCACCTCGGCAATCAGCTGGGGGTCGGTGCTCCCCCGGATCACGGTCCCGCAGTCACAGCACACCTTCTTGCCCTCGCTCATGCGCGCGGCCTCCGGTTGGGGTGGAAGTGGGCGGGGGCTGGCCCCCGCGGGCTATGTTAGGCGCCAACCTTGGCGAGAGCTTGGATTCTCCTTGGAGGGGTGCGTGATGACAGCTCCGGGACCGGGAGCGGCGACGGCCGCCGCCCTCCCCACCGTGCGCGTCTACCTCGCGGGGCACGTGGCCGTGGAAAGCGCGGCGGGGTGGATCACCACCGGCGACTTCCCCAGCCAGCAGGCGCGGCTGGTGTTCGCCGCCCTCCTGCTGGAGCGCGGACGCCCGCTTTCCCGGAGCGAGCTGACCCAGATCCTCTGGCCGCGCGAGTCCCCCCGCGCGTCCGACAGCGCCCTCAACGCGCTGGCCTCGCGCCTGCGCCCCCTGCTGGCGCGGCTGGGCCCCGGCTGGACTCACGCGTTGGTGGGCGCGCGCGGCACCTACGAACTGCGCCCCCCGGTGCCGGTGTGGGTGGACCTGGAGGCGGCCGCCGAGGCGGTGCATGAGGCCGAGGCGGCCGTCCGGCACGGGCGCATCCCCGTGGCCTACGGCCCCAGCGCCGTGGCGCATCACATCGCCCGGCGCCCCTTCTTTCCCGGGGAGGAGGGGGCCTGGGTGGACGGGTGGCGCGTCCGCCTCCGCGAGATCCGCCTGCGCGCCCTGGAGGTGCGGGGCGCCGTGTACCTGGCCAACGACGAACCCGCGCTGGCGCTGCAGAACGGCCACGAGATGCTGGCCATCCAACCCTTCCGCGAGGCCGGCCACCGCCTCGTGATGCGCGCGCTGGCGGCCATGGGGAACAGCGCCGAGGCGCTCCTGGCCTACGAGGCCTGCCGGCGGCTCATCGCCGAGGAGCTGGGGGTGGATCCGTCGCCCGAGACCAAGGCGGCGCACGAAGCGGTGCTGCGGCGGGTGTGAGGGGGAGGGCGCCACGCCCCCGGACTCTGGAGCAGACGCCCCCCACCCGCCACGCGCATCGCTAGGCGCCGGCCGTGTGGACGGGGGCCGAAGCCGCCACCCTCGGCGCCAGCTTCAGGTACAGCACCGGCGTCACCAGCCGCGCAATCAGCGTGCTGGACACCAGCCCGCCGATGATCACCCACGCCAGCGGCGAGTACAGCCCCGACCCCTGCAGCGCCAGCGGCAGCAGCCCGCCGATGGCCGTGCAGGTGGTGAGCACGATGGGGAGGAAGCGCACCGCCCCCGCCCGCTCCACCGCCTCCCGCAGCTCCACCCCCTCCGCGCGCAGCTGGTCGGTGAAGTCCACCAGCAGGATGCTGGTCTTGATCTCGATCCCCACCAGCGCCACGAAGCCGATGAGCGCGGTGAACGACAGCGTGTACCCCGAGAGGAACAGCGCCAGCACCCCCCCCACCACCCCCAGCGGGATCACCGACGCCACCACCAGCGTGGTGCGGAAGTCGCGGAACTCCAGCACCAGGATCATGAGGATCGCGAACACCGCCACCAGCACCGCGCCCCCCACGCCGCCAAAGCTCTCCTCGCGACTCTCGATCTCCCCCGCCGGCACCAGCGCGTACCCGGGGGGCAGCGCCAGGGAGTCCAGCGCCGCCAGCACCCCCTGCGTCACGGCGTTGGTGTTGTACCCGGGGAGCACCCCGCTGGTCACCGTCACCGAGCGCTGCCGGTCGGTGTGGCGGATCTCCGCCGCCGACGCCACCAGGCGTGTGCCCACCAGCTGCGGCAGCGGGACCATCGCCCCGGTCACGCTCGCCACCTGGATGCGCGCCAGCGCCTCGGGCCCGGGGCGCCCGTCGTGCGCGGTGCGCACCACCAGCGGACGCTCCTCGCCGTCCCCGGCCTGCACCTTCCCCGCCTCCAGCCCCGCAATCCCCAGCCGCAGCGTCCGCTCCACCTCCGCCGAGGGGACCCCCAACAGCCCCGCCTTGCCCCGGTCCACCACCACGCGCAGGTCGGTGCGCGAGAGCCGCAGCGGGTCGCGCACCAGCCGCGTCCCGGGAACCGCCCGCATCGCCCGCGCCGTGCGCGCCGCCAGCGCGCGCAGCGTGTCCAGGTCGGGGCCCTCCAGCCGCATGGCGATGGGCGCGTCGATGGGCGGCCCGTTCACGAACGCCTCCAGTGCCACCTCCGCCCCCGCGTACCCCGCCAGCACCGTGCGCAGCGAGTCCTGCAGCCGCGCCTGCGCCGGCCCGGCAATCGGGTGCAGCCGCACCAGCAGCTGCCCGTGCACGGGCGACTCGGGGCGCTCGAACACGTTGTAGTACACCGACGGGTTGTCGCGTCCGCTGTTGGCCAACACCCCCGCCACCGCCGGGTGCGCGCGCAGCACCCCCTCGGCAAACCGCACCGCGCGGTCGGTCTCCGCCAGCGTGCTCCCCTCGGGCGTGGTGACGTTCACGTAGAACTGCGGCGTCCCCGCCGCCGGGAACAGCGAGAAGCCCACCACGGGGACCAGCGCCACCGCCCCCGCCACCAGCGCCGCCGACAGCGCCAGCGTGCGCCCGGGATGCGCCATCGCGCCGCGCAGCAGCGGCGCGTAGCCGCGGGTGATGACCCCCTCCACCCACTGCAGCGCGCGGTTGCCGTGCGCCTCCGCCGTGCGCGGCAGCAACCGGCTGGCCAGCCACGGCACGATGGTCACCGACACCAGCAGCGACGCCGCCACCGCCGTCACCACCCCCATGGGGAGCGAGCGGATGTAGCGCCCCGAGAGCCCCGGCAGGAACAGCAGCGGCACGAAGGCGAACACCAGCGTCCCCGTGGCCCCCAGCACCGCCACGCCGATCTGCCGCGTCCCCTCGATCGCCGCGCGGCGCCGGTCCATCCCCCCGCGCTGCAGCCGCGCGATGTTCTCCACCACCACGATGGAGTCGTCCACCAGCAGCCCCAGCGCGATCACGAACCCCACGATGGACAGCTGGTTGATCGTGAAGCCGGTCGCGTGCAGCATGGCCACCGCCAGCGCCAGCGACAGCGGGATGGACACCATCACCACCAGCGACGCGCGCGTCCCCAACGGCAGCAGCGTGAGGAGCACCAGCCCGATGGCGATGGCGAAGTCCCACCCCAGCCGCGACAGTCGCGCCTCCACGTTGCGCGCCTGGTCGAAGCCGCGCGCGAGCGTGATCCCCGCCGGCAGCTCCGGCTCCATCCGGTCGAGCGCCCGCCACACCGCGTCGCGCACCGCCGACACGTTGCGCCCCGACTGCACGGTGACGGTGATCCACAGGGCGCGCTGGCCGTTGTAGCGCGCCAGGTGCACCGCCTCCCCGTCTCCCCACGCCACGTCGGCCAGGTCGCGCACCCGCACCACGCCGCCGGGCCCCGCCGCCACCACCGTTCCCCCCACCGCCTCGGGGGTGCGGTACCGTCCCGCCGTGCCCACGGTGTAGCGCCGCGTCCCCGCGTCCACGCTCCCCGCGGGGATCTCCGTGTTGTCGCTCCCCAGCGCCTGCAGCAGCTGCCCGGGGGTGACGCCCAGCGCGCCCAGCCGCCCCAGCGACACCGTCACCTGCAGCTCGCGCGGGGGCGCCCCGTGCCGCTTCACCCCCTTCACCCCGGACACCCGCTCCAGCGCCTCCGCCACGCGCCGCCCCACGGAGTCCACCGCAGGCCACGGCGACGTGGGCGCCACCAGCGCCAGCTGGAACATCACGATGTCCGAGTTCTCGTTCCGCTGCACCTCCACCGACGTGACCCCGGCGGGGAGCCCCGGGCGGGCGGCGTTCACCTCGCGCACCACCTGCTCATAGGTGCGCTCGGCGTCCACGGCCACGTCGAACTCCACCGTCACCACCCCCACGCCGTCGCGGCTGATGCTGCGCAGCTGCTTCACCTGCGCCAGCGTGCGCAGCCGCCGCTCCAGCGGGTCCACCACCAGCTGCTCCACGTCGGCCGGCGTGGCGCCGGGATACACGGCCACGGTGGTGAAGATGGGCACCGGGAAGTCCGGGTCCTCCGCGCGCGGGATGGCGAGCCAGCTGGTCACCCCGAGCCCCAGGCTGAGCAGGAAGAGCAGCACGGTCACTTGCCACCGCTCGACCGCAAAGCGGGTCACCTCCCCCAGCCACCTCACGGGCGGGGCTCCGGGCGCGCGGCCGCGGCGCCGGCGGTGCGCCCAGGCACCACCACCCGCACCACGGTGCCGGGGGTCACGTACGCGGCGCCCCGCGCCACCACCAGCGTCCCGGGCGCCACCCCGGCCAGCCGGGCCGCATCACCGTCGGCGCCCAGCAGCCGCACGCGGCGCGGCTGCGGCACCGAGTCGCGCGGCGAGGCCATCACCAGCACCGTGGCGGAATCGCCATCGGGCTCCAGCACCGCCGCCATGGGAACGGCCACGGACCCCTCGCGGCGCGAGGCGGTGGCGCGCGTGGCCCCCGCCGCGGGCGGCGCGGCCGGCACGATGCGCACCTCCCCCACCAGCCCCAGCGGGAGCGCCTCGGCGCCCGTCACCGCCACCTCCACCGGATACGTGCCGGTGCGCGGATCGGCCGAGCGCCCCACCAGCAGCACGCGCCCCGTGAGCGGTGCCCCATCCACGGCGGCAAAGCGCACCGTGGCCGCATCCCCCACGCGCACGCGCACCGCATCGCGATCGGGGAGGCCGGCACGCACCACCGCACCACGCCGCGCGCCCCCCAGCAGCAGCACCGGCTGCCCGGGGGCCGCCATCGCCCCCGGCGCCAGCAGCCGCTGCTGGATCACGCCGTCCTCCGGCGCGGTGAGGTCGCCGTACTCCCGGTTGACCTGGGCCTGGGCCAGCGCGGCACGCGCCGCGTCCAGCGCGGTGGCCGCGTCCTGCGCCTGCGTGCGCGTGGCCACGCTGTCGGCGGCCAGCCGTGCCAGCCGCTCCGCGTCACGCTGCGCCTTGTCCACGGCAGCGCGCGCCCCGGCCACCACGGCGTCCATTTCCCGCAGGTCCAGCGCGGCCAGCCGCTGCCCGCGGCGCACGACCGCCCCCTCGTCCACCAGCACGCGGGCCACCACGCCGCCGGTCTTGAAGGCCAGCGCCACCTCGTCGCGCGCCGCGTACCGCCCCGTGACCACCACCACGTCGGCGGCGCCCTGCGGGACGGCGGTGGCCAACTCCACCGGGATCTCCGGGGGCGCCGGCGTGGCGGCGGGGTCGGCCGCATCGCGACAGGCGGTCAGCCCCGGGAGCAGCAGGAGGGCAACGCGGGTGACGCGCACCAGCAGGAAACGGGAGAACAGGGGAACCATGGACGACCTCAGCGGGGAAGGGGGCGAAGGGCGGCGGCGCGCTCGAGCGCGACCAGCCGGCTGGCGACGGTGAAGCGGGCCACCACGGCATTGAGCGCGGCGGCGGTGGCGGCGGTGCGGGCGGAGAGGAACTCGACTGGCGGGGCCATCCCCTCGGCGAAGCGGCGGCGCACCAGCGCGAAGGCCCGATCGGCTTCGCGGCTGCGGTCCTCGGCGGTGACCAGCGCCGCGCGCGCCACGGCCACCGCGTCCACGGCGTTGCGCACCTCCACGCGGATCGCCGCCTCCGCCTCGGCGCGGCGGAGCGTGGCCTCGGTGTGCAGCGCACGGGCCTGTTCGCGGCGCGGCGCGTCCTGCGCCCCGTTGAGGAACGGCCAGGAGAGCACCACCGACACCAGCCCCACGTTGCGGGCGGGGTCCCAGCGGTACTGCTCGCCCTGCACGCCGTAGCTGCCGGCCACCGCCACCGCGGGGCGCGAGCCCGCGCGGGCGAGCCGCTCCTGCGCGCGCGCCACGGCCACCCCGCCGGTTGCCTGCGCCAGCTCCTCGCGGTGGGCCAGCGCGTGCGCCACCAGCGCCTCCACGCCGGCGGAGTCGAGCGCGGGGAACGCCGCCGGATCGGCCAGGGGCAGGGGCGGGTCGTCGGGGGCGTGCCGCAGCAGGTTCACCCCGCGGCGGGCCGCATCGCGCCGGCCCGCCGCCTCGGCCAGCTGCTGCTCCAGTTCACTGCGGTCGGCGCGCGCGCGCAGCACCGCGTCGGGGGTGAGCATCCCTTCGGCGACCAGCCGCTCGCTCACGCGGAGCTGTTCGTCGAGGACCGGGCGCGTGGCCTGCAGCACGGTCACCAGCTGCGTGGCGGTGGCGTACCCCAGCCATGCCTGCTGGATGTCGTGGGCTACCTGGCGGCGCACGCCGTCCCGTCCGGCACCGGCCAGGGCGGCGCCGGCGCGCGCGGCGTCGCGCCCCGCCTGCAGCTCGGCGTTGTACACGGGGACGGCGGCCTCCAGGCGGGTTTCCTGCCGGAAGGGGAGGGTGGCGCGGATGTTGGTGGGGAACTGCGGGGCGCCGATGAGCTGGTTGAGGGCGCGGTAGGCGGGATTGATGAATTCGCCCACGTCGAGGACGCCGGTGTATTCGGAGTAGCGGGCGTTGAGGGCGAGGGCGGGGAGGCGTCGGCCGTCGGCCTCGCGTCGGGCGGCGGTGGCGCGAGCGAGGGCGGCGTCCTGTTGGGCGACGCCGAGGTTGCGCTGCCAGGCGTCGGTGACGAGCTGGTTGAGGAGGGGGAGGAGCGGGGGGAGGGGGTGGGTGGTGGTGGTGTCGGGCTGCGCCCGTGCGGGGGCGGGGAGCGCGGCGAAGGCGAGGGCGAGGATGGCGCGTCGTGCGGCTGAGGTGAACATCGGCGGGTGTTTGTACGGTGACCAATAAAGCAACACTGTTAGGTGGACGGGCAAAAAAAGGGGCGGCGCGATCAGGGGAAGCCCACCTCCTGGGGCGCGGGGCGCAGGGCGCCGCACATGAGGGCGTCGCACATGGCGTCCACCACCGCGCTGGGGTGCCGGAGCTGCACCAGCGGATCCTTGAAGTGGGTGAACCACAGCGTGGCGAGGCCGTGCACCCCGCTCCAGAGGAGCTGGGCCAGCACGGCGGGGTCTTCGTACGGGGCGCGGAGCCGCTGCTGGGCCGCCGCCTCGGCGACGGTGTCGACGAGAAAGCGGTAGGCCCCCTCCCCCGGGTAGGGGACCGGGCTTCCGGGTTCCAGCGGGAAGTCGGGGAGCTCGGTCATGAACAGCAGGCGGTACTGCTGCGGGTTGGCTACGGCAAAGCCCACGTACGCGTGCGCCATCTGCCGCAGCCGCTCGATGGGGTCGGGGATGGTGCCGATGGCATGCAGCGCCCGCGCCATGGCGCCGAAGTCCTCGAGGCACAGCTCGAGGAGGAGCGCTTCCTTGTCGCGGAAGTGGTGGTAGATGGCGGTGGGGGTGTAGCCGATGGCGGCGGCGATGCCGCGCATGGTGGTGGCTGCCACCCCGTGTTCCACGAACAGCGCCCGCGCCGCGTCCAGGATGGCCTGGCGCGTCTCGGCCTTTTGCCGCTCGCGGCGGGCAAGGGAGGCCATGCGGATCGGATCGGTGGGCGCCGAAAGGGACATAGCCCTAACTTACATTTATTACCTAACACTGTCAAGTGAATCGTGGCCCGCTGGCCTCCCCTGCACAGTGCCTCGCAGGTCCGACCCGGTCCCCTCCCAGCGGTTGACGCTGCACGAGGCGTGCACCGCCTGCTTCACCCCCTGAATCCGGTCTGTTCCCCGGCGGTCATGGCGTCTTCCGGAGGAACTCCACGATCCGCGGGAACACGTCCCGGTGCGCCGCCTGGCCGATGAACGGGTCGCAGTGGCCGTACCCCGGAAGCACCAGCAGTTCATGCGGGACCCCCGGTACCCGACGCAGCACCTCGAAGAAGCGCACGTTGGCATCCTGCATCAGCGCATTCTCCTGCCCCGCCACCAGCAGCATGGGGCAGCGGATCTCCGGCGCCTTTGCTAGGTAGTCCGCCGGGAGGTCCTGGTGTCGGGGCTCATGCGGGGTCCGCTTCACGGCGCGCTCCCCCGCCGCGATCATCTGCTGGATGTGCCGGTGGTAGCCAAAGCTGCTGCCGCCAAACAGGTCGGCCATGCGATGGTGGGTGTCCTGGTGCAGGTTCTCGTGGCGGGTCAGCACCGGCGCTCCCACTCCCCACAGGAAGCTCAGCAGGTGGCACCCCGGCACGTCGCACTCCGGGTGTCCGAAGGACACCAGCCGCGCCAGCAGCCGAGGGACCAGCCCGGCGTCCTGCTGCCCCCAGCGCGGGTTGAAGTAATCCACGCCAAACAGCCGATCAAAGGTCCCGGGCCCCAGCCACAGCTTGAGGTTAGACACGACGCTGCCGCGGGGCGTGAGCCCGGCCCCGTTCACCACCACACGGCCTATCCCCTGGCCCCCGGTATGCGCCAGCATCATGGAAGCCGACAGCGCACCCAGGCAGTGGGTCACCAGGTGCAGCCGCCGATCGTGGCCCACCAGCTCCTTCACCTTCCGGATGGCCGCCAGGTTGTCCAGCACCACGTCGTCCACCGACCACGGATGCCGCTGGAGGTTGTGGGGATGGCGGGCGCTGATGCGACCGTCAAGGAGGAAGACGTCATCAAAGCCGTGGGCGAGCAGGTACTCCACGAAGTTCAGGTGTTCCGGCATGATGAACATGTCGCTGGACGTGGTGAGCCCGGGGATCAGCAGCACCACATCGCCGGCGTCGCCCCGCTTGTAGCGCAGCAGCGACAGCGTGAGGCCGTCCGTGGTCTCCACCGCGTGGGTGTCGGGGGGAGCGCCCAGCACCCCCTGCAGCGTGAACAGCGGCCACGGGCGCGGGCGGCGCTCCAGCGTGCGCAGCGGCCAGTTGAACAGCAGGAGCTTCACCGGCCAGGTGACCAGCCGCCAGGACCAGTGGAGGCGGTACACCTGGAACAGCGATCCCAGGAAGAAGGCGGCAAAGCGCAGCAGGATGCGCGCGCCACCCAGCCACGTGGGGGCATTGGTGCGGAACGTGGTCAGCTGCCGGAGAAACTCGCGCACCGTCAGCCGCAGGATGCCGGTGCCGCGCAGGTCGGCCCGGCTTTCCTCGTCCGCGGACACCTCCCCCCAAAACAGGTTGGTGCGCAGCGTGGTGGTGTCGCGCCACAGGTCGGGGCCCAGGTTGTTGCGCACCTCCTTGGTGCCACTCACGGTCCACGCCTGCCCGTGGGCATCATTCACCACCAGCCGATAGCGCATCACCCGGCGGTCGCGATCCGCCGTGGGGGCCAACAGCTGGACGGTGCCATGCCGGATCTCGGCCCATCCCCCCAGCAGCGGCGACTCCACCCGCCCCTCCACACCCGCCAGGTGGTGCGCGTCCACCAGGAAGGCCTCGAGATCGGGGATCCGGATGGTCAGGCGCGCGGTCATGTGCAGCCCGGCGCCGCGACCAAGGTGCTCCCCCCAGGCAAAGCTGGACGGCCGGTTGAGCAGGTGGCCGCGCATGACCTCCGTGAACTGCAGCCCCCTGGCGCCCGCTGGCGCGCTCACAGCGCCACCGTGGCCGGATGCCCCGTGACCTCTTCCGCGATCCACTCGGCCAGCGCCGTAATGGTGGCGCTGGGATTGGCCCCCACCGCGGTGGGGCAGAGGCTGCCGTCCGCCACGTACAGGTTGGTGTATCCGAAGCACTGGCCGCGGGTACCCGTGGTGGCGCTCACCACGCCGTCCTCGATGCGCGTCGCCAGCGTGCAGCCACCCAACGGGTGCACCGACACGTTGTTGCGATACGGGCGGTACCAGGTGGGCATGTCCAGATACCGTTTCGCCCCCATGTACCGGGCCAGCGCCCGTCCCGCCCCGCGCTGGGCGCGGTACAGGAACCCGCTGGACCGCTGGGGCCACTGCACGCGCAGCGCGTTGCCGGCCAGCGAGATGACCCCATCGGCCCGGTCGATCCCCATGCTCAGGATCAGGTGGCTCCGCAGGGAGTGGTCCTCCTGCAGCGCATGCCGTACCACCTCGGCCATGCTGCCGGCATAGCGCCCGCTGCCCCACCGGCTCCGCATCCAGTGGCCGAATGTGCGCACGCCGGCGGCCAGCGCGCCCCCGAGGCGACGCCACACGCCCAGGGGATTCCAGCGCAGCCCCTCAATGTACCAGGTGAGAAAGTTGGGATACGCCGCATCCTGCAGGAGGAACGCATCCGCGCCGGGGGTGGCGCTCGGCTTCAGCAGGCCATAGTCCACGATCTGCGTGATCACCGGACCCTGATTGGGATCCACGTCCCTGGTGCCGTTCAAGGCGGCGGCAATGAAGTCGCCGTTCCCCGAGAAGCCGTGCCCCAGCCGGTTGCTCAGCCTGGGCAGCGTTCCCGCCTTGCGGGCCCGCAGCAGCAGCTCCACGGTGCCCAGCGTCCCCGCCGACACCACCACGCGGTTGGCCAGGCAGGATTGGCGCCCGTCCGGACCGCACCAGGTCACGCGGTACCCGTGCTCCCCCGTTAGCCCCCGGGTCTGATGCTCCCGACACGTCCACGGGCACGATGCCGCACACCTCCGACTCCGTGCGCATGTCCACACGGTACCGGTGCTCGGCCACCCAGAGGTAGTTGAGATCCAGCGTGTTCTTCGCGTGGATGTTGCACCCCACGTCGCATTCGCCGCAGTAGGTGCAGGAGGTCTGCGGGGCACCATGCGCATTCACCTCCGTGATGCCCGGCGCGCGAGGCACGGTGCCCCCAGCCGCGTACGCGCGGCCGAAGCACACCATCAGGTCGGCCGCCACCGTGGGGCGCTGCTCGGCCCCGGCAAACTCGGCAAACAGCTGCTGACGCCGCACCAGGCGCACCGGATGCTCGTCCGGCGGGGGGAGCGGGCGGGCGCCCAGCACCTGTCGCGCCACGGCGTAGTAGGGCGCCAGCGTGGCGCTGCGCACGCCGTCCGGCCACTGCGCCAGCACCCAGTCCGGCGCGGGGAGGAACACGTTCGCATAGATCAGCGATCCGCCCCCGTATCCCGCGGCCACCACGACGTCCATCCGCCGGAAGTTGCGGATGTCGAACAGGCCGCGCCCCTCGGGCCCTAGGGTGGGGTCCCACAGCGCCCGAGACAGCGCATACGGGGTGCGCGGGAAGCTGCCGCGAGGGTACCGCCGTCCCCGCTCCAGCAGCAGCACCTGCCCAGGCCACTTCCGCCCCAGCCGGCAGGCCATCACCGCGCCGCCAAAGCCGCTGCCGATGACCACGGCCTCGAACCGCTGCTCCCTCGCCCGAGTCTCCTGCGCCACGGCGTCCCCTCCATTCCGGGATCTTGAACGAATCCACTACCCCGCATCGGCCCCGCCTGCGTTGCCAACGACGGGGAACCGCCCTATATCATGCCTCACGAATGCTTTCCTTGCTCAGCCTCATCGGCATCGGCGAATTCCAGCAGGACTCCGAGGACGAGCGTCGGCAATCCGCGCTGGTGTACAGCGCCGTGATTGGCGTCATGCTGCTGGCGTACGGCGTGGCCTTCCTGCTGGGGGGGGGGCCCAGGCTGCGCGTGCAGGGGTGGATCCAGGTGGTGCAGGCGCTCGCGCTCATGGCGTCCGTGCGGCTGCTGGCCGCACACCCGCGCACCACGAGCCGCGCGCTGGCGTGGGTCGTCGTGGTCGGCGCCATCCTCATCTGCGTGACCCTCGCCGCCATGGGCGGCTACACCGGGGACGCGGTCTTCTGGACCTTTCCGCTCCCGTTTCTGGTGTTCCTGCTGCTGGGGCAGCGCACCGGATGGCTGCTGAACCTCGGGTACACGGTCGGGGTCCCCGCGCTCCTGCTGGTCACCGCGAGCCTCCCGGGCTTCTGGGCCTACGCGCCCACGCGGGTGGTGTGGTACGGCATGGCGTACTTCTTCAACGTGCTGGCCGCCGCCTCCTTCAACCTGCTGCGCACCAACTTCAAGGCGCGGCTGCAGGTGCTGGTGGACCGGAACACCGCCGAGGCGCGCCGGCACCTGGAGACGCTGCGCTTCAACGCGGTGCACGACGTCCCGTCGGGGCTCCTCAACCGCGAGGGGTTGCTGGACGCGCTGCGCGAACCGGCCGGCACGCCCTCCGGCGCGGCAGCCGATCCCGCGCGCCGGCTGATGCTGCTCTGCCTGCGCTTCGACCGAGTGGCCGACCTGGCACAGATCGTGGGGATGGCCACGGTGGATGCGGCGCTGCGCGGCCTGGGCGACCGGCTCGCGCGCCGCTTTGCCGGGGACGTGCTCGTGGCGCGGATTGCCCCCGACGAAATGGCGGTGGCCTTCTGGAACCCGCCGGCCGATGACCGGGTGCGCGGGCTGCGGGAGATCCTCGACCTTGGCGGTGACCCCGGAGACGCCGGGGGGTACTCGATCAGCAACGAGTACACCATCGGGTATGCCGTGGCGCTCGGGCCGGACGACTCGGCGTCCGAGCTGCTGGGGCGGGCGGAGCGCGCCCTGCGCTTTGCCTTGCGCAGCGGCACACGCCTGCAGGAATACGACCGGCCGCTCGACGAGCAGCTGGTGCGCCATCACACCCGCTACGAACGGCTGCGGCGGCTGCTGCAGACGGGCGCGCCGCAGGACGGGGCGCTGCAGCTGCACTATCAGCCGCTGGTCCGCCTGGACACGGGGGTCGCCGTGGGTGCGGAAGCGCTGGCCCGGTGGACCGACGTGGACGAGGGGGGCGTGCCGCCGGACCAGTTCATCCCCATCATCGAGGGGAGCGGTTTGCTGCGCCCCTTCACGATGTTCACCATGCGGCGGGCGGTCCTGGACTGCACGGCCTGGCAGCGCGACTTCCCCGGACTCTGGGTCTCGGTGAACCTGTCGCCCGAGGCGCTGGTGGAGGCGCCCGTGATTGACGCGCTCGAGGAGGTGGTACGGGAGGCGCGGCTCGACCCGGCGCTGGTGCACGTGGAGGTCACCGAAAGCGCGCTCATGCGAAACCCGACGGTGGCGCTGGCCATGATGGAGCGCCTGGTGCGCGCGGGGATGCGCCTCGCCATCGACGACTACGGGTCGGGGTACTCGTCGCTGAGCTACCTGCGGCAGCTTCCTGCGCACGCGCTCAAGATCGACAAGGCCTTCATCCGGTCGCTGGCCGAGGGACAACGCGGCGGCGCGATCGTGGAATCCACGATCGCGCTGGCCCATGAGCTGGGGATGGCGGTGGTGGCCGAGGGGGTGGAGACGGCCGACGCCGAGCGGCGGCTGCGGGAGCTCGGGTGTGACCTGGCGCAGGGGTGGCGCTATGCGCGCGCGCTCCCGCCTCCCGCGTTCATCGCGTGGGTCCGGGAGCGGCATGCCGCCTGATCGCTCGCGAGCGCTCGCGGTCCCGCATCCGGATATCGCGTGGCCACCGGGCTATGCGCCCCATGAGGCGCCGGTGTTCGTGCACAACCGCCGGCACATCGCGGCGCCGCCTGACGTGGTGTGGGCGTGGCTGCAGTGGGCGGCGGGGTGGCCTTCGTGGTATCCCAACAGTGACCGGGTGGAGCTGGTCCCGTTCGACCAGGATGTTTCCGGCGGACAGCTCGCCCTGCACACGCGCTTCTGGTGGCGCACCTTCGGCGTGGGGATCATGTCGGAGGTCACGGAATGCGATCCCGCCCGCGGATGGCTGGCGTGGAACGGTGAGGGGCGCATGGCACCCGTGCGTGTCTACCACGCCTGGCGCCTGCTCCCCGACGGCACCGGCACGCTGGTGGTGACCGAGGAAACCCAGCACGGGTGGGGCGCGCGTGCGATGCACCGCCTGCGCCCGCGGCGGATGTGGGAGGGGCACGAGCTGTGGCTGTCGTGCCTGGAACGCCAGGCCGTGGGGGGGCCGCCGCCGCCGTAACGACGCGGTGGGCACCCGGCACCAGCGATCAGCGCGCCGTCTGCGCCTCCCCCCCCTCCCGATCCCGGTACCGACGCCCCAGCCACAGCCCCACCAGCAGCCACACCGCGCTCAGCGGCGCCGCGCACAGCGAAATCGTCGCCACGCTCATCCCGATCGCCTGCATCCCCGCGTAGCTCCACGCCCCGATCTGGTCGCCCCCGCGGTACACGAACGTGTCGATGAAGTTCTTCGCCTTGTACTTGTCCTCCGCGCTCACCACGGTGTACAGCACCTCCCGCGCCGGCCGCGTCACCGCGTACTCCCCGGCCCGCCGCAGCACCTGGAACGCCACGAACGCCGTCAGCGTCCCCGCCACCCCCAGCGTCGTGAACCCCACCACGCTCACCAGCGGCAGGATCGCCAGCGTCACCCCCACCCCCAGCCACCGGATCACCCGCGCCGTCAGGAACAGCTGCGCCAGCACCGTCAGCCCCTGCACCACCGTGTCGATGGACGCCAGGAACGCCGTCCGCGCCTCCCGGTCGGCGTAGCGCGCCCCCACGATCTCCGCCTGCTGGAAGTACAGCACCGTGGAGCCGATGGTGAACAGCAGCATGTACAGGCACACCCCCAGCAGGTACGGCGACTGCAGCACGTGCGTGATCCCGGCCAGCGACGTCCCCCCCACCGGCTGCTGCGCCTCGTCGCGCGCCCGCGACTCGGGGCGGAAGCTGGGGGGGAACCGCTTGGCCGCCTGCACCGCCGCCTCCAGCAGCCCCACGCTCAGCACCATCAGCACCGGCGTCCCCACCACCGTGGCCAGCTGCGACGTGAGGAACGCCCCGGCCAGCGCCCCCAGCGTCCCCCCCACGCTGATGAAGCCGAACAGCCGCTTCCCCTGCTCGGGGCGGAAGCTGTCCGCCATGAACCCCCAGAACACCGAGGGGACGAACAGCGAGTAGATGCTGGTGAGGATCCAGAACGCCGGCCCCAGCCACGGCTCCCACGACGCCGGCCCGTACTTGATGATGCCCGCGAACCCCAACAGCAGCGCGATGAACACGCGGTACACCACCGGGATGAACCGCCGCACCGGCAGCTTCGCCACCACCGTGGCGTACACGGGGTTCATCACCAGCGTGGTGAGCAGCGTCCCCGTGAACAGCCACGGAAGCTGCCCCGTCCCCGCCGCCACGCCGGCGGCGTCGCGCACCGCCCGCAAGATGAAATAGCTGGCGAGCGCGAAGAAGAAGTACGTCGCGGCCAGCAGCGTGGGGCGCTCCTCGCCGGGCTCGATGGTGCCCAGGCGGCGCAGCAGGGGGGTCAGCAGGCGGTCCATCGTCGGACTCCTATCGGGTGGCGTGCCAGGCGGCCAGCAGCGCGCGCTCGCGCTCGGGGGACATCCCCGCACGGAGACGCGCCTGCTCCTCGGCCGGCCGTTGGTGGTACCAGGCGAGCGCGTCGCGCACCGTGTCCGCCAGCGGGCGGAAGGTGAGCCCCGCGGCGCGCGCGGCGTCGATCACGCTGGTGCAGAAGGCCAGCGTGGCCGCGCCGGTGTGGCTCCACACCGGCATGTCCCCCCACGAGCGCACCTTCTGCTCGGCCAGGAACGGCTGCGGCACCCAGGTGAAGCGCGCGTCGTTGCTGAAACAGGCCGCGGTGCCGTACAACAGCTCGCCGATGCCGCACACGGTGCGCGGCCCCACGGTGTTGAACGTCCCCCCCGTGCGCCGCTCCCCCAGCCGCACCATCCACGCCGCCAGGTCGCGCACATCAATCCACTGCGCGGGGTCCTCCGGACGCCCGGGCGCCAGGATCTCGCCGCCCCGCTCGATGCGTACGGGCCAGTAGGTGAAACGGTCGGTCAGGTCGCCCGGGCCCACGATGAGCCCGCACCGCAGCACCGTGGCCACGCTCCCCGCGGCCGCGTCGTCGTACGCCGCGCGCACCAGCTGCTCGCACCGCACCTTGCGCGGCCCGTAGGTGGACCGGTCGGCGTCGGTGGCCTCCATCGGCGCCGGGTCCTGCGCGGGCGACTGCTCGGTGGGGAAGGGCGCGGTGAAGTCCTTGTACGCCGCCGTGCTGGAGATGAACAGGTACTGCCCCACGCGCCCTTTCAGCACCGCCGCCGCGTTCACGATCCACGAGGGCGTCCCCGTGGGGAGGTCGTACACCACGTCCCAGGTGCGCCCGGCCAGCGCCGCGTGTCCGTCGGGCCGGTTGCGGTCCCCCTGCAGTCGCTCCACCCCGGGGAACAGCCCGGGGCGCGTCTGGCCGCGGTTGAACAGCGTGACCGTGTGCCCCGCCGCCAGCAGCGCCTCCACCACATGCGGCCCGATGTAGCCGGTGCCGCCCAGCACCAGTGCGCGCAGCGGCGCCGCCACGCTACCGCCCCGCCTGCGCGCGCCAGGCGGCCAGCACCGCCTTCTCCTTCTCCGGCGCCAGCCCCGCGCGCGCCTTCTCCTGCTCCGCCGCCGGCCGCTGGTGGTACCAGGTCAGCGTGTCGCGCGCCGTGTCCGCCAGCGGGCGGAAGGTGAGCCCCGCGGCGTACGCCTTCTGGCAGTTGATCCGCATGAACCCGGCCATCCCCCCCTGCGGCGGCGCCCACACGGGCATCTCGCTCCACGGGCGCACCTGCTGCGCCGCCAGGAAGTCGGCCGGCACCCAGGTGAAGGTGGCGTCGCTGCTGGTCACCGCCTTGATGCCGTACAGCAACTGCGCCATGGTGGTGGGGGTCTTCGGACCAGTGGCGTTGAACGTCCCGGTCACCTTCCCCTCGGCCAGCCGCACGATCCACTCCCCCAGGTCGCGCGCGTCCACGTACTGCGTGGGGTCGTCCGGCGTGCCGGGCGCCAGCACCTCGCCCCCCTTGTCGATGCGCACGGGCCAGTAGCTGAAGCGGTCGCTCAGGTCCCCCGCCCCCACGATGAGCCCGGGGCGCACGATGGTCACGCGACTGGCGCCGAACTGCGCCACCGCCTCCTGTTCGCTCCGCACCTTGTTGGGGCCGTACTGCGCGGCCGCGCGGTCGAACTCCCCCTCCATCGGCGCCGGCGCGTGCAACGGCCCGTCCTCGGCAATCCCCACCGCCGAGTAGTCGCGGAACACCGAAATGGTGGAGACGAACAGGTACTGCCCCACGCGCCCCGCGAGCGCCTGCCCCGCATCCCGCACCCACCGCGGGTTGGTGGTGGGGTTGTCGATGACCACGTCCCACGTGGTGCCCTTGAGGGCGTCGTGGCCGCCGGGGACGTTGCGGTCGCCCACCAGCCGCGGCACGCCGGGGAAGAGGTCAGCGTTGGTACGCCCCCGGTTGAACAGCGTGACCTGGTGCCCGCGCGCCAGCGCGTACGGCACCTGCGTGGGGCCGATGAAGCCGGTGCCCCCCAGAATCAGGATGCGCAGCCCGGCGGGGCGCGGCGTGCCGGTTTCCGGACGGGAGGCCCCCAGCGCCTGCGCCACGCGGGGCACCCCGCCCGCACCCACCGCCCCGGCCAGCAGCGCCGACGCCTTCAGGAACCCGCGACGGGTGGGGCTCACGGCTGGATCCGGTCCAGCTGCTGGATGGTGGCGGTGGACGCCGGCCGCGCCTTCTGCAGCCGCTGCGCCACCGCTTCCGCCTGCGCCAGCGCGCGCAGCACGTTCTCCCCCGCCACGCCGCGGAGCTCCGCGTCGGTCCACCCGCGCTTCACCAGCTCGGCCAGCAGGTCGGGGTACTTGGACACGTCCTCCAGCCCCTGCACCGTCTCGGTGATGCCGTCGTAGTCGCCCCCCAGCCCCACGTGCGCCGCGCCGGCCACCCGCTTGATGTGGTCGAGGTGGTCGGCCACCTCGGCCAGCACCGCCATCGGCGCGGGGTTGGCCTGGCGCCACGCCGCCACCGCGCGGAACTGCGCGTCATTGTCCCCCGGGTGCGCCTTGGCCACCGAGTCGCGCAGCGCCGCCTGCCGCGCGCTGTGCGCCGCCACCTTGGCGGAGGCGAAGCCGGGGACGAAGGTGACCATCACCACGCCGCCGTTCTTCGGGAGGCGGCGCAGGATGGAGTCGGGGACGTTGCGCGGCACGTCGGTGAGGGCGCGCGCGTTGGAGTGCGAGAAGATCACCGGCGCCTCGGCCACGTCGAGCGCCGCGCTCATGGTGCCCGGCGAGGTGTGCGACAGGTCCACCAGCATCCCCAGCCGGTTCATCTCGCGGACCACCTCGCGCCCGAACGGCGTGAGCCCGCCGTGGCGCGGCGCGTCGGCGGCGGCGTCGGCCCAGTCCAGCGTGACGTTGTGCGTGAGCGTCATGTAGCGCGCGCCCAGCGCGTGGAAGGCGCGCAGCGCCCCCAGCGAGTTCTCGATGGCGTGCCCCCCCTCCATCCCCATCAGCGAGCCCACCTTGCCGGCGCGGAAGGCGCGGCGCACCTCGGCGGCAGTGCGCGCCTGGGCGAACACTTCGGGGTAGCGGTCGATGACGCGCTGCGCGATGTCGATCTGCTCCAGCTGCACGCGGGCGTAGCCGGAGTCGCGGATCTCCCCGGGGATGTAGACGGACCAGAACTGCCCGCCCACCTGGCCGGCGCGGAGGCGGGCGATGTCGGTGTGGCCGCCGACGGGGGCGCCGACGCGGAGGTCGTAGGCCTCCACGTCGCGCGGGCGGCTGGCGGCGTTGCGCAGCGCCCAGGGGAGGTCGTTGTGGCCGTCCACCAGCGGCGTGGTGCGCAGCAGCGCGCGCACGTGCGCCACGCGGCGGGCGAGGGGCGCGGTGGCCAGGGGCTGGCCCGCCGAGGC
>JBEIJM010000020.1:0-30497 GCA_040380205.1 Gemmatimonadaceae bacterium
CCCACGCCGCTGGAGCTGCGCCACGACTTCCTCTGGCGGGTGCACGCCCAGGTCCCCCCGCGCGGCATGATCGGCGTGTTCAACCGGTCGCACTACGAGGACGTGCTGGCGGTGCGGGTGCGGCAGCTGGCCCCCGAGGCGATGTGGCGCGCGCGCTACCGGCAGATCAACGCCTTCGAGCAGGGGTTGGCCGAGAACGGCGTGGTGCTGCGCAAGGTGCTGCTGCACGTGTCGCGCGCCGAGCAGCTGAAGCGGCTGCGCGAGCGCATGGAGGACCCGCACAAGAACTGGAAGTTCCGCATGGAGGACATCGCCGACCGCGAGCGGTGGGACGCGTACACCGAGGCGTACGAGGACGCGCTGCGGCAGTGCAGCACCGACTGGGCCCCCTGGCACGTGGTGCCGGCCGATGACAAGGCGCTGCGCAACTACCTGGTCACGCGGCTGCTGGTGGAGGCGGTCGAGGCGCTCCACCCGCAGTACCCCGCCCTGGACCCGGCCATCCGGGAGGCGGCGGCCACGTGGTTCCGCAACGGCGGGTGAGCCCCGTGCCCGCCCCGCCCGAGGCCGCCGCGGTGCTCCCGCCCGCCGTGTCCCCCGACAGCCAGCTGCGTCGCGTGCTGGGCCCCGGCACGCTGGCGCTCACCGCCATGAACCTGAGCATCGGGTCGGGG
This sequence comes from Gemmatimonadaceae bacterium, assembly GCA_040380205.1. Classification (GTDB taxonomy): domain Bacteria; phylum Gemmatimonadota; class Gemmatimonadetes; order Gemmatimonadales; family Gemmatimonadaceae; genus Gemmatimonas. The sequence continues at coordinate 675 of JBEIJM010000020.1, forward strand.
ATCTTTGCGCTGCCGGCGGCGGTGGCCGCGGTGATCGGGGCGCAGGCGGTGTACGCGTACCTTGCCTGCGGCACGGTGCTCATCCTGGTGCTGCTGTGCTACGCCGAGCTGGGGAGCACCACCACCCGGTCGGGGGGCGGCTACGCGTATTTGGCGCGCGCGTACGGTCCGTATTGGGGCTTCGTGGCGGGGGTGCTGCTCTGGTTCGGCTTTGGCGTGATGGCCAACGCCGCCATTGCCGCGGCGCTGGCCGACACGGTGGCGTCGGTGGTGCCGCTGTTCCGGGCGCCGTGGGCGCGCGCGGCGCTGCTGGTGGGGTTCTTCACCGTGGCCGTGGGGGTGAATGTGCGCGGGGCGCAGGCGGGGGCGCGGCTGGCGGTGGCGCTCACCGTCCTCAAGCTGCTGCCGCTGGCGGCGCTGGTGGTGGCGTCGTTGCCGCACTGGACGGTGGAGGCCGTCACCGGGGGTGGGGTGCCGCCATTGGCCACGCTGGGGGAGGCGTCGCTGCTGCTGTTCTTCGCCTTCACCGGGGTGGAGGCGTCGCTGGCCACGGGGGCGGAGTTCCGCAACGTGCGCCGTGATGTGCCGCGGGGAATCCTGCTGGGGGGCGCGGGGATCGTGTGCACGTACCTGCTGGTGCATGTGGCCGCGCAGAGCGTGCTGGGGGCGGGGCTGGCCGCGCAGACGGGAGCGCCGCTGGCCGCCGCCGCGGCGGTGGTGCTGGGCGCCGCCGGCCGCTCGCTGCTGCTGGCGGGCGGGGCGGTGAGCATGGGGGCCGCCGTGGCGGGGGACATGCTTGCCACGCCGCGCGCGCTCTTTGCCAACGCCGTGGACGGGCACCTGCCGGCCGCGCTGGCGCATGTGCACCCGCGCTTTGCCACGCCCTGGGTGTCCATCGTGACGTACGGCGTGCTGGCGTGCGGGGCGGCGCTGGTGGGGGGCTTTGCGCTGCTGGCCACGCTGGCCAGCGCGGGGCTGCTGGTGGTGTACTTCGCCACCTGCGCCGCGGTGCTGGTGGAGCGGCGGCGTGGTCGCGGGGCGGGCGGCTTCCGCACGCCGGGGGGCGCGGCGGTGCCGCTGCTGGGGATGGCGGCGGTGGGGGCCCTGCTGGTGAACGTATCCCCGCGGGAGTGGCTGTCGCTGGGGGCGCTGGTGGTGGTGGCGTCGGCGTTCTACGCGGTGCGCCGGCGGGCCGGGGGTGCAGGGTGAGCCCGCGGAACACCCGGGGCGCGCCCGGTATGCGGTGGGGCGTGCGGTGGGGGCGGTGGTCGGCCGTACTGCTGGCCGCCCTGATGACCGTGCGGTGCGGCGCGCCGGCGGCGGCCACGGCCGGCGAGACGGGGCCGGTGCCCACGCCCGTGCCGCCGGAGGCCGACGGCTTCCTCTTCACCTTTGCCCCGCCGGCCGGCGCCCCCGCGGTGCAGTCGGTGGCCGTGGCCGGCACCTTCAACGGGTGGAGCACCTCGGCCTTGCCGATGGCGAAGCAGCCCGATGGCCGCTGGACGGCGCGCGTGCGCCTCCCGAACGGGCAGCACGAGTACAAGTACCACATCAACGGCGCGTGGCCCGCCGACATGTGCGACGACCGCACGTGGGGCGACGGCGCGCGGCAGCAGTGGGTGGACCCGCAGGCGCTGGGGTGCGCGCCCGACGGCTACGGCGGGCAGAACGCCGTGGCGGGGGTGGGGATTGCGGCCTCCGACCTGGGGGCGGTGCATGCGCCCACCAACCCCGCGCAGCTGTCGGTGGCGGCGGGGCGGCTGTCGGTGCGGGTGGCCGCCTTTGCCACCCGCGTGCAGGGGGCCACCGTGGTGGCGGGGGGGCAGCGTCTCGCCATGCACCGGCAGCTGGGAGTCCGGGTGCACGACGTGTGGCGCGCCGCGCTCCCGCCGGGGACCACCTCGTATGCCATCACCCTGCAGCATGCCGGCGGCACGCAGGAGCTGGGGCCGTTCACCGTTCCTGCGGCCCCCTTTGCGGCGGTGCCGTGGGTGGGGGGCGCGGTGGGCTACCAGATCTTCCCCGAGCGCTTCCGCAACGGCGACCGCAGCAACGACCGGTACGCGGTGGAGACGTCGGAGTACCAGTTCCTGCACCCGACGCTGCGCGGCGCGCCGCCGGTGTACGTGGCCGAGTGGAACGGCCCCGTGTACCAGCAGCACTGCTGCCAGCAGTACTTTGGCGGCGACCTGCAGGGGATCATCGACCAGCTGGGGCACCTGCAGGCGCTGGGGGTGACGCTGCTGTACCTCAACCCCATCTGGCTGGCCGGGTCGGCGCACGGCTACGACACGTGGGACTACCAGCAGGTGGACCCCGCGTTCGGCACCGAGGCGGTGCTGCGGCAGCTGCTGGACCAGGCGCACGCGCGGGGGATGAAGGTGATCTGGGACTTCGTCCCCAACCACGTGGGGATCGGTTTTGGCCCCTTCCAGGACGCCGTCACCAAGGGGACGGCCAGCAGCAGCTGGGGGTGGTTCACCTTCAAGGTGCCCGCGGCGCAGCTGCAGGTGGGGAACGGCGGCCACTACGACGGCTGGTGGGGGCTGGGGAGCCTGCCAGTGCTGAACACGTCGCGCCCCGACGTGATGGCGCACCTGATGGACGCGGTGCGCAAGTGGACGCGCTTCGGCTTTGACGGCATCCGCGTGGACGTCCCCAACGAGATCAAGAACCGGCAGGAGTTCTTCCGGCTGTTCCGGCAGACCGCCAAGGGGATCGACCCGCACCAGTACCTGGTGGGGGAGATCTGGCAGCGGGAGCCCGAGTGGCTGCAGGGGGACATGTTCGACGCGCTGATGAACTACGCGATCGGGCAGGAGGTGGTGGAGCCGTTCGTGCTGGGGAGGCTGTCGGCGCGGGGGGCGGTCTCCGCGATGGCCCTGCTGTACGCCGAGTATCCCGAGGCGTCGGCGGGGATGCAGTTCAACGTGATCAGCACGCACGACACCAAGCGGCTGCTGACCAAGTTGGGGGGCGGCGGGCTGGGCGGGGTGGCCGGCGCGGACGCGCTGGCGCGGCAGCGGCTGGCCAGCGCGCTGCTGTACGCGCTGCCGGGGGTGCCGGTGACCTTCCAGGGGGACGAGTGCGCGTTCCTGGGCGAGGCGGGCGGCACCTCGCGCGACGAGCATCGATACCCCCTGCAGTGGGAGCGGTGTGACGCGGCCATGGTGGCGCACTACGCGGCGCTGGCGCGGCTCAAGGCGCAGGCGCCGGCGCTGGCGTCGCCCGTGTGGCGCGCGCACGCGGCGGAGGGGAGCGTGCTGGCGTTCCTGCGCGGCGAGCCCGGGAACGGCGAGGTGCTGGCGGCGTTCAATGCGGGGACGGCGGCGGCTGTGGTGGCGCTGCCGGCGGGAAGTTGGCGCGACGTGGCGTCGGGGGAGGCGCTCACCGGGAGCGCGCCGCTGGGGGCGCGCGGGTGGCGGTACCTGCAGCGGCAGTGACGGGAAGGTTCACCTGGGCAACGGAGGCGCGATGTACGGGACGCTGGCGATGGTGCACAACGCGGTGGCGTGGGTGGTGCTGGGCGTGGGGGCGTACGTGGTGGTGCGCGGGGCCTCGGCGCGCGGCGGGTGGAGCCCGGGGGACAGCGCGTGGGTGAAGCGGCTGGTGCTGGCGGTGCACCTGCAGCTGGTGGCCGGGGTGGCGTTGTGGTTCGTGAGCCCGGCGGTGCAGGCGGCGCGCGCGTCGATGGGGAGCACCATGAAGGACGCGGGGCTGCGGCGGCTGGTGGTGGAGCACCCCACGCTGATGCTGGCGGCGGTGGTGGCGGCCACGGTGATGGGCGCGCGGGTGAAGCGCGGGGCCACGCCGGAGGGGCAGGCGCGCACGGCGATGCTGGGGGCGGCGGTGACGCTGCTGCTGGTGGCGGCGATGGTGCCGTGGGACCGCCTGGTGGGGCGGTGGACGGGGGGGTGAGGGGGGCGGAGGCCCCCCCCGGCAACCTCACCCCTGACCTATTGATCATGAGCATCCCGACCTGCCACAGGGCCGCTGCGGCCATGCGCCGGGGCCCCTTGGCGTTCACGCTGGTGGTCACGCGCGTGTTCACGCTGGTGTTCACCTTGGTGTCCGGTGCGCTGCACGCGCCCTTGGGCGCCCAGGGTGGGCCCCCCCGGACGTCGCCGCGCGAGGACGCCGCCCTGCGTCGCGCGCGCGCACTGCTGCGCGAGGTGGGGCTGGTGGACACGCACAACGACCTGCCGTGGGTCCTGCGGCTGGATCCGCGGCACCCCATGGACCTGGCGGCACGCGACCTGCGCGTGCGTGGCGACGGCGACACCGACCTCCCCAAGCTGCGCGCGGGGGGGGTGGGGACGCAGTTCTGGTCGGTGTACGTGCCCAGCGACCTGGGGCCGTTTGAGGCCATGCGCGCGCAGCTGGAGCAGGTCGACCTGGCCCGCCGCCTCATCGCGCGCTACCCGCGCGACCTCGGGTTCGCCGCCAGCACCGCCGATATCCGGCGGGTGCGCGCCAGCGGGCGGATCGCCTCGCTGCTCGGGGCCGAGGGGGGGCATGTCATCGGCAATTCGCTGGGGGCGTTGCGGGCGTACTACGACCTGGGCGTGCGCTACATGACGCTCACGCACTTCGCCAACACCGACTGGGCCGACGCCGCCACCGCCATTCCGCGGCACGGCGGGCTCTCTCCGTTCGGGCGTGAGGTGGTGCGGGAGATGAACCGGCTGGGGATGATGGTGGACATCTCGCACGTGTCCCCGGCGGCGATGAGCGCGGTGCTGGACGTGACGGAGGCGCCGGTGATCTTCTCGCACTCCTCCGCGCGCGCGCTCACCGACCACGTGCGCAATGTCCCCGATTCCATCCTGCGGCGCATGGCCCGCAACGGCGGCGTGGTGCAGGTGAACTTCGTGACGGTGTTCGTGTCGGAGCCGCTCCGCCGCTGGTCGGAGGGGCTCATCCCGCGGCTGCAGCGGGCCACCAGCGACAGCGCGGCCGAGCGGCTGGTGCGCGAGTGGACCGCCACCCACGGGCCGATGCCGCGCGCCACCCTCACGGACCTGGCCGACCACATCGACCACATCCGCCGCGTGGCCGGGGCGGACCATGTGGGGATCGGCGCGGACTTCTACGGCGCCACGGGGCCGATGAACGTGGTGGAGGGGATGGAGGACGTATCCCGGTATCCGGCGCTGTTTGCCGAGCTGATCCGGCGCGGGTGGAGCGATGCCGACCTGCGGAAGCTGGCTGGGGGGAACCTGATGCGGGTGTTCGCCCAGGTGGAGCGGGTGGCGGCGCGGCTGCGGCGCACGCGCGAGCCGTCCGCGGCCACGATTGAGGCGCTGGACGGGGCGCCGGCCCCCCGCCCCGGGGGGCGGTAACGGGCTAGCGGGCGGGGCGCAGCCGCTCCGCCCCGGCGAGCGTGGCGAGCTTGCTGTCGAAGGTGCGCAGCGTGGCGCCATGGCGCGCGGCGTGGGCGAGGATGAGCCGATCGATGAAGCCCGGTGCCTCCACCGCCTCGGCAGCGCTGGCCAACAGCGTGGCTGCCCCCTCCCCCTCGATGGCCGGGTCGGCCAGCAGGGTGGCCAGGAACCGGGCGGCGTCCTGCGCCGGCACCCCGAAGTGGTGCCGCAGGGCGTGGAAGCTTTCGGCGATCACCAGGTCCGATACCAGCAGGCGTTCACTGCGTGACTCGGCGCGTTCCAGCAGGGCACGGGCGGCGTCGGCCAGCGGGGCTGGTTCACCGGTGACCAGCCGAAGCACCACGTTGGTATCGATGGCTTCCCTCACAGCCTCCCGCGCTCCCGCGCCTCGGCAATGCTGGCGCGAATGCTGGCCATGTCATGGGGGCCCGGTGCGCGGCGAGCGTACTCCCGCAGGCCGCCAATCCACGGACGCGGGGTGGGTGCGCGCGGCGGCTCCTGCGGCGGCTGGTCCGCCTGCAGCAACTGCTCAACCGCCTGCGTGAGCACCTCGCGCACGGTGCGTCCCTCCAGCGCGGCCTTGGCCTTGACGGCGCGGTACAGCGAGTCGCTCAGGTCAACTGTGGTGCGCATAAAAACATAATAGCATAAACATGCGGGAGTTGCTAGCGCGCCATACGCCCACAGCGGATGGCATGGACCCGCGCCGCCACCGCCTCCCCCCACGCCTGGTAGATGCGCGGCCCGGGGTGGAAGCCGTCGGGGGCCATGAGCTCGGTGAGCGATGCCCCGGCCACGGCAGGGTGGCTGTCCATGGGGAGGGGGAGGTGCTCCACCGTGGGGGTGCTGGGGGAGGCGCGGCGGGTGGCGGCCCAGTGCGCCATGGCACGGTCGGTGGCGGCGGCCTGGCGCCCCAGGTAGCCGCGCAGCGGCTGGGGGAGGGCGGGGAAGCGGCCGATGGGGGGGAGCCCCGACAGGAGCAGGTGCCGCGCCCCGGTGTGCTGCCCCAGCAGGGTGGCGATGGCCGCCAGGTCCTCCAGGATGGCCACGGCCGGGCGTCCGCGGGTGACGTCGTTGAGCCCCAGCGAGGTGACCACCACGTCGGCCGCGTCGGCGGGCGTCCAGGCGCGGCTGGTCAGGTGCTTGCGGGTACCGGCGGTGGTGGCGCCGGAGCGGGCAATGAGCTGGTAGCGCAGGGGCGTGCGGGGGGCGAGGGTGCGCACGAGGTGGCCGAGGAGCGCGTCGTCCTGCGTGGCGGCGCCCAGCCCCAGCGCGGCGGAGTCGCCCAGCAACAGCAGGCGCAGGGGCGCGGGGTGGTGCGGGTCGCCGGCGGTGCCGGCGCGGGGGCCTGTGGGCTCGGCCAGGGTGGGGACCATGCGCCGCACGCGGCGCCCCTGCAGGAGGAGGAGGGGAAGCAGGGGGAGGTCGCGGAGGGCGGGGCGGGGCATGCGGGGCCAACGGGGGAGTGGACGCGCGGGGTTCCGGGGATTATGATGCGGGTCTGTCCGGCGGCGGAAGATTGCCGCGTGGGACGGGACGTAGCGCAGCCCGGTAGCGCACCTGAATGGGGTTCAGGGGGTCGCGGGTTCGAATCCCGCCGTCCCGATGGAAGCGACACGAGCGAGTGAAAAGCCCGGCACCGACGCGAGTCGGGCCGGGCTTTTCTGTGGTGTGGGGGTATCGGGAAGGGCTGCCGGTAGAGGGCGCCACGCCGCCGGGCACACCAGCTTGGCCGTGATGGGGCGGCGCGCCATGCGGGACATCCTCAGCTTCGATGCCGAGTGTGACCTGGTGAGCCAGATCCGGAGGCGGCATCAGGGGGCCGAGGCGGCTACCGAGCAGGGCATGCGTACGGCCTGCACGACACGCATGCCCTGCGGATCGACGGCGGGCTTCACGCCCGCGTTTCGCGCGAGGATCCGCGGACTCGGCTGGTGTCGCTGGTGGTGATGCCAGGGGGCGCGCTAGCGATGGACTACCACCCGACGTGGCTGGATGGATTGTCGACTATTGTGTGTCATCATTTATTGTGTATTGCGCCAAGGCGGTGGGTGTGGGACCACTTGTCGCACTTCGAACGGAACCCACTTGGCAGCCGTAACGCGGCGCTCGGCCTGGTGCCGTACCTACCGACCGGTGTGGCAGGTTCAGACGCAGTTCAGCTCGTAGGTCACGGCCTTGTTGCCGCCGTCCGGGGCCGTGTAGAGAAACTCCACGGAGCGGGACCAGGACCCGATGATCTCGTCGTACAGCGAGGCGGAGACCCGTTGGCCGGACTTGATCCGGTCGGTGCCGAACCAGGAGATCAGTTCGGAGAGGGGGATGGTGCCCAGTCGCTCGCCGGATGGCCCGCGAACGATGGCCAGTTGCAGGACGGCGGCATCACCCGAGCGTCCACCTGCGGCGCGCAGCGCGATGTTGTAGTCGCACCGGTAGTAAGTGAAGGGGATGCCTACCAGCGTCAGCGTGGTGCGCCGTGCCGAAATGGTAGCGGCTGGGGGTTCCGCACGTACCACGAAGGGGTCCGGTTCGGTAAGGAACAGGCAACCCGAGAGCAACAGGGCCAGCATCGGCATGGCCCAACGGAGCGGTCGGCAGCGGGTCATCGTGGGAGACAATGACCGGCCGCCGGCGGACAGTACGCCGGCGGCCGGTGGATGGTGGTGGGTTGAATCAGCTGCCGCTGGAGCCGCTGACCACCAGGAGGCCGACCAGCGCGGCGAAGCCGGTCCATCCGCCCTTGTTGATGCTGGACTTCCGCTTCTTGCGGACCTGGTCGGCGTACGACTTCTCGTAGACGGCCTGGACCTCTGCGGGCTCCTTGGCAATTGTCAGCTTCTTGTCGGCGGGGAGGTCGACGCCGCTGTTGGCCGCCACGGCATATCCCACTGCGATGCCAATCGGACCGGCGAGGAAACCGACAGCGACGCCACGCCCAAACCACCCAGTGGCGTTCATGGCCGCTGTCTCCCCGTCCACACGGGCCTTGGCGACCGATTCAGCGGATAGTCCCGCGGGCTGCGGTGCAGTGGGTTGTGCGCCCAGCGGCTCGCCAAGGAGGACGGCGGCAAGGAGCAGGAATGGGATACTTCGGCCACTACGCATCGGGCGCTCCGGGGATTGAAGGCAAGGACTCGCGAGCAGGCAGGCATTGGCGCTGCTGGAGGGCAATGTGGGAACGGCTGAGGTCGCGCGCGAGGGAGGGTCTGACAGGCGGCGCCGGCGTTCCACATGCGGAACGATTGTGGTTGTCTCGTCCTGAGCTGGTTTTGTGTCGATTCGGCCGGCAGTCATGTGCGATCGCCATCAACCGCTGTCATGCGTTCACGGGGCCCCCCTGTCATATCATGCCCTAAAGGGAGGACGTACATCGTGTGCGTTTGTCAGACCCACACGGCACATTCCGTCACGTCCCCTCCACATGCACACGCTTCGCTCCCTCTCCCAAGGCCCCCCCCCATGCACACCCTCCCCCTCGCTCTCACCGACGGCCACCTCTTCGTCGACATCGACGGGGACCGCTGGCTCCTCGACACCGGCGCCCCCACCAGCTTCGGCGCGCGCCGCTCGCTCACCCTGGCCGGCGAGTCGTTCGACCTGGACGAGTCCATGCTCGGCCTCAACGCCGAGGTGCTCTCCGGGTACGTGGGCGTCCCGTGTGCGGGGCTGCTGGGCGCCGACGTGCTGAACGGCTTCGACCACCTCCTCGACGTCCCCGGCGGCACGCTCACGCTGTCCACCGACACCATCGCACATGAAGGCGAGACGCTGCCGGTGGAGCTGTTCATGGGGATCCCCGTGGTCACCGCGCGCGTGGGCGACCGCACGCACCGCATGTTCTTCGACACCGGCGCGCAGGTCTCCTACCTGCAGCACGAGGCGCTGGGGAGCTACCCGTCGGCGGGGAAGCTCACCGACTTCTATCCCGGCGTGGGACGCTTCGAGACCGACACCCACATCGTGCCGGTGGCGCTTGGTGCGCTCTCGTTCGAGCTCCGCTGCGGCTCGCTCCCCATGCTGCTGGGGATGACGCTCATGATGGCCGGTACCGAAGGAATCATCGGCAACGTGGTGCTGCAGGACCGGCGCGTGGGCTACGCCCCGCGACGCGGGGTGCTGGTGCTGTAGCTGGGCGGGCGCGATGAGCGTCCGTCGAGTGTCTTGCGCGCTTTCGCTGTTGTTCACCCGTGCAGACCGGCTCGCCGCAGTTGGGGGCGCGGCACGCTGGACCGCTACGGATGAACCACTACCACGCGCCTCTCGTCCCCCCAGCGCCCGGGGGCGGCGCAGGGGTGCTGTCCCGGACACGCGCGCCGGTGGTTTTCTATGCAGGTCGCGGGGACGTGCATACCCAAGGGCGGTTTTCTATGCAGGTGCGTGGTTCAGTCCTCGCCAGTTGAATCCCGGGCTCGACGCCGAGTCGCCAAGACCCAGCCGGCGTTGCCCGGGTGTGACCGGACGGTGCAGTAGGCCTATGGTGGCTCAAGCGCTGCAGAGCCGTCGGTTTGGCTCTTGCCTAGACGGTTTCGCTGTTAGCTAGTACCTTAGCTATGAGCTTGGCGCTCACCACCGCCTGTTCCCCGGGGTCCTCCATGAAGGCCGTTACCATGCACAAGGCCAAGACGCACCTGTCCCAGCTCATCGCCGAGGCGGAGGCGGGGGAGGAGGTGATCATCACGCGTGATCATGTGCCCGCGGTGCGGCTGGTGCCGGTGGGGGAGCCCAAGCCCGTGCGGCAGTTCGGGGCACTGAAGGGGCAGGTGCAGGTGACGGCCGCGTTCTTCGAGCCGCTGTCCGAGGACGAGCTGGCCGGGTGGGAGGGGTAGCGGCACATGCGCCTGCTGCTGGACACCCATGCCCTGCTCTGGTGGCTGGCCGGGGATGCACAGCTCTCGCTTGCAGCCCGCGAGGCCATCGGCCATCCGGCGCACGAGGTATTCGTGAGCGCGGCCTCGGCGTGGGAGGTGGCCACCAAGCACCGGTTGGGGAAGCTCCCGGGCGCGGGGCCGCTGGTGGTGGATTTCGCGCGGGAGGTCCGTCGCCAGGGCTTTCAGCCGCTGCCCATCACCCTGGAGCACGGCCAGGTGGCCGGCCAGCTGCCGGGCCCGCATCGCGATCCGTTTGACCGCATGCTGGTGGCGCAGGCCCGCGAGGAGAAGCTGGCCGTGGTGAGCAACGATGCTGCGCTCCGGGCGTTCGGGGTGGCATTGGTGTGGTAGCAGAGGCGGCCCCGGCTTGACTCGGCCGCCGCTCGTCGTGACACTCGACGTGACACTCGACGTGACACTCGACGTGACACTCGACGTGACACTCGTCGTGACACTCGACGTGACACTCGTCGTGACACTCGTCGTGACACTCGACGACTCGCGTACGATTCACCACACATACCCCCACCGGGGATTCCAGCCATGCAGCTCAACTATCACGCGGACACCGATTCCCTCTACATCGATCTGTCCGCGCAGACGAGCGTGGAGAGCCGGGAGATCTCCGATGGCATCGTGCAGGACCATGACACCGCCGGCACCCTCGTGGGCATAGACATCGATAACGCCAGCCGAACGGTGGCGCTCCAGCGCCAGGTCGTGAGCCAGGTGCTGCGCGAACTGGAGCGGATCAGTGGCTAGCGGCCTGTACTGCGGCCAGCTCGAGGTCCGTATGTTCGCTGTAGGTAGCGGTGCACTCGTACATGCGCCCGTCCGCTGCCGCGGATGGCGGCCCGCAGTGACCATGCTCGCGTGGCTGCTGGCCGCCTGCGGCGCCACCGGCGATGCCACCGCCCCTGCCGGTCCCCCCGCACCGCCACCGCCGGCCCCGGTACCCGGGGCGCTGCAGGTCACCGTGAGCGGCCTCCCCGCCGGGGCGGCGGCGCGCGTCACGGTCTCCGGTCCGGGCGGTACCTTCGCGGTGACTGGCACCACCACGCTGTCCGCCTTGTCTCCCGGGCGCTACACCGTGACCGCGGTGCAGGTGGCCGCCGGCCCGGCGCTGTACGATCCGCTGGAGGCCAGCCAGCTGCGCGACGTGCTGGGGGGCGCCACCGCGGCCGTTGCGGTGGGGCACACGCTGTCGCGGCAGCCGCACCCCGTGGTGGTGCGGCTGGTGGACTCGGTGCGCGCCGCCTTCAACCTCCCCGCGCTGGCCGGCGCCATCGTTACCGCGGACGACCGCGTGGTGGCGTGGGGGGTGGCGGGGACCCGCCGGGTCACCGGCGGGGCGATGGTGACAGGGAACGACCTCTGGCACCTGGGCTCCAACTTCAAGGCGTTCACAGGGACGCTCGCGGCCGTGGCCGTGGCGCGCGGCGCCATCGCCTACGGCACCACCCTGGCCCAGGTGTTCCCGGAGCTGGTGCCCACCATGCGCGCCGAGTACCGCGGGGCCACGCTGCGTGATCTACTGGCGCACCGCGCGGGGATGCCGCGCGACCCGGTGGGCGGGGCGATCACGGGCGCCACGCGCGCCGACCAGCGGCGGAGCGTGACCCAGTGGGCCGTGCAGCAGCCCCCCGCCACCACCCCGGGCACGTACCACTACACGAACACCGGCTACCTGCTGGCGGGGGCGATGCTGGAGCGGGCGCTGGGGGAGTCGTTCGAGGACGCGATGGCGCGGCACGTGTGGGCGCCGCTGGGCATCGTGAACGCGGGGTGGGGGGCGCAGGCTGCCGCGGGGGCCTCCGACCAGCCGGTGTCACACTCCTGGCAGAATGGGGAATGGCGGGTGCGCGAGGCGCATGACAACCCGCCGGTGTACGCGTCGGCCGGCGGCGCGCACATGACGCTGGACGGCTGGAGTCGCTTCCTGCAGGAGGTGCTGCGCATGGAGGCGGGGACCTCTTCGCTGGCGCCGCTGGCGATCCAGCGCGAGACCACGGCATCCATCACGTCCACGGGGAGCGACGCCTACGGACTGGGGTGGTTCATCACCTCGCGCAGCTGGGCGGGCGGGCGCACGCTCACGCACAACGGCACCAACACCGCCTTCGGCTCGGTGACGTGGATGGCGCCGCTGCGCGGCTTCGCGGTGCTGGCCACCACCAACTCGTGGGACAGCGTGGGGAACCGCAGCGCCACCGCCATGGACGTGCTGGTGGGGCGCCTCATCAGCTTCCGGGAAACCGGGCGCTGACACGGGTGGGGGGCGGGCCGTGGGTGGTCCCGAGGCACGGGCCCGCGATGCGTGCCCTTCATCACCCTCATGTGGTCTTGCCAGTGTTGGCAAAACTGTGTAGATTTCTACACATGGCAACCAACCTGGCCATCGACGAACACCTCCTCGAGGAAGCCCTGCGCGTGGGTGGGCACCGGACCAAGCGGGCCACGGTCAACGAGGCGCTGGCAGAGTACATCCTGCACCGCAAGCAGGCGGCCGTGGTCGATCTGTTCGGCACCGTGGACATCGACCCGACGTACGACTACAAGGCGCGTCGCCAGCGGTGAACGTACTGGTAGACACGTCGGTGTGGTCGCTGGCGTTGCGCCGGGCGACCGTGCGGGCCAGCCCAATGGTCGCGGAGTTGCGTGAGTTGATCCGCGAGGGGCGCGTGGAAATCGTGGGGGCGATTCGCCAGGAGCTGCTCTCCGGCGTCCGGGATCCCTCGCAGTTCGAGTCCCTGCGTGCCCACCTGCGCGCATTCCCCGATCTCGCGCTCGGCTCAGCGGATTTCGAGCTGGCTGCGGAGTGCGCCAACCGCTGCCGCGCCGCCGGGGTGCAGGGGTCGCACACCGATTTCCTGCTGTGTGCAGTAGCCCTGAGCCGCGGACTTTCGATCCTGACCGCCGACGGTGACTTCACCGCGTTTGCGCGGGTGCTGTCGCTGCACCTGCATGCCCCGCGCGGCGGCTGACGCACGAGCCGGACGGCCTACCGGCGCGCCGCCATGAGCCGCGTCCAGAAGGCATTGTCGAAGGTGCTGATGGCGGCCGGGCTGATCCCGCCGGAGATGGGTGCCCGGTCGCCCAGCCGCACGAGCACGAGGTCCAGCGACGGGACCACGTAGAGCTTCTTGTCGTCCTTGCCGAGCGCCGCCACCAGGTCGGAAGGCGCGGCGGGGAAGAGCGGGCCTGCGTTGGTGGGGAGGAGATATGGGCCGGGGGTGCGGTGCGAGGCGGAGCCGTTGAGCCACCAGAGCCAGCCGTACGCCGGGTTGTCCGTGCCGCTGGGCTGACGGGCCCGGGTCAGGAACGCGCTGTCCTGCAGCACCGTGGTCGTGTCCCAGCGGCCGTGGCGCAGCACCAGCAGGCCGAATCGCGCGAATTCGCGGGCCGGCATGGTGTAGATGAAGCCGGGTTCCCCGGTGTCCGTGCTGGGAAAGGCCAGCGCCAGCGGCATGCCGATGCGGCTGAAGAGGCGGGTGGCGGCTACCTGCGAAAGCGGCTGGCCGGCGGCGGCCTCGAGCACGCCGAACAGCTGGTAGTACGCCGGGTTGTTGTAGTAGAAGCGCGCGCCCGGCGGGGCGACCGTGCGGAGCGAGTCGTCGAGCCCGCTGGCCATGGCCAGCAGGTGGCGCACCGGGATGGCGCGCTCCAGCGCGGGCGAGGCCATGCGGGACCAGCCGGCGCCGAGGTAGCGGGTGACCGACGAGTCGAGCTGGAGGCGCCCTTCGGCGGCCAGCTGTCCGACCAGGGCGCCGGTGATGGTCTTGCCCGCAGAGAAGACCGGGCCGCGCGTGGTGGCGGTGACCCCCGCGGCGTAGCGCTCCGCCAGCAGGCGCCCGCGCCAGAGGATGACCACCGCATCGCTGTTCTGCGTCATGGCCCAGTCGAGCGCCGCGGCGAGGGCGGTGGAGTCGAATCCCGCGTCGGCGGGGCGTGCCGTGGTCCACGCCGTGCCCGTGATCGGGGGGGTGTACCAGACGCTGGGGGCGGGGGGCGCGACGGGCGGTGGCGCGGTGGGGGGCGTCACCGCCGGGTCGGCGGCGCAGCCGAGGGTGGTGAGCAGCGCCGTGGTGGTGGTAAGCCGCGCGAGGGGGCGCGGGGCAGACAGGGGGATACCGTGCAGGCGGTCGCGACGAGTCATTGGGTGACCAGTGAGAGGCTGCCGGTAAGACGACCAACACGCGCCGCCGTTAACCAGTGGCTCCACCCCCACGCCTCGCGGGGCTGACGCGTTGATCCCCTCACCGCCGGATCGGCACCTCCCGCACGTCGAACGCCTTCGCCCCGCCGGCCAGCGGCAGCACCTCGTTCACCAGCGTCAGCAGGAAGCGCCCCGGCTCCTCCACCATCACGAAGTGCGCGCTGCGCTCGAAGGTGACGAACCGCTTGTGCGGCGCCTCGATGCGGTCGAAGAGCGCCTTGGCGGAGGCGTACGGGGTGTGCAGGTCGTAGCGCCCCATCAGGAAGAGCATGGGCACCTGGTAGCGCAGCGACGGCGCCGCGCCGCCGGTGGGGGCGCCGACAATGGCGCGCGCGCCCCACTGGGTGGCGGGGACCAGCGCCTCCGCCTCGCGCGCGGTGTACTCGGGGCCCCAGTCGGAGAGCGTGAAGAACAGGTCGAGGGTGGGCTTGCCGTACCAGCCGCCGTCGTAGAGGCGCGCCCACTTGCGCAGCGCCAGCGCGCGGTCGATCCCCGTGGGGCCCCCCACGGCCCCGGGAGCCAGCGCGGTGAGTTCACGCACGGCCTGCGTGTCGGCCGCCGCCCGCGCGATCTCCATGAGCCGCTCGTGCAGCACATCGCGCCCGGGGGTCGCTCCCGCCGCCGCCCCCCCGCCGGCCACCCCCATCCCCACCCACGCGTGGAACAGCTCGGGGTGCTGCTGCACCAGCGCGGGGGTGAACATGGTCCCCCACGACCACCCCAGCAGCACGAGCTTCTCCTGCCCCAGCGTCTTCAGCACGTGGCGCACCACCACCTCGGCGTCGCGCACATGCTGCTGCGGCGTCATGGTGGGGCGCAGGCGCCCGGTGTCGGCGGGGTTCCAGTTCTTCCCCACGCCGCGCTGGTCCCAGTTGACCACGGTGAAGAAGTCCTCCCACGGCTTCTGGTAGGCCCAGGTGGAGGCCAGCATGGGGCTCCCGGGGCCGCCGTGCACCACCAGCAGGATGGGGTTGCGGCGGTTGAGGCCGCGAATGATGATCCACTGCGTGCTGCCGTTCACGTCGAGGGGCTCCAGCCGTTCGATCCCCTCGGGGGTGTGGATGCGCTGGAGGTCGGCAATGCGCCCCACGATGGTGTCGCGGCTCATCGGGAAGGCGGCGCCGGGGGGATAGCTCCCCTGGGCGCGCGCGGCTGCGGCGCACGCGGGGAGGAGGGCGGCCGCCAGGAGGGCGTGTCGGATGGGGCGCAGGGTGGGGAGGCGCATCGCGGGGAGGCCTATGGCGGACGGGGTGCGGCGGGCTGTGCGGCGGGCCAGCGGCGCGACCGGGCAACCGTAGTCCCGGGGGCGCCGGGAGGCAAACGGGGCGGGCCCGCGGGGCGGCCGGGGCCGGGCGGGCTCCCCCCTTGCCGCCCGGGCGGGGTAAAATATACGTTTATGCGTATACTAATATATACCCTTCACCGGTCTCCCCATGCCTTCCTTCCGCGGCAAGCCCATCGACGCCATCATCGACGTGCGCACCACCCTCGAGTTCTGGCTGGGGCACCTGGACGGCGCGGTGCACATCCCGGTGCAGGATCTTCCCGAGGCGCTGGAGGGGCGGGCGGGGATCACGCGCAGCTCGCGCCTGGTGGTGTACTGCGCCAGCGGCGGTCGGTCGGCGCATGCGGCGGCGGCGCTGACGGCGGCGGGCTACACGCACGTGGTGGACGGGGGCGGCATGGGGGACGCCAAGCCGCACTACACGGCATAAGTCCGGCGGACGGGCGCCGCGGGGGGCGCCGCGGGGTTCCCCCCGGCGCCGAGGCTTGTCGCGATCTGCCCCGGGGGCTACGATTGCCGCGGCTCTGTATACAGACCCGTGTACCAGACCCGCGGCCCACTTCCCGCCCCGCCGTGACCCGCCTCCCCGCACACCCCCCAGCCCCACGCCGCCGCGCCCTCCGCCGCGTGGCCGCCGCCCTCCCCCTCCTCGCCGGCGCGGCCACCGCCGCCCGCGCCCAGCCCCCCGCGCGCGAACCCTTCCCCGGACTCGACGCCTACATCACCCAGGCGCTCGCCGACTGGAAGGTCCCCGGCCTCGGCCTCGCCATCGTCCGCAACGACTCGGTGCTGTACCTCAAGGGGTACGGCGTCCGCCACACCGGCACCCGCCAGCCGGTCGACGCGCAGACGGTGTTCGCCATCGGCAGCGCGTCCAAGGCCTTTACCACGGCCGCGCTGGCCATGCTCGCCGACTCGGGACGGCTCGCCTTCGACGCCCCCGTCACCACCTACCTGCCGGGGCTCCAGCTGTACGACCCGGCCGTCACCCGCGAACTCACCGTCCGCGACATCGTCTCCCACCGCAGCGGCCTCGCCCGCGGTGACCAGGTGTGGTACGCCTCCGGGCTCACCCCCGCCGAGATCCTGCGGCGCGTGCGGCACCTGCGCCCCTCGTGGAGCGTCCGCTCGCAGTTCGGCTACCAGAACATCATGTACATCGCCGCCGGCGAGGTGCTGGCCACCGTGGCCGGCATGCGCTGGGAGGAGTTCGTCGCCACCCGCTTCTTCGCGCCGCTGGGGATGACCGCCTCCACCACCACCACGCGCGGCATCGAGCAGCGTCCCGAGGCGGCCACGCCCCACGCCGAGGTGGACGGCACCGTGCGCCCCATCCCGTGGCGCCACATCGACAACGCCGGCCCCGCCGGCTCCATCAACTCCACGGTCACCGACATGGCGCAGTGGGTGCGCCTGCAGCTGGGGCAGGGGACCATCGGCGGCCGCGCGCTCTACAGCCGCCGCATGGCCGACGACATGCACAGCCCCAGCACCATCATCCGGCTGGACTCGGCGGCGCGGGCCTTCAACCCGCACACGCACTTCGCGTCGTACGGGCTGGGGTGGTTCCTGGAGGACTACCGCGGGCGCGCCGTGGTGCACCACGGCGGCAACATCGACGGCTTCTCCGCGCTGGTGGCGATGCTCCCCGAGGAGCGGTTCGGCGTGGTGCTGCTGACCAACATGAACGCCACCGGGCTCCCGACGGCGCTCATGCGGAAGCTGTTCGACCTGCAGCTCAAGGCGCCGGCGCGCGACTGGTCGGCCGACGCGCTGGCGCGCACGCAGGCACAGCTGGCCCGGGCCCGCGAGGCGCAGCGCCGCGCCGACTCGCTGCGCCCCCCCGCCGGCGCGCCGTCGCTGCCGCTGGCGCGCTATGCCGGCACCTACGTGGACAGCCTGTACGGCACCATGGTGGTGACCGAGGCGGCAGGCGCGCTGCGGCTGGCGTACGGTCCCAACTTCGCCAGCGCGCTGGAGCACTGGAACGGCGACAACTTCCGCGCCAAGTACGACAGCCCGGTGCTCCCGGCGTTCTTCGTGAGCTTCCGCGTGACCCCCACCGGCACCGTGAGCGAGCTGGTGGCCGACATGGCGGGGACACCGGCCACCTTCACCCGCGCCGCGCCCCCCGCCGGGGCGGCGCCCCCCCGCTGAGGACCCGCCATGGCTGATGCACTGACGACGATCACCCGGCGCGCCCTGCTGGCGCAGGCCGCCGTGGCCGGGGCCGCCACGCTGGGCGCCCCCATGCTCAACCTCGGGCGCTACCAGCTGTTCGGGCAGGGGACGCCCCAGTACTCGGCGCGTGCCGTGGCGCTGATGGAGCGCGCCCTCGTGATCGACATGCTGGGGCTGCTCACCCTCGACTTCGGGCAGCAGGGGCAGTGGGCGGCCAACCCGGAGTCGCTCCCCGAGGCGCACATGCAGCTGCTGCGCCGCTCGGGGATTCACGTGTTCCATCCGGCGGTGGGGCTGGGGGGCCCCGACGCGCATCAGCAGGCGCTGCTGTTCTTCTCGCAGTGGAACAGCCTGATGGCGGGAAGCGACGCGCGCTTCATGCGCATCGACAGTGCCGGGGACTTCGCGCGGGTGAAGGCGTCGGGGAAGGTGGGGGTGCTGCTGGGGCTGCAGAACAGCGAGCACTTCCGGCGCCCCGACGACGTGACCCTGTTCCACGCGCTGGGACAGCGGGTGTCGCAGCTGACGTACAACAGCCGCAACCTCATCGGCAACGGCTCCACCGAGCGGCGCGACGAGGGGATCAGCGACTTCGGGGCGGCGATCATCGAGCGGATGAACGCGGTGGGGATGGCGGTGGACGTGTCGCACTGCGGCGACCGCACCACGCTGGACGCCTTCGAACTCTCCAAACGGCCCGTGCTCATCACGCACTCCAACTGCCGGGCGCTGGCCAACGGGCATCCGCGCGACAAGGCGGACGAGGCGATCCTGGCGGTGAAGCGGAGCGGCGGCGTGATGGGGATCACGGGGGTGCGGATGTTCGTGCGCGACCGGGAGCCCACCACCATCGAGCATGCGCTGGACCACTTCGACCATGTGCGCACGCTCATTGGCTCCGAGCACCTGGGGGTGGGGAGCGACATCGACCTGCATGGCTACGACGACATGGCGCCCGACCAGAACGCGCGGCTGCGCGCCGGCTACAAGGGGAGCTACGGCTTCCGGGAGAAGATCGACATTGAGGGGCTGGACCACCCGCAGCGGATGTTCGACCTGACGGAGGGGCTGATCCGGCGGAAGTACAGCGATGCCGAGATCGAGGGGATCCTGGGGGGGAACTTCCGGCGGGTGCTGTCGGCGATCTGGTCGGTGTAGGCGGTCGCGTCGCCCGCCGTCGGGACCGGGGCCCCCCACGCGGGGGCCTTTGTTCTTGACAAAAGGTGTTGAAACACTAATATTCGTCGTATCTCTTTCGCCGGAGAAATCCGATGTCCGTTGCCACCCACGATCTCTTTGGTGCGTCGCCCGACGTGCATGCCGCCACCGTTGGCAGCTACGGCGAGCCCCCGGCCGGGTACCGTCTCCCCGACACCACGCGGTTGGGCGCCGTGCGCCTGCAGGTGGCGCAGCTGCCGCGCTCGCTGGCGTTCTACCAGCCGGTGCTGGGGTTGCGGGTGCTGTCGCAGGAGCCCGGCGTGGCCACGCTGGGGGCGGTTGGGGATGACGAGCCGCTGGTGGTGCTGGTGGAGCGGGCGGGCGCCCGCCCCTCGGGGCACGGCCTGTTGGGACTCTACCATTTTGCCCTCCGGCTTCCCACGCGTGGTGACCTGGGGCGCTTCGTGCGGCATCTGGGGGCGCTGGGCGTGCGCGCCGGGGCGGGGGACCACTTGGTAAGCGAGGCGTTTTACCTGACCGATCCGGACGGGTTGGGCATCGAGGTGTACGCCGACCGGCCGCGCGACCAGTGGCAGCGGCAGGGGCGCGAGTTGATGCTGGCTACCGACCCGGTGGATGTGCACGGGCTGCTGGCCGTCGCGGGCGAGGCACCATGGGCGGGGATGCCGGCGGGGACGCGCATGGGACACGTGCACCTGCACGTGGGGGGGCTGGCGGGGGCCGCGGGGTTTTACGGCGAAGGGCTGGGGTTTGACCGCATGACGTGGCGGTACCCCGGGGCGCTGTTCCTTGGGGCCGGCGGGTACCACCACCATGTGGGGACCAACACGTGGGCGGGCGCCGGGGCGCGCCCGCCCGCGGCGGACGACGCGCAGCTGCTGGCGTGGACGCTGGTGCTGCCGGATGCCGCCGAGGTGGACGCGGTGGCGGCGTCGCTGACGGCGCAGGGCGCACCGGTGGCGTGGGCGGGACGGAACGATCTGCTGGCACGGGACCCGTGGGGAACGGCGGTGCGGATAGTGGCGGGCGGCGCATAGGCTACTGGTGCCACGCGCGTCCCCATGGCAGACTTCGCCGCGCTGGCGGGTTGCGCCTTGCGGGCGCGTCCTATCGCCGTGTCACCTCCACGTTCTCCCCCCCGATCATGTCCCGCATGCGCCCTCTCGCACGCAGGCTCCTCGCCGGACTCGCCGCGCTGGTCGCAGCGGCGCCGCTGGGAGCCCAGACCACCGGCGGCGTCGCCGGCCGCATCACGGACGCCGCGACCGGCCTGCCGATCGGGTCGGCCCAGGTCAGCATCATCGGCTCCACGGCTGGCGCCCTCACCGGCACCGACGGCTCGTACGCCATCCGCGGGCTCGCGCCGGGGGCGGTGACCATGCGCGTCCTTCGCCTGGGCTTCGCCGAGGCGCGCCAGCCGGCGACCATCGTCGCCGGCCAGGTCGCCACGGTGAACATCACGCTGACCGCCGTGCCGATCTCGCTCAGCCCCGTGGTGTCCACCGCCACCGGCAACCAGCGGCGCGTCGAGGTCGGCAACGCCATCGCGCAGGTAAGCGCGGCCGAGCTTACCGAGAAGCTCCCGGTCACGAACATGGGCGACCTGCTGCAGGGGCGCGCCGCCGGCGTCACGGTCTTCGGGGGCATGCAGCCCGGCGCGGGCATCCGCATCCGCATCCGCGGCACCAGCTCGCTCTCGCTGACCAACAACCCCATCTACATCATTGACGGCATCCGCATGGAGGGGGCCACCGGGTCCTCCACGGTGAGCGTCGGCGGCACGACCCCGAGCCGCATCGGCGACCTGAACCCGGAGGAGATCGAGAACATCGAGATCGTCCGTGGTCCCTCGGCGGCCACCCTGTACGGCACCGACGCGGCGAACGGCGTGGTCGTGATCACGACCAAGAAGGGCGTCGCCGGCCGCCCCCAGTGGACGTACTACACCGAGCAGTCGGCGGTGCAGGACCGCAACAACTATCCGACGGCCTACACCGGGTGGCGCACCGGCACCACCGCCGGGACGACCACCACCCGCAGCAACGCGCTGGCGGCGTTCTGCACCATCACCCAGGTGGCCGGGGGGGCCTGCGCGCAGGACTCGGTCACCTCGTACGACCTGACCCGCGACCGGCAGGCGACGCCGTTCGGGACGGGGTATCGCTACCAGCACGGCCTGCAGGTTCGCGGCGGCTCCGAGGCGGTCCGGTACTTCCTGCACACCGAGTACGAGGACGAGGACGGCGTGACCATGGTGCCGCAGTTCGACCGGGCCTTCATGGCGTCACGCAACCGGTCGCTCTCGGCGGCCCAGAGCAACCCGGGCGGCATGGCCAAGTTCACCACCCGCGCCAACCTGAACGTCACCCTGTCCCCGAAGGCCGAGGTGGCCGTCAGCTCCGGGTACATTTCGCAGGACATCTCGTTCCCGCGCTCGGACGACTCGGGGACGCCCGGCATCGCCGCCAACATCTACGGCGGCCCGGGCTTCCGCCTCAACACCACCTCCACGGGGGACACGCTCTACGGTTGGCGCGAGTTCACGCCGCGCGACATCTACCAGGGCGAGACCACGCAGCAGGTGGAGCGCTTCATCACCTCCATGTCGGGCAACTTCCGCCCGGCCTCCTGGCTCAGTGGCCGGGCCAATCTGGGCGTGGATTACATCAGCCGCACCGACCAGCAGCTGTGCCGCTTCCAGGCCTGCCCGAACATCGGCCAGGACCGGCTGGGCTTCAAGATCGACAACCGCACCAACTTCTTCACCTACACGGTCGACGTGGGTGCGACCGCCACGCGGAGCCTGGGCGCGACGCTCGAGTCGAAGACCACCGCCGGCGTCCAGTACATCCGGAACACCTTTGACCGGAACGGGGTGACCGGGCGCCAGCTCCCCCCCGGGGGCGTGCAGATCTCCGCCGCAGCCGTCGTCACGGGGGACGAGGCCACGTCCGAGAGCCGCACGCTGGGCGCGTTCGTCGAGCAGAACATCGCGTGGCGCGACCGGCTGTTCCTCACCGGTGCCATCCGCTCGGACCGCAACAGCGCGTTCGGCGCGGACTTCAAGACGGTGTTCTACCCCAAGCTGTCCGCCTCGTGGGTGCTCTCCGACGAGGACTTCTTCCCCAAGCCCGACTGGGTGAACCAGCTGCGGCTGCGCTCGGCCTACGGCGCGTCCGGCGTGCAGCCGGGCACCACCGACGCCGTGCAGTTCTACTCGGCCACGACGTTCCGCGGCGAGGCCGGCGACGTGCCCGCCGTGGTCTACACCACCCTGGGCAACCGGAACCTGCGCCCCGAGCTGTCGGCCGAGACCGAAGTCGGCTTCGACGGCACCTTCTGGGACAGCCGCGTCACCGCCGAGTTCACCTACTACAGCAAGATCTCGCGCGACGCGCTGATCAGCCGCGTGCTCCCGCCCTCGATCGGCACCGGGGCCACCGCGCGCCTGGAGAACGTGGGCCGCGTCAAGAACGCCGGCGTCGAGGCCCTGCTGACCATCCAGGCCATCAAGGGCGAGAACTTCGGGTGGGACATGTCCTTCAACGGGACCACCACCGCGAACAAGCTGCTGACGCTGAGCGACCTCCCCAGCATCGTCACCTCGTCGACGCTGCAGCAGCGCGCCGGGTACCCGCTCAACGGCTGGTGGTCGCGCGGGCTCCTCGGCTTCGAGGACAAGGACGGCAACGGCATCATCACCTACAATGCCGACCAGAACCTGAGCGAGATCACGGTGTCCGACACCAACGTCTTCCTGGGCAACCCCCTCCCGCGCCGCGAGCTGGTCATGACGCAGGGGTTCGAGTTCTGGAAGCGGCGCCTGCGCGTCAGCGCCCAGCTGGACTACAAGGGCGGCTTCCAGGTGTACAACAACACCGAGCGGATCCGCTGCGCCAGCCGCAACAACTGCCAGGCGATGTTCGACCGCAACGCCCCGCTGTTCGACCAGGCCCGCAACGTCCTGGTCCGCGAGCACCCCAGCCGCTCGGTCGCCGGGTTCATCGAGGACGGCGACTTCCTCCGCTTCCGCGAGCTGGCGCTCAACGCCACCCTGCCGACCGAGTGGGCCCGCGCGCTCCGCTCCCGTTCGCTGGGCGTGACCGCCGCCGTCCGGAACGTCGGCATCCTGTGGACCAAGTTCTCGGGCGTGGACCCGGAGGCGTTCGGCACCACCGGTGACGCGCCGTCGTCGTTCCAGGCCTTCGGTCCGCCGACGTACTTCACCTTCCGCTTCACCTTCGGCTTCTAATCGGAGAGCGCCCAGAATGCCCGTTCAGACCATGCTTCGCGCGCTCCGGTCCCGCCTCCCGCTGGTCGCGGGACGGACCGTGGCGCCCGTCGCGGCCGCCCTGCTGCTCGCCGCGTGCAACCCCTCCGAGTTCCTCGTCGTCACCGACCCGGACCTCGTCAACCCGGCGGACGTCCAGTCCGCGGCCGGGGCTGATGCCGTCCGCCTCGGCGCCCTCCGCCGCTTCAACGCCGCCACCTCGGGCGGCGAGAGCTTCCTCGTCCTCGGCGGCCTGTTCGCCGACGAGTGGATCAACGGCGACTCGTTCATCGCCCGGCAGGAGATCGACCAGCGCGTCGTGACGATCGAGAACTCCTTCGTCCTCGGCGCCTCGCGCGACCTGCACCGGGCCGCGGTCGCCGCGCAGCAGGCCATCCCGCTCATCCAGCAGTACGTGCCGGGAGCGCCGGGGTGGCAGGTGGCGGAGATGTACCTGGTGCAGGCCTACCTCGAGAACCTCGCCGCCGACGTGTTCTGCAGCGGCGTCGTGTTCAGCACCGTCGAGAACGGGGCGGAGCGCTACGGCGGTCCGCTCACGACCGCGCAGGTGTACGCCCGCGCGCTCGCGCACGCTGACTCGGGGCTGGCGCTCGTCACCGGCACGACGACGAACGACGTGCGGGTCCGCACGGCGCTGCAGCTGGTGCGGGGGCGCATCCTGCTGAACCAGAACCAGCCCGCGTTGGCGGCGCAGGCGGTGGCCGCGGTGCCCACCACCTACCAGTACCTCCAGTTCCACGCCCTCACCGCCAGCAGCAACAACTTCTGGAACTGGAGCAACAACACGGCCCGCTACAGCGTGGGCAACACGGAGGGGCAGAACGGCCTGAACTTCGCCACGGCCAACGATCCCCGTCTGCCGACCTGCCAGGGGGGCGATGTGATTTGCCGGGCCATCAGCGTCACCCGCTCCAACCGGGACGACCTGGGCACCCCCTTCTGGGCGCAGCGGCTCTGGACGGGTCCCGAGACGTCGTTCTCGGTCCTCATTGGCGCCGAGGCCCGGATGATCGAGGCGGAGGCGCAGCTGCGGGCGGGGAACGCGGCGGGGGCGTTGGCGACGATCAACGCCTACCGCGCCACCGTCTCGGGGCTCACCCCCCTGACCGACGCGGGGGCCGATGCCGCGCGCGTCAGCCAGCTGTTCCGCGAGCGGGCCTTCGCCCTGTTCGGGCGCGGCACCCGCATGGGGGACCTGCGCCGGCTGGTCCGTCAGTACAGCCGCCCCGCCAACACGGTCTTCCCCACGGGCACCTGGCACAAGCCGGGCGGGTCGTACGGGGCGGACGTGAACTTCCCGGTCCCCTTCGCCGAGCAGAACAACCCGACGGCGGGCGCCGGGGTGTGCCTCGACCGGAACCCCTGATCCTGCGCTGATCCTGCGGGCCAGCGGGCCCCGCGCCAGATGGTGCGGGGCCCGTTGGCTGTCGTGGGGGGATGCGTGGGGCGATCACGCGGTGGTCGCTCCCGTGGCAATGGCGCCCCGACGGTTCCGGGCGCACTTTGCACGGCACCCGGTGAGGCGCTGCTCAGCCCGTCGGTCCCGTTCACACCACCGGTGGCCGGTGGCGGGGAACGCCGCCCACCATCACAGCGACCTTCCGCCAGATGCCCCTCTCCGATTCCGTCGTCCGCGTGGGGCTCCTGGGCGCCGGCGCCTGGGCCGAGTTCGCCCATCTCCCGGGCTACGCCCGCGACCCGCGCTGCAAGGTGGTGGCCATCGCCGACCCCGTGGTGGAGCGCGCCCACGCGCTGGCACAGCGCTTCGGCATCCCCCACGTCCACGACTCCCACGAGGCGCTGCTGGCGCGCCCGGACCTGGACGCGGTGGACGTGTGCACCCCCAGCGCCACGCACTTCGCCCTGAGCTGGGCGGCGCTGGAGAGCGGGCGCCACGTGCTGTGCGAGAAGCCGGTGGCCTACGACTACCAGGACACCCGGCGCGCCGCCGCGCTGGCCGCCAGCAAGGGGCTCAAGACCAAGCTGGGGTTCACCTTCCGGTACAGCCCCGCCATGCGGTACATGAAGGCGCTCATTGACGAGGGGTTCATCGGCGAGCCGTACATCTTCAATGGCTTCGAGCAGAACTCGCAGTGGCTGGACCCGCGCACGCCCCTGCGGCAGGTGGACCACACCGCCGACCAGTCGGAGATCCAGGTGTCGTCGCTGGAAGGGTACGGCGCCCCCATCATGGACATCGGCCACCTGTGCATGGGGAGCCGCTTCGCGCAGGTGGTGGGGACCATGAAGAACTTCGTCCCCGAGCGGATGGTGCGCGCCACCGGCACGATGATGCGCATGAACATCGACGACGGCGACATCTTCATCGGCGAGTTCGCCAACGGCGGCATCGGGTCCATCCAGACCAGCTTCGTCACGGTGGGGAACTATCCCGGCATCGAGGCGCGCGTGTACGGCAGCAAGGGCGCCCTCATCTGCCGCATGGTGGAGGAGGAGGGGGTGGCGGAGGTGCTGCGCGGGGCCACCGCCGACGCGGTGGAGTTCAAGCCGCTGGAGGTGCCGGCGCGCTTCTACCCCCCAGGCGGGAGCCCGCGCGAGTCGTGGCGGTCGCTGTTCTACGCCAACCTCACGCATTCGTTCATCTCGGAGATCCGCGGTGACGTGGCCGGCAACGAGGGGAACTTCGAGGACGGCGCGCACGTGCAGGAGCTGATCAATGCCGTGGAGCGCTCCTTCCGGCAGCGGCGCTGGGTGCGCCTTCCCTTGGTAGAGGATCACGCGGCATGAACTCGGCGGTGGATCAGTTCCTGGACCATTACGTCTTCCGGTACCCGGTGAATGCCACCTTCACCGGGGTGCGGCTGCATGACCATGAGCTCCCCGACTGGGCGCCCGAGGGGCTGGACGACGCGCAGGACGAGCGTGATGCCCTGCTGATGGCGCTGGAGGAGGAGCACCCGCCCACGGAGGACTGGGGGCTGCTGGCGCGCGTGCCGGCGGCGCTGGACGCCGAGCTGGCGCGCGCCGCGCTGGCGGTGCACACGCTGGAGCACGAGAGCGGGCACTTTCACCGGCGCAATCCCGCGCTATGGACCGGAGAGGCGGTGTTTGGCGTGGTGGCGCTGCTGCTGCGCCCGCCGGCCAACATCCGCGACGCGTTCGCCTCGGTGGCCATGCGCCTGCATGAATTGCCGCGGTTCCTGGGGGACCTGCCGGCCACGCTGACCGAGCCGATGCCGCAGCCGTGGGTGGCGCGGGCGCTGCGGGAGTGCGCCGCCGGGGCGACGCTGTTTCGCACGGGGCTGCCGCGGTGGCTGGATGCGCACGGCGCCGACGCCGAGTCGCGCGCGTGGGTGCTGGAAGCCGGGGAGACCGGCGCGCGGGCGCTGGAGGAGGCGGCCACCTGGCTGCGGGCGCAGCCAACGCCAGACGACGCGTCCACGGCGCTGGGGGCCGAGGGGTACGCGGTGCTGCTGGCGCGCGGCCACTGCTGTGACGAGGCCCCGGAGGCGCTGCTGCAGCGGGCGCTGCGCGCGTTTGCGCCGGCCCGGGCGCGGCTGGAGGCGCTGGCCACCGAGGTGGCCGGGAGCGTGGAGGGGTTGGCCGAGGCGCTGGCGGACGACCACCCGGATGCGGAGGGGCTGCTGCCGGCGCTGGCGGAGCAGTGGGAGGCGTGTCGGGCGATGGCGGAGGAGCAGGGGCTGGTGGAGTGGGGCGACTGGCCGCTGCGCTTCGTGCCCATTCCCGACTGGGCGGCCGAGGTGGCGCCGCAGCTGTATTTCCTGTTCTACCGGTCGCCGGCGCCGCTGGAGCCGCGCGCGGAGCATCTGTACCTGGTGCCGCCGGTGGATGCGCACGTGCCCGCGGACGAGCGGGCGCGCCGGCTGCGCGTGTGGAACCGCAGCGCCATCACCCTCAACCATGTCGTGCACCACGGCGGGTTGGGGCACCATGTGCAGAACTGGCATGCGGTGCACCGCAGCACCTCGCGGATTGGGACCATTGCGGCGGTGGACTGCGCCAGCCGCATCGGGCTGTTTTTGGGCGGGTCGATGGCCGAGGGGTGGGCCTGCTACGCCACCGACCTGGCGGAGGCGTGCGGGTTCCTGACGCCGCTGGAGCAGGCCTCGGAGCAGCAGGCGCGGGTGCGGCAGCTTGGGCGGGCCATCGTGGACCTGTCGCTGCACACCGGGGTGATGACGTACGCCCAGGGCGTGGCCTTCTTCGAGGAGGCGGTGGGGATGCCGCGCGCGGCGGCGGAGGGGGAGGTGGCCAAGGCGTCGATGTTTCCGGGCACCGCGGTGATGTACTGGCTGGGGACCGACGGGATCCTGGCCGTGCGCGAGCGGCTGCGGGAGCGGCTGGGGGCGCGCTTTTCGCTGCGAGCGTTTCACGACGCGCTCCTGTCGCGCGGCGCCATCCCGGTGCCGCTGGCGGCTCGGCTGCTGGAGGCGCAGCCGCCCGAGGCGCGGCGATGAGCGGAAGCCTTGGGCGGCACGCGTGGGCCGTTGGGCTGGCATGGCTGGTCGCCGCGTGCGGGGGGGGCGTCGGGCAGCCGGCGGGTCCTTCCAACGAGCTGCTCATCATCGGGTACGATCGCGAGCCAGACACCATGAACCGCTTTGCCACGCACATTCTCGAGGACATCGAGAGCGCGGTGGTGGAGGGGCTGGTCACCAACGACGAGCGGATGCGCGTGGTGCCGCTGCTGGCGGCGGAGCTCCCCACCGTGGCCAACGGTGGGGTGGTGCTGCGCCCCGATGGCGGGATGGACGTGACGTGGAAGCTGCGCCCCGGGGTGCGGTGGCACGACGGCACGCCGCACACGTCGGCGGACGTGCAGTTCACCGTGGCCGCCATCAACAAGGGGGACTGGAAGCCCGAGAGCGTGGACGGCTTTGACCGGATCAGCGGGGTGGACACGCCGGATTCGCTGACGGCGGTGGTGCACTACCGCGAGGTGTACGCGCCCTACCTGCTGCAGTTTGTGCGGGGGACGCTGCCCAGGCATGTGCTGGAGGGGCGCGACCTGAACACCGCCACCGACTACAACCGCGCCCCGTTGGGGACCGGGCCGTACCGGGTGAAGGAGTGGAAGACCGGCGAGCACATCCTGCTGGAGCGGGCGCCGGGGTACTGGCAGGGGGATGCGAAGATCCGGCAGCTGCTGTTCCGGTTCGTGGCCAACACGACCACGCGCATCAACCTCCTCAAGGCCGGGGAGGTGCACCTGGTGGCGCTGCTGCCGTGGGACCAGGTCCGCGAGGTGGCGCAGGTGCCGGGGGTGCGCCTCAACCGCGTGCTGGGGAACGGCTACGAGCACGTGACGCTGAACCAGCGGCGCGTGCCGGCCTTTGCCGACGTGCGGGTGCGGCGCGCGCTGGCGCACGCGGTGGACCGCGAGCTGCTGGTGCGCACCATCCTGGACGGGCAGGTGTCGGTGGTGGATGGGGCGGTGCAGCCGCTCTCGCCGGCGCACGAGCCCCAGGTGCGGCGCTATACCTACGACACCGCCGCGGCCAACCGGCTGCTGGACGAGGCGGGGTGGCGCCGCGGCGCCGACGGCATGCGCCGCAAGGACGGGGTGCCGCTGACCTTCACGCTGATCACGCAGGCCGGGTTTGCCATTCGCGAGAGCGTGGCGCAGGCGCTGCAGCAGGCATTCCGCGCCGTGGGGGTGGAGATGGCGCTGCGGCTGATCGACGGCACCGCCATCAGCAGCACCTGGTTTGCCGGCGACTTCGACGCCATGCTGCATTGGTGGCAGATGCCCGCCGACCCCGAGCTGACGCTGTTCTTCGCCGGCGACCGCACCCCGCCGGCGGGGCGGAACCTCAACTACGTGAACGACAGCGCGCTGACCGCGCTGCTGTATGCCAGTGACCGCACCGTGGACGAGGCGCGGCGCATCGCCCTGCTGCGGGAGGCGCAGCGGCGCATCGCCGAGCTGGCGCCGGAGATCCCGCTGTACAACACCGCCAAGGTGGACGCCGTGCCGGCCACGCTGCGGGGGTTCACCGGCAACCCCACCAACGCCGGTCCCTTCTGGAACGTGCACGCGTGGGAGGTGGTGCAGGGGGAAGCGAAGGGGGAAGCGAAGGGGGAGGCGAAGGGGGAGGCGAAGGGGGAGGCGAAGGCGCCGTGACCGCGGGCGCGCTGCTGCGGCGGCTGGCGCAGGGGGCGCTGCTGCTGGCGGTGGTGTCGCTGGTGACCTTCGCGCTGCTGCACGCGGTGCCTGGCGGACCGCTGGCGGCGTACCTGGAGAATCCCAACGTGCGCCCCGAGGACATCGCCCGGCTGCGCGTGGCGATGGGGCTGGATGCGCCGTTGCCGGTGCAGTACGGACGGTGGGTGGCGGGATTCGTCCGCGGCGACTGGGGCTTCAGCTATGCCGACGGGCGCCCGGTGCTGGAACGGGTGCTGGAGCGGGTGCCGGCCACGCTGGAGCTGGTGGGGGC
>JBEIJM010000021.1:0-30005 GCA_040380205.1 Gemmatimonadaceae bacterium
CCCACGCTGGTATTACCCGGTGGCGGCCCGGCTGGCGGGGTGGCCGGCCGGTCCGCCGCGTCGGACGGTTCAGCTGATCGGCTTGGCCGGGGGCGCAAACACTCCCGGGATCCCGAGGCGCTGCAAGAGGGCGTTGAAGGCGGTCAGCTCCCGCTCCTCCAGGGTGCGGAGCGTGGTGAGGTGGGCGTCCAGCTTGCCGGACAGGTCGGCGAGGATCGCCCCGTGCTGGGCGGTGGGCGGGTTGGTCCCCTCGTTCACCTGGTCGTTGAGCGTGATGAACATCTGGTACAGCTTGATCGGGTAGTTGAGGGTGGCCTGGTCGGCCTTCGTGTACACCTCGTACAACTCGGCGCGCACCCCCTCCAGCTTCCGCCGCAGCGCCGAGGCCGCCGTGCGCACGGAGTCCGCGTACGGCTGCCCCGCCGCCTGCCGTCCCCGCTGGTCCAGCTGCTGCTGCAGCTCCTGGATGCGCAGCACGGACTCGGTGATGGTGGTGATGCGGCGGGCCACGGTACGCGCCGCCTCGCGCTGCGCGGCGTACTCCGCCGCCGTCAGCGTCACCCTCGGGTCGGGGCGCACGGTGAAGGGGCGTTCCAGCGTGTCGCGCCCCGCCAGCAGCCGCACCCGGTAGTCGCCGGGGACTGCGCGCGGGCCGTCCGTGCTGCCGTCGTCCACGATGGCGCCCGGGATCGTCGTGGGCTCCTCTTCCATCAGGTTCCACACGAACCGATTGGCACCGGCGCGCGCGGGGGCGGTGGAGGTGCCGGGCTCGTACGCCAGCGCCGGACGCCGCTGCTGCGCCCCCACGGCGGCGGCGGCCGAGTCGGCGCCCGGATGCCCGGTGCCCGCGCGCGTCCGCGGCGTCTCGCTGGTGAACGACCGCAGCACCGTCCCCTGCGCATCCAGGAACTGCAGCGTCACCGGTGTCGCGGGCGCCTCGGCCAGCCAGTAGTCCACCGTCACGCCGTAGTAGGGGTTGGCGCCCGCCGCGCCGCCCCCTCGCCCCCCGCCGGTGGTCACCCACCGGATGGCGGGCGCCGGCGCAAACAGGTGCGCCCGCTTGGCCGTGACCGAATCGGCCAGCGCACGCAGCGGCGAGATGTCGTCCAGCGCCCAGAAGGCGCGCCCGTGCGTGGCCACCAGCAGGTCGGTGCCATGCACGCGAATGTCGCGCACGCTCACCCGCGGCAGGTTGAGCTGCAGCGGCTCCCACCGCGCGCCGTCATCCAGCGACACCCACACGCCGATCTCCGTGCCGGCGAACAGCAGCCCCTTCCGCTGCGTGTCGCTGCGGATGCTGCGCGTGTACGCGCCCATGGGGAGCCCCGCGTCGATCCGCGTCCAGGTGGCGCCGTAGTCGGTGGTCTTGAACAGGTACGGGGCGAAGTCGTCCTGCTGGTAGCGGTTGGCGGCCAGGTACGCCGTCCCCGCGTCAAAGGGGGACGGCTCGATGATGGACACCCGCGTGAACGGGCCGAACGCCGGCGGGGTGACCTTGGTCCAGGTGGTGCCGTGGTCGCGCGACATGTGCACCAGCCCGTCGTCGCTCCCCGCCCACAGCACCCCCGGCTTCACCGGCGACTCGGCGAAGGCGAAGATCGTGGCGTACCACTCCGTGCCGGTCATGTCCCCGGTGACCGGGCCGCCGCTGCGCCCCAGCGTGCGCGGGTCCGCGCGCGTGAGGTCGGGGGAGATCCGCTCCCAGCTGGCCCCCTCCGTGCGGGACCGCCACACGTGCTGCGAGGTGGTGTACAGCACCCCCGGGTCGTGCGGCGAGAGCAGGATGGGGAAGGTCCACTGGAAGCGCTGCGGCACGTCGGCCGCGGCCAGCCCGTCGTAGTTGCGCAGCCACACCGAGACGTCGCGCCGGTGGTTGGTGCGCCGGTCGTGGCGGGTGAGCGCCCCCATGTAGCAGCCGCCGTAGGTGATGTCGGCGTTGCGCGGGTCGATGGCGATGTAGGCGTTCTCGCACCCGGCCACCGGCCACCAGTCGCGCTCGGTGATCGCCCCGTTGTCGGAGCGGCTGGCGATGGAGACGGTGGTGTTGTCCTGCTGGGCGCCGTAGAGCCGGTAGGGGACCTGCTGGTCGGTGGTGACGTGGTAGAACTGCGCCGTGGGCTGGTTGTTCTGCGTGCTCCAGGTGCGCCCGCCGTCCAGCGAGACCGTGGCCCCGCCGTCGTTGCCGTTGATCATCCGGCTCGGGTCGCGCGGATCGATCCAGAGGATGTGGGTGTCGCCGTGGGGCACGCGCACCGTCTGGAAGGTGCGGCCGCCGTCGATGGAGCGGCTCACCTGCAGGTTCATCACGTACACGGTGTGCTCGTCCACCGGGTCGGCCGTGAGGGACATGTAGTAGAAGGGGCGCACCACGAACTTCTGCTCGGCGTTGGTGCGGGTCCAGGTGGCGCCGGCGTCATCCGAGCGGAACACCCCGCCCAGCGAGTCCTGCGCCTCGATGTTGGCGTACACGCGCTGCCCGTTGGCCGGGGAGACCGCGACGCCGATCTTGCCGATCAGGCCGCGGGGCATCCCGGGGTTGAAGGTCAGCTCGGTCCATGTGTCGCCGCCGTCGGTGCTCTTCCAGAGCCCGCTGCGCCCCGCACCCGCCTCCATCCCCCACGGGGTGCGCTGGAACTTCCACAGGCTGGCGTAGAGGATGCGCGGGTTGGTGACGTCGATGGACAGGTCGGCCGCCCCGGTGCTGTCGTCCACGAACAGGATCTTCTTCCAGGTGGCGCCGCCGTCGGTGGTGCGGAACACCCCGCGGTCGGGGGAGGGGCCGAAGGCGTGCCCCAGCGCGGTCACGTAGGCCACGTCGGGGTTGGTGGGGTGCACGCGCAGGCTGGTGATCTGGTGGGTGTTGGCCAGCCCGCGCGGCACCCAGCTCTGCCCGCCGTCGGTGCTGCGGTAGACCCCGGTGCCGTAGGTCAGGTCTTCGCGGGGCTTCCCTTCGCCGCTCCCCACCCAGAGGACGTTGGGATCGCTGGGGGCCACGGCGATCGCCCCCACGCTGGAGAGGTCGGTCTTGCCGTCGGTGAGGTTCTCCCAGCTCTGCCCGGCGTTGGTGGTCTTCCACACCCCACCGTTGACGGCCCCGAAGTAGAAGACCAGCGGGCGGGTGGGGTCGCCGGTGACGGCCGTGGCGCGCCCGCCGCGGAAGGGCCCCACGAGCCGCCACTTGAGCCCCTTGAAGGCCGCGTTGGTACGGGACCCGTCGCTGTAGAGGGCGGGGTCATAGGCCGGCCGGGCCGGCGGCGGCGCCCCCCGTGCGCGCTGCGCGGCCAGGGGGGCGTGGAGGGCGTCAGGGAGGGCGGGGGAGGTCCCCAACCCCCAGCAGGGCCGCGCCAGCGGCCAACAGCAGCAAGTGGGTGCGCATGCCGCCACATTGCGCGCGGCGGATGGGCCCGGCAAGGGGAGGTGCCGGGTGCGCCGTCTCCGTGAAGGCGTGTCCGGTCGGAGACGCTCAGTGGGTGGGGGGGAGCGGCCCCGTGGGAATGAGCCCCAGGGGGATGGCCGGCATGGGCGCGGTGGTGGTCATGGCCTGCCGGACCGCCTGCACCACCGACGCGGGGAGCGCGTGGCGCTCACTCCGCTGGATGACCTCCAGCACCAGCGCCAGCGCGCGCGCTTGCGAGGCGTAGGCGGCCAGCAGGGCACTCCCCGCCCCGGGGGTGCCCAGGATATCCCGGGCCAATTCCTCCAGCGGGCCGGCCGGCCGCAGGGCCACGTCGCCCCGCCCCTCGCGCACGCCCTGCTCACCGGCCATGGCCATCTGGACCTCTTCCTTGCGCGCGGCCAGCAGCGCCAACCGGCGCCGGGCGACCTGTGCGGACTCAAAACCCACGGAACCGTCTCCGGAAAGGGTGCCTTGTCGCCATTCCTTTACTTGACAAGGCGTGGGGGGCGTGGTACAAAGGGGGGACAACGGTCGCCGCAGGTCGTCTCGAAGCACTGCCTCGATGCCCCTGGTCTCCCTGGGAACCGAACGCACCGCCGCGGCACAGGAACTGGCCTCCTTGGCCAGGGCCGCGCTTGACGACCACTGGGCGGTCGCCGCCATCCCCGCCGAACGCCGCCAGCTGCTGCTGGAGCGGGCCGAGTCGGCCGCGTTGGCACCAGGAGACGGCCTGGGTGACCCCATTGCCGACGGCTTGGCCCTGCTGGGGACGGCCTACGAACTGGCGGCGCTTGGCCAGCTGGATGCCGCGCTCGACCCCGCCCCCGGCATGGGACGCGACGTGGCGCAGGCGGTGCTGACCCTGGGCGCAGCGCGGGCCTTCCGCTGCGCGGCCGCCCTGCGCCCACCGCTGGAGGCTCCCGAAGCCCTCCTGGCCTGGACGTTGCGGCTGGGCGCGCTGGCCACCGTGGCGCGGCAAGGCGATGCCTTCCAGCGCTGGTGGACCGTGCGGCTTGGCGTGGCCGAAGGGGTGCCGCGTGCGGCCGGCCAGCTGGAGACGGCCGGATGGGAGCCGTTCGCTCGCGGGACCCTCTGGTGCGCATGGCTGGGGTTGCTGGGCGCCCCCATGGGGCCGCCCGATCGCCCCCCCCTCCCGGAGCGCCTCCCCCTCATGGACACCCGGCAGCGCTTGGCCACCCTGCGGGAGCGACGCCTGCGGCAGGAGGCGTCCGCGGCGCACGACCCGGGAGAGCCCTCGGCGGCCGCCCTGCGCGCCCGCATGACGGAGTTTGCCATTCGGCACCTGGCCGATGCGACCGAGCTGGTCACGGTGGCCGTGGTGCGCCGCACCCTCCCCGACGTGTCCGCCGAGTTCCGGCTGCATGTGAGCGCGGCACGCGCCGCCCTGGCGGGCGATCATGGCGTGGACCTGTTGCTGGCGTGGGTGCTGGCCGCCGGAATCACGCTGGCCGGCGGTGTGACCGCGCAGCTCGAGCTCCCAGGACTGTAGTCCGCGCCTCGCCGCGGGGTCCCCCGCGGCGCCCCCGAAACACCATGCGGCCGCTGCTCCCCACCGGGTAGCGCACCCGCCCGTGCCCCAAGGGCAGGATCCCCGCCATGAGCGCGGCAACGCGCAGGCGCTCCGCCTCCGACACCGTGGAGGCCACCGGCTCCATCACCCCGCGGAACCACTGCGGTGCACTGCCGTCAGCAGGAGTTATGCACACCACGTACTCGTCGGCCGCATCCCAGAACGCCGAAACGGTGCCATCCGTACCCATGCTGTGGAGAAACACCGACGTGATCGGTGCGGTTTCCCGGAGATGATCCGGCGGCAGGCAGGGGAGGAGATGCATGGTGGGGATTTCCAGGGACGACGGACCACGTGACAGCGGGAGGGCGCGGTGGTGCGCGTCGCGGCCCGGGCGGAGATTGTACGACGACCCAGCGGGCGACGCAATAGAGTGGATTCAGCTAAGTTGTTGACACTGATGTGAATAGCTGTTGGCATTCATGTGGAAAACCATCTAAGTGCTGGCCACGGCGGGATCTGGCGGCCAGGGCGATGTGGAAAAGTGGCGGGATAACTCGGTGTGACTACCCGCGGCAGGATCCTGACTTGTCCACATGGGCCCGAGTCACAAAAATGCAATTTTCTTGTTCGCTCACACGGAGTTCCTGATCGCGGAGCAACTCAGGGGAGCTGCTGGGCGGGTGTTGGAGTTTGTAATGCTGGCATGATTGTGATGCTTGGTGGGGCGGGGATGCCGGGGCCACGTCGACGGGCGCCCTCGGGGCGTGGGGCCGACGGCGGTGGCCACGGGGGCGGTGCCCAATGGGGCGGGGCGGAGGGAGCGGGCCGGGGGCACGGGGGAGGTGGCGCAAGCCGCCGCATCCGCGCATTGTGCGGAGACCTTGGGTCTCCCTCTTTCCGGAGCACGCGCCGTGTCGATTGCCCCTCGCATCGGATTGCTGGTCGGGCGGGAATGGTCGTTCCCCCCGGCGTTTTTGGAGGCGGTGGCGCGCCGGCAGGCCGGCGTCACCGCCGACTACATCACGCTGGACGCCACCCGCATGGGGCAGGCGGTCCCCTATACGCTCATCATCGACCGCATTTCCCACGAAGTCGGCTTCTACCGGACCTTCCTCAAGCACGCCACGCGGATGGGGGTGACGGTGGTCAACAACCCCTTCATGTGGTCGGCCGACGACAAGTTCTACGACGCCACGCTGGCCATTCAGCACGGCGTCACCCACCCCAAGACGGTCGTGCTCCCCAACAAGGAGTACATCCCGGGGATTTCCCACACCGAGTCGCTGCGGAACCTGGCCTATCCGCTGGATTGGCGGGCCGTGGCCGACTACATCGGCTTCCCCTGCATCCTCAAGGATGCCCATGGGGGCGGGTGGCGCGACGTGTACGTCTGCCACACCATGGAGGAGTTGCTCCACCACTACAACGGCAGCGGGCTGCTGACCATGGTGGTGCAGGAGTTCATCCGGTGGGACCAGTACGTGCGCTGCATGGTGCTGGGGCGCGATCAGGTGCTGCCGATGCCCTACGACCCGCACCAGCGGCGCTACATTCCCGACCCCGGCTACCTGGACAGCGCCCTGGAGGCGCGGTGCGTGCGGGACGCCCTCACCCTGTGCCGGGCGCTCGGGTATGACATGAACACGGTCGAGTTCGCCATCCGCGACGGGGTGCCCTACGCCATCGACTTCATGAATCCGGCCCCGGACATGGACATCAACTCGCTCACCCCCGACTACTTCGCGTGGGTGGTGGAGCACATGGCTGACCTGGCCATCCGGCTGGCCACCGCCCCCCGTCCCCAGGGGGAGCCGGAGCTGGTGCGCCGTCCATGAGTGCTGCGTCGATCGCCGCGTACCACGACCTGCTGGCGGACGCCGCGCTGGCGGAAGCCACCGCCGAGGCGCTCGACCGGCGGCTGCGGGCCGCCGGGCTGTTCTTCGGCGAGCGACCGCTGTGCGGCGTGCTGCGCCCGCGGTTCCTCACGATGGCGCAGTACCGGCAGCTGGCCCGCGCGTCCGCGCTGGTGGCGGGGGCGCTGGAGGTGGTGCGGCAGGCGGCCATGGCCGACGCGGCGCTCCGGGCCCAGTTCGGGCTCACCGCGTGGGAGGAGCAGCTGATCCACGCCGATCCGGGGTTTCCCGCGGCCAGCCCCACCTCCCGGCTGGACGCCTTCTGGGCGCCTGGGGAGGGGGGGCTGCAGTTCACCGAATACAACGCCGAGACCCCGGCGGGCGCCGCCTACAACGACGCCCTCACGGCCGCCTTCCTGGCGCTCCCGGCCATGCACGCCTTCCAGCGCACGCACCTGGCCGTGCCGCTCCCGGCGGCCCCGTCGGTGGTGCACGCCCTGCTGGATGCCTTCCACGCCTGGCGCGGCGTGCGTGAGCGCCCGGTGGTGGGGATCATCGACTGGAACGAGGTCCCCACCGCCTCCGAGTTCGTGCTGTTTCGGCAGGCCTTCGAGGCGGAGGGGATCTCGGCGGCGATCGTGGACCCGCGCGACGCCGAGTACGCCCACGGCCAGCTGCGCTTTGCCGGCGGGCCGCCGGTCACCCTGCTGTACAAGCGGGTGCTCATCGACGAGCTGGTGACCCGGGAGGGGCTGGACAGCCCCGTGGTGCGGGCCGTCCGCGACGGGGCGGTGTGCATGGTCAATCCGTTCCGGTGCAAGCTGCTCCACAAGAAGGCCTCGCTGGCGGTGGTCTCCGACGACGCGCAGGCGCACCTGCTGACGCCGGACCAGCGGCAGGCGGTGCAGCAGCATGTCCCTTGGACGCGACTGGTGGCCGAGCGCCACACCACGATGGCCGGGGACCGGGTGGACCTGTTGCCGTACATCGCCGCCCACCGCGAACAGCTGGTGCTCAAGCCGAACGACGAATACGGGGGGAAGGGGATCGTGCTGGGATGGACGGTGTCGGAGGCGGAGTGGCAGGGGGCGGTGCGGGCGGCGCTGGAGGCCCCCACCATCGTCCAGCAGCGGGTGACCATCCCCGACGAGCCCTGGCCGGCGTGGAGCGCGGGCGGCGTGCAGGTGACCGACCGGCACCTGGACACGGCCCCGTTCCTCGTGGACGGGCAGGTGGTGGCCGGGTGCCTGACGCGCATTGCCAGCGACCCGCTCCTCAACGTCACGGCAGGGGGGGGCTCCAATGTCCCCACGCTGCTGGTGGAACCCCGATGAGCGCCGCCG
Source organism: Gemmatimonadaceae bacterium (assembly GCA_040380205.1). Classification (GTDB taxonomy): domain Bacteria; phylum Gemmatimonadota; class Gemmatimonadetes; order Gemmatimonadales; family Gemmatimonadaceae; genus Gemmatimonas. The sequence goes on from JBEIJM010000021.1 coordinate 8,128, forward strand.
CGCCGCGCCCGGTCATCGGGCTCACCACGCAGACGTTGCACAGCATCGACGGCATCCCGCCGCTGCTCCCCTCGTCGTGGGTCATGAACCAGCGGTATTTCCTGGCGGCCACCATGGTGGGGGCGGTGCCGTGGATGATCCCGCTGCTGGATGACGACCTCGACACCCTGCGGGAGATCTACGATCGGCTGGACGGGGTGCTGATCCCCGGGGGGGTGGACATGGACCCCGCGCAGTACGGCGAGGCGGTGCGCCCCGAGTGCGGCAACCTGGACCCCGCGCGCGACCGCGTGGAGCTGCAGCTGGTGCGCTGGGCGATCGCCGACGGCAAGCCGGTGCTGGGGTTGTGCCGGGGGCATCAGGTGATCAACGTGGCGTGCGGGGGGTCGCTTTGGCAGGATCTGGCCACCCAGCGGCCGGAGTGCCACAAGCACGACTATTTCCCGCCGGCGGGGTATGCGCGCGAGCACCTGGCGCACGAGGTCACGGTGCAGGCGGGCACGCGGCTGCACGGGCTGGTGGGGACGGAACGGCTCCCCGTGAACAGCATGCACCACCAGGCGGTGAAGCGGCTGGGGGCGGGGCTGGTGGCGTCGGCCACCGCCGATGACGGCGTGGTGGAGGCGCTGGAGGGGGAGGGCGCGCCCTTCCTCGTGGGGGTGCAGTGGCACCCGGAGGTGTTCGAGATGACCGACCCGCGCACGCGCCATCTCTTTGGCGGCTTCATTGCCGCCGCGCGGGCCTGGGCCCTGGCACGGGCGCCCCGCGCGGCGCAGGAGGCGGCATGAACGTGGTCCAGCGGGGCCCCTCGCTCACGGTGGGGATCGAGGAGGAGTACCAGATCATCGATCCCGTCACCCGCGACCTCACCCCCGGGTTTGACGCGCTCGTCCAGAGTGCCGCCGCGGCGGCCGCCGACGTGAAGGCGGAGCTGCACCGCTGCCAGGTGGAGATCGGCACCCGCCCCTGCGGCTCCATCGCGGAGCTGCGGCAGGAGCTGGTGACGCTCCGCGGGCTGGTCATCAACGCGGCGCGCGAGCATGGCCTCACCATCGCTGCGGCGGGGACGCATCCGTTCTCCAACTGGATGCAGCAGGAGATGACCCCCAAGGAGCGCTACCTGGGGGTGAAGGCCGAGCTGCAGGACCTGGCGCACCGGCTCCTCATCTTCGGGACGCACGTGCACGTGGCGGTGGAGGACCCCGAGTTCCGGATCGACTGCCTCAACGCGGCGCGCTACATCCTGCCGCACCTGCTGTGCCTGTCCACCAGCTCTCCCTTCTGGTTCGGGCGCAACACGGGGCTGCTCTCGTACCGCAGCATCGTCTTCAAGAACTTCCCGCGCACCGGGGTGCCGCGCGTGCTCAACGGGCACGCCGACTACGCCGACCTGGTGGACACGCTGGTGCGCACGCACAGCATCCCCGATCCCTCCAAGATCTGGTGGGACGTGCGCCCGCACCACCTCTACCCCACCCTGGAGTTCCGGGTGTGCGACGTGAACACCCGGGTGGACGAGGCGGTGTGCATCGCGGCCCTCCTGCAGGCGGTGGTGGCCAAGATGTGGAAGCTGCGGCGCGACAACATGACCTTCCGCGTGTACGCCTCGGACCTCATCGAGGAGAACAAGTGGCGGGCGGTGCGCTGGGGGCTGGGCGGGAAGCTGATCGACTTCGGCAAGAAGACGGAGCTGCCGGCGCCGACGCTCATTCGGGAGTTGATCGAGTGGTTCCTGGACGACGTGCTCGACGAGCTGGGCACGCGCCGCCACGTGGAGCACGCCTTCACCATCATGGCCGAAGGCTCCAGCGCCCAGCGCCAGTTGGCCACCTTTGCCCGCACGGGGGATCTGCGCGCGGTGGTGGACCAGCTCATTCGCGAGACCGCCGAGGGGGTGTGCGAGCCGCACCTGGGACCCCCGCTGGAAGGGCCGGCGATCGGCTAGCGCGTCGGCGCCGGTCCGCACAATTCCGCCCCGGGGCACTGGGAACAGTACGGAGGCGACGGGGCGGGGGGGGTGACTAGCATCGGGAGTCCGGCGCCGGCATGCGGCGCCTCCCCTTGTCCCGCGCCCCGAGCCTGCCGTGTCGCTGCATTCCGTCCGTCGTCCGTTCCGCGCCGCGCGCGTTCCCCGCCTGCTGCTCGCCGGCCTGCCCCTGCTGGCCGCCTGCGAGGGCGAGTCCTCTCCCGTGGAGCCCGGCGCCGGTGGTGGCGCCACCACCGTGAACCAGGTGGTGACCATGGGCCCGCTCAACGCCAGCAGCCCCGACTCGCTGGTGTACCTCAACCTGGCCACGGGGCGGCTGGTGCCGCGGAGCAGCACCTGGGACTTGGCGCTGCGGCGCTTCGAGCTGTACCTGCGTTCCCCGGCGCTTGGTGGGGCCGGAGAGCCGGTGCTGGGGTACGCGCTGGGGAACGCCGCCGCCGCCACCGACGCCGAGCTGCTGGCCGCCACGCCGGCCAGCACGCTGGCGGCCTTCGACGCCCTCCGCGTGGGGCAGCTCCCCGCGCTGTCGGCCTTCACGGCCAGCCGCCTGGTGGAGAACCGCCAGGGATACCTCAACCTGGGCGGCATCCCCACCGCGAACAGCGGCGTGTACTGGAAGGTGAAGCTGGCCACCGGGGGGCACGCGCTGCTGCGGGCCACCCGCATCACCTTCACCCGCACCTTCGCGGTGGACACGCTGGTGCTGGAGTCGCGCCTGCAGAGCGGCACGGCGCTGGGCGCACCGCGCACGCTGGCGGTGGTGCCGGGCGGGCAGCCGGTGTCCATCGACGTGACGGCCAACCGGGTGGTGAGCCCCGTTGGCTGCAGCTGGGACGTGGGATTCGATCCCGCACCGTCCCGCCTGTCGATTGCCCTCAACAGCGCCTGCGGCGCCGGGAGCTTCCCGGCCGCGAGTGCTCCCAGCTTTGCGGAGGCGACCACCGCCAGCGACGCGCCGCAATACGCCGGCTTCCTGGCGCAGTTGGAGGGGCCCATTCCCACCTCGGTGCTCGACAAGGGCGGCCCGTTCCGGTACAACCTGGCCGGGTCGCAGCGGCTGCATCCCACCTACAACAGCTACCTCGTGGCCAGCGGTGCGGCGATCTACAAGCTGCAGGTCATCGACTACTATAGCGCCACCGGGGCCCCGGGCTTCCCCACGCTGCGCGTCGCGCGGCTGCGCTGAGGGTGACCGCACTCCGGTGGGCTGCCGCCGCGGCCGCCCTGTGTGGGGCGATGGCGGGGGCGGGGCGGCCCCTGGCGGCGCAGCCGGTGCGCGCGGCCGGGGGGGCTGTCCCGGTGCTGGTGACGGTGCGCCATGCGGGGGATTCGGGTACCGTGGCCGCAGCCGAAGTGCGCGCGGGCACCCCGCCGCAGCGCACCCGCACCGACGGCGCGGGGCGCGCACGGCTGCGGCTGCAGGCGGGGGATACCCTGTCGGTGACCGCCATGGGGTACCGTCCCTGGCGCCGGGTGGTGTCGCCAAAGGGCGCTGACACACTCTCGGCGTGGCTGGAGCCGCTCCCGTCGATGCTGCCCACGGTGACCACCACCGCCGGCCAGCGAGAACTGCGCGGAGGCGAGAGCACGCGCAGCACCCTGGTCCTGGACCGGGCCGCCATCGACGCCGCCGCCGCCATCGGGGCCAATCAGCTGTTGCGCCAGCAGCCGGGGATCCAGGAGCTTCCCGCCGTGCCCGCGCGCTCCACGCTCTCCATCCGCGGGATGGATGACGCGCGGGTGCTGGTGCTGGTGGACGGGGAGCCGATGGCGGGGGCGCTCATCGAAACCCGGGACATCGGCCGTCTGAGCACGCTGGCCGCCGGGCGCATCGAGGTCACCAAGGGGCCCTCGGGGGTGGAGTTCGGCAGCGACGCCATCGGGGGGGTGGTGAACCTGGTGCCGGCACCGCCGTCGGTGACCCCCGAGTTCACCTGGCTGGCGCGGCAGGGCGGGCTGGGGCGACGGGAGTCGAACGTCATGGTCAGCGCCTCGCGCGGCCGCGTGGGCGCGCGGGTGAGCGGCGGGTGGCGGCAGGCCGATCGGCTGGCCGGCTATGATGCCGCGGGGAGCACGCTGCAGCGCGTGTATGATGTGCGGAGCGACGTCCGGGTGGCCCTGCCGGGCGGGTGGCAGCTGCGCCTGGACGGGCAGGGGAGCCGGGAGCGCCAGCGCTTCCCGCTGGACGCCCGCCTCAACGGCTTCATCGACAACCTGGGGGCCCAGGGGTTTGTGGAGGGGACTGGGCCGCTGCTGGGTGGCACCGTGCGCCTGCGCGCCTCGGCGCAGGCGTTCCGGTACCAATACCGCCAGGCGCGCGGCCTGCTCCCGGTGCGCGGCTCGGCCGACTCGCTGGAGCAGCGCGAGGGGCAGCAGCGCCTGCTCGCGTCCTGGTCGCGGTCGGTGGGGGGGCATGTGCTGGACGCCGGCCTGCTGCACGTGCGGCGCGCCCTGGTGGCGCCGGAGAAACTGGACGGCACCCGGGGGAGCGATGTGGTGCGCGAGGCGTTCGTGCGCGACGCGTACACCCGCGGGCGCTGGTTGCTGTCGGCGGGGGTGCGCGGCACCAGCAGCGCGCTGTGGGGAGGCACGTGGAACCCGTCGCTGGGGGCCGCGTGGCATGCGCACCCGGCGCTGCGCCTGCGCGGCAACGTGGCACGCGGCTTCCGGGCGCCGGGCTTCAAGGAGGTGCGCTACCAGTTCACCAATCCGGTGGCTGGCTATGCGCTGGCCGGGAACCCCGGTCTGCGCCCGGAGCAGTCCTGGAGCCGCGGGGTGGGGGGCACCTGGGCGCCGGCGCGTGGCTGGTCGGCCGACGTGGAGTGGTACCGCACCGACGTGGACCAGCTGGTGGAGTGGCGATTCGCGGGAACCACGGCGGCCGGACTGCAGGGGTACCAGCTGGTGAACGTGGCCCGCGCGCGCACGCAGGGGGTGGAGGCGCAGCTGCGGTGGCAGCCGGGAGCCACCGCATGGTCGCTGGCTTACGACCGGCTGTCGGCGCGCGATCTGGGCACCGGCCTGCCGCTCAGCCGCCGGGCGCCGCACGCGGTGCGCCTGGCGGTGGCGCGCCCGTGGGCGGTGCTGGGGGGCGTGCAGGCGGATGCGCAGCTGCGCTACACCGCCGCCGCGCCGCTGGTGGGGATCCCCAGCGGCGCGCCCATCACCGGGCCATTCTCCACGGCGGCCGGGATCATCGGCTGGCAGGGGGCGTGGCTGGCCGCCGACGCGCAAGCGCGGATGGAGGTGGGACGCGGGGCCACGCTGTCGGTGGGGGTGAACAACCTGCTGGGGCAGCGCCCGGCGTTCTGGAGCCCGGCCATCGACCGGCAGTGGTATGCCGGCGTCCAGTGGCAGTGGCACGGGGCGGGCGCCGCGGCCGTGCGGTAGCGCGACCCGGGCGCTAGCCGGCCACCGGCGCCAGCAGCGCCTCGTCGTCCAGGGTGTGCGGGGCCAGCAGCTGACGCGCCAGCGCTTCCGGGAAGTCGTGCAGTGGCACCTCGCGCTCCGCCCCCAGTGGCGCGCCAACGGGGGCCAGCACGGCCACCAGCGCCGGTGGGCCCCCCCGCAGCGTCCCCGCCAGGGTGGTGACGGCCCCGGTGCGACGGTGCTGCACCGTCGCCTGCCACCCGCCGCCCGCGTCGGCGTGGCGTGGCGCGACCTCCACGTCAAAGGCGCCGACACGATTCCGGGGGGGCGCAACGGAGGCCATGGTTGCCGACTGGGCGGCCACGGCCATGGCTCCGGCGGCCACGCGCCACGCCGCCTCATGGTGAGGGATCGCCTCGCGCACGAACACGTCGGCGGCGGTCGGGGCGCCCGGCGCGCCCGAGGTGGCGGCCCCCAGCCACCCCACCACGTCGGGGGTGAGCCGCGCGGCGCGACCGCTCAGCTCGATGGCGCGGGCGGCGTACCGCAGCACCTGCCGCACCTCCAGCCGGTCCACCTCGTCGAAGAACCACGCGCAGGAGGTGAAGGTCCGCAACGACGCCCGCTGCAGCTCCAGCAGCGCACGGGCGCGCAGGCGTCCTCCCTCGTCCACCTCCGGGCGCACGGCGTCGGCCACGAAGGCGGCCAGGGGCGCCCCGTCCTCAGCCACCACGGCGCCGTAGGCGTCCCGCACCGCCCACGGATCCTCGCGAAAGAGGGCGCGTCCCTCTTCCGCGAACACATCCCCCAGCTCGGCACTCAGCCGCGCCAGCGCCGCGCGCAGCGGACCGCGCCACTGCTGCGCCGGCGGCTTGGCCCCGTCCAGTCGGCAGCCGCAGTCGGCGCGCCACCGTTCCACCCCGTGCGCGCAGCTCCAGGCGCTGGGGGAGACCAACCGCACCGTCCGCCGCGGGGGATGGGCGGCGACGAGCGCCGCGGCGTTGCGGAGCCGCACGCCGGGGGCGCGCACCGCCAGCGCCAGCGCCTCCGTCAGGGCGGCCTCCCCGCCCGGCTGGTGATGCCCGAAGGTCTCCCCATCGGTGGCCAGCGTGGTGCACGCCGCCTGGCCGCGCTGGTGGTCGGGGCGCCGCACCAGGCGGCGCGCCAACGCGGCAGGATCACGCAACAACCCGCCGAAGGCCACGTCGCCGGCCAGTTGGCCGTCGTACGGCACCACCGCGAGCGTGCGTCCGCGCGCGCCTGCCCAGCGCACCGGCAGCCCATCCCCGTCGTGCCCCTCCACCTGATAGGGGGCCAGGATCACGAAGGTGATCCCTTCGGCGGCCAGCAGGTCCAGCGTGTCCTCGTCGGCCGCGCACTCCGGGAGCCAGAAGCCCTCGGGGCGGCGCCCGAAGCGCCGCCGGAAGTCGGCCATCCCCCAGCGCACCTCGGTGGCGCGGTCGCGCGCGGATGCCAGCGGGAGAATCACATGGTGGTACGGCGCGGCCATGGCCCCGCCGTGCCCCCAGCGGCGCACCGCCGCCGCATCCCCCGCCTGCATCGCGGCCAGCGTCGCCGGCGACTCCGCGGCCAGCCACTCGCACAGGGTGGGGCCCACGTCGAAGGAACACCACCCGTACAGGTTCACGCGGCGCGCCAGGCGACTCAGCGTCTCACCGTCCCGCGGCGAGGGGCGCCGGTCGCTGCGATACACCTCGGCGGCTGCCTGCCGCGCATAGCACTCCCGCGTGATCCGGTGGTTCCAGTCGTGATCCGGGGTCGCGGACGGCTCCCGCGGGACCACCTCCATCCACGGATCTTCGCGCGGGGGCTGGTACAGGTGCTGGTGGATGACGAGGTCCGGCATGCGCGGGCGGGGAGGGGGGTCGCGGTGGCGGTCAGCCGCGCAGCCCCGGGGCGCGACTGGCCCGGGCGTACACGGCGGCATACTGCTCGGCGGAGCGCGCCCAGCCGAAGTCCTGGGCCATGGCGGTCCGCATGCGCGCGATCCAGGCCGGCGGATCGGCAAAGCGGGCCAGGGCCCGGGTGATGGCCCAGTCCAGCGCCCCCGGGTGGAAATCGTCGAAGAGAAACCCGGTCTCGTCGTCGCGCACGGTGTCGGCGATGCCCCCCACCCGGCGCGCCACGGGGAGCGCGCCGTAGCGCTGCGCCCGCAGCTGGGTGAGCCCGCACGGCTCGTACTGCGACGGCATGAGGAACAGGTCGGCCCCGGCCATCAGCCGGTGCTCCAGGCGGTCGGTGAACTCGAGTTGCACGCCCACGTGCCGCGGACGCGACGCGGCCAGCGCGGTGAGCGCCCGTTCAAACGCCGGATCCCCGCCCCCCAGGAAGACGAACTGCGCGTCCAGCGTGCGCACCAGGCGCGACTGGAGCACGAGGTCGATGCCCTTCTGGGCCACCAGCCGTCCGGTGAGCCCGAACAGCGGGGTGCGCCGGCGCTGCGGCAACCCGAAGGAGCGCTGCAACCCGGCCTTGCAGCGGGCCTTGTTCTCCAGCGCCTCCCGGTCGTACGGGGCGGGGATCTGCGGATCGGTGGCCGGGTCCCACGCCTGCTGGTCGATGCCGTTGATGATGCCCGTGAACCGGTCCCCCACCCACCGGAAGACACCATCCAGCCCAAAGCCGCCCGCCGGGGTGCGCAGCTCCTGGGCATGCGTGGGGCTCACCGTGACCACCGCGTCGGCGTGGGTGAGCCCCCCCTTGAGCAGGTTCACCCGCCCATGCCACTCGAGGTGGCGCGGCGTGAACAGCTCGGGGGGGATGCCGCACCCGTGCAGGACCTCCGGCGGGAAGTGCCCCTGATACCCCGCGTTGTGCACCGACAGCACCAGCGGCGTGTCGGCGAAGCGTTCCCGCAGGACGGGGTAGCGCCGGGCGTACACCAGGGCCAGCGCCGCGTGCCAGTCGTGCGCGTGCAGCAGCACGGGACCCGCCACCAGCCGCGGAATCCCGTCCAGCACGGCGCGCGCAAACAGGGCGAAGCGGCGGGCGTTGTCGGGGTAGTCACGCCCCCCCTCGCCATACAGCCCGCCGCGCGCAAACGCCGCGGGGATGTCCACGAACACCACCCGAGGACCGGGCGGGGCCTGCACCTCCCGGAAGAAGCGCACCTCCTCGTCGCGGTACCCCAGCGACACCGTGATGGCCCGTCCCAGTGGGGCGAGGTCGGGCGCCTGCTCGCGCACCGACCGGTACAGCGGCACGAATACCACCACCGGCATTCCCGCCGCCGCCTGCACGGTGGCCAGGCCACGCACCGCCTCGGCCAGCCCCCCCGTGCGCGCAAACGGGGCGTACTCCGCCGCCAGGTGCACCACGGTGGGGCGCTCCCCGCCGGTTGCGACGGCGCCGCCCCCGGCCATGCGTCAGGCCGTCGGCGGGTCGTCGGGGAGGTTGTCCCCGAGGATCGCCGGCGCGTAGTAGGCGCGCGCGTACTGCTCCAGCATGCGGCGCGCCGTGAACTGCTGCCCGGCCACGCGCATGGCGTGCTTCATGGTGCCCAGCCAGCGCCGCGGGAGGCCGTGGGCGTCGCGGGTGTAGTAGCGGGGCACCACCTCCTCCTCCAGCAGCGCATAGAGGCGATCGGCCGTGGAGGCGCCATCCTCCCCGTCCACCTCGGGGGGGATCGCCCACCCGTTGGTCCCCTCGAACCCCTCCTCCCACCACCCGTCGATGGTGGAGAGCTGCGGTACGCCGTTGAGCGCGGCCTTCATCCCGCTGGTCCCCGACGCCTCCAGTGGCACCCGCGGCAGGTTGAGCCACAGGTCCACCCCCTGCACCAGCAGGTGGGCCAGGTGCATGCCGTAGTCCTCCACGAACGCCACGCGCCCCTCGAACGCCGGATCGCGGGTGAAGTCGTACACCCGCTGCAGCACCTGCTTCCCGGGGGTGTCGGCAGGGTGCGCCTTCCCGGCGAACACCAGCTGCACCGGGCGGTCGGCATGCGTCACGATGCGCCGCAGCCGCTCCACGTCGTGGAAGATCAGGTCGGCACGCTTGTAGGTCGCGAAGCGCCGCGCGAACCCGATGGTGAGCACGTGCGGATCCAGCAGCGGGCCGGCGCCCACGAGCTGTGCGGCCTCCAGCGCGCGCCGTCCGAAGGCGCGGCGCGCCTCCTCCCGGATGAGGCGCAGCAGGATGTGCTTGAGCTGCCCGTGCGCGTCCCACAGGGCGGCGTCGTCCAGCGTGAGCACCTGCTCCCACAGCGCCGGGTCATGCGTGTGCCCCCAGGCCGGGCCCAGGTGCTCGTCCAGCAGCCCCATGATGGGGTTGGCCATCCAGGTGGCCAGGTGCACCCCGTTGGTGACATGGCCCAGCGGCACCGACTCCGCGGCGCGTCCCGGCCACATCGATCGGCTCATCTCCCGCGTCACGATCCCATGGCGGCGCGACACGCCGTTGACGCGCCGGGCAAGCCGCATCGACAGCGCCGTCATGTGGAACGTGGCCGCCCCGGCCTCGGGTTGGTACCCGAGGCGCAGCACCTCGTCCTCCCCCACCCCCAGCTCCCCCCAGGCGCCCGCGGCGCACTGCCGCACCTCCTCCACGGGGAAGTGGTCGTGGCCGGCCGGCACGGGCGTATGGGTGGTGAAAATGCTGGCCGCACGCACCTGGGCCACCGCCTCCCGGAACGCCACCCCTTCGGCGCACCGTTCGCGGACTCGCTCCAGCATCATGAACGCCGCATGGCCCTCGTTGGCGTGCCAGGCGGCCGGCGCGATCCCCAGCGCCCGCAGGACGCGCACGCCGCCCACCCCCAGCAGCCACTCCTGCCGCAGCCGCATGGCCGGCCCTCCGGAGTACAGCTTGGAGAGCAGCGGCCGATCGTCGGGGTGATTGGACTCGAGGTCGGAGTCCAGCAGGTACACCGGCACCCGCCCCACCTGCAGGCGCCACACCCGGATGTGCACGTCGCGCCCGAAGGTGCGCACCGTGACCAGGTGCTCGGCGCCGTCCACCCCCGGGAGCGGGTCGATGGGCACCGCGCCGAAATCGAGGCGGGCGTTGGAGTCCTCCTGCCACCCGTCGGGGCGGATCCGCTGGTCGAAGTAGCCGTTGCGATACAGGATCCCCACGGCCACCAGGGGAATGCCGAGGTCGGAGGCCGTCTTGAGGTGGTCCCCGGCCAGCACGCCCAGCCCGCCGGAATAGATGGGCACCGAATCGTGAATCCCGAATTCGGCGCAGAAGTACGCCACCGTCCGGCCGCGGAGCTCCGGATACGTGCGGCTGTACCAGGTGTGCTCGGCGGCGTCCTCGCGCGCCAGCCACCCCATCGCCTCGTCGTACCGGGCGCAGAAGCGCGCGTCCTCGGCCAGCGCCGCCAGCCGCGCCGGCGCGGCCTCCTGCAGCAGGCGAATCGGGTTGTGGCGCAGGCGATGCCACAAGGGCTCGTCGATCTCGCGGAACAGGAGCCGGACGTCGCGGTTCCAGCTCCAGGCCAGGTTGTGGGCCAGGGCGCGCAGTCCAGCCAGCCGCGGCGGGAGCGCCGCGGTTTCGCGGACGGCGGACGGAGAGAAGGGTGCGGTGGAAACGGTCATGTGGGGCAGGGCAAGCTGGTGATGGACGGGCGACTGGCATGCCCGTGCAGCGCTCCGGGGTAACCTAGCGGCGGGACCATCGGGTGTGGACAGGCACCGCCGGGCGGGCTAGTGTGACCGATGAGACCGCACGGCCACCGGCGCAGGGGCGTCGGCGCGCCCCACGGGCACCCACCTCCTCGCATGCCGCCAGCGCCCCGTCCCCGTTCCTCGCGCCCCGCCCCTCGCGCGCAGGTCTACAAATTTGGTGGGGCCTCGCTGGCCGACGCCGCCGCCATGCGCCAGGCCATCGCCATCGTGGGCGCCGCGCCCGGCGGGCGCCTGGTGACTGTGGTATCGGCACTGGCGGGGGTCACCGACCAGCTGTTGGAGATGGCGGCCCGGGCGGTGGCGGGGGACGAGGCCGGGGTGGATGCCGCCGTGGCCGAGCTGCGCCGCCGGCACGTGGCCGTGGCGCGGGGCATCGTGCCCGAGCCCGCCGCGCGCCGGGCGCTCATGGCGCGCCTGGCGGCGGGCTTCGACGAGCTGCAGGCGCTGGGGCACGGCGTGGCCACGCTGCGCGAGCTCACCCCGCGCACGCGGGACCTGCTGGTGGCCCGGGGCGAGCAGTTCTCCGCCCAGCTCATGGTGGCGGGGCTGCTGGCGCAGGGGCTGCGCGCGGAGTACGTGGAGGCGGGGGAGGTGATCCGGACCGACGGCGTGTTTGGCGGGGCCTTCCCCGACCTCCCCGCCACCGACCGGGCGCTGCGTGCGCGCGTGCGCGCCACGTGGGGGCGCCGCGCCCTCCCCGTGATCCCCGGTTTCGTGGGGGCCGCCCCCGACGGCGCGCTGGTCACGCTCGGGCGCGGCGGGAGCGACCTCACGGCCACCGTGGTGGGGCGGGCGCTCCGGGCGGCGCGCATCACGCTGTGGAAGGACGTCCCCGGGCTCATGACCGCCGATCCGCGGCTGGTGCGCACCGCGCGGCTGCTGCCGCAGTTGCATGTGCGGGAGGCCGCCGAGCTGGCGTACTACGGCGCCAAGGTGCTGCACCCGCGGGCGCTCATTCCGCTGGCCCGCGTCCCGGTGCCCGTGTTCGTGCGCCCGTTTGCGCATCCGGAGGCCCCCGGCACCGAGATCTCCGCGCGCCGCGTGCGCCAGCGCCACCCGGTCCGGGCGCTGTCGGTCATCCGCGGGCAGGCCCTGGTCACGGTCACCGGCAACGGCATGCTCGGGGTGCCGGGGATCGCGGCGCGCACCTTCGCGGCGCTGCAGCAGGCGGGGATCTCGGTGACCATGATCTCGCAGGCGTCGTCGGAGCATTCGCTGTGCCTGTGCGTCCCCGCCGAACGCGCAGCCGCGGCGCAGCGCGCCCTGGCGGGGGCCTTTGCGCCCGAGCTGGCGCGGCGGGAGCTGGAAGGGGTCGTGGTGCGCGACGGCATGGCCACGCTGGCGGTGGTCGGGCTGGGGATGGCGGGCACCCCCGGCGTCATGAGCCGGGTCTTCCAGACCCTGGCCGGCGCCGGCATCAGCATCGCCGCCCTGGCGCAGGGCTCCTCCGAGCTGAACATCACCGCCGTCATCGAGGAGGCCGAGGTGGAGCGTGCGGCCCGCGCGGTGCACGCGGCCTTCCAGCTGGACAAGGTGGGGGGCGGTGCCGGGGTGGCGCCGCAGCGCTGCGACGTGGTGCTGCTGGGGGTGGGGCAGATCGGGCGCGCGCTGCTGCGCATGATCCCGCGCACGCGCCGACGCACCCCCCCCACGGTGGTCGCGCTCATCGACCGCAGCGGGTACCTGTTCGCCCCCGAGGGGTTCACGCCGCGTCAGCTGGCGGCGATCGCGCAGGCCAAGGGGGCGGGAACCCCGATGGCCGCGCTGCCCGGGGGCATCGCCGCCACGGCGGAGGAGGCGGTCACCGCGGTGGGGCGCCATGCGCTCTCCCATCCCGTGCTGGTGGATGTCACGGCCGATGACACGCTGCCCGCGCTCCGCGCCGGCGTGGCCGCCGGGATGCACCTGGCGCTGGCCAACAAGAAGCCGATGACGGCCGCGCGGGGCGAAGTCGAGGCGCTGCGCGCCCTCGCCGTCCAGCGCGGCGTCCGCATCCGCGAGGAGGCGACGGTGGGGGCCGGGCTGCCTGTCATGGACATGCTGGCCAAGCTCATCGAGACCGGCGACGTGGTGCGGCGGATCGAGGGGTGCACGTCGGGGACGCTGGGGTTCCTGCTCACCGCCATCGAACAGGGGCGCCCCTTCAGCGCCGCGCTGCGAGAGGCGATGGCGCTGGGGTACACCGAGCCCGACCCGCGCGAGGACTTGAGCGGCATGGACGTGGCCCGCAAGGCCTTGCTGCTCGCGCGCCAGCTGGGCTATCGCGGCGAGATGCGCGACGTGCGGGTCACCTCGCTGGTGCCGGCCGCGTGGCGTCGCACCCCGCTCCCCCGCCTGCTGGCGCAGCTGGAGACCCAGGATGCGCCGTGGGCGGCGCGCGCCGCCGCCGCGGCCGCCCGTGGGCGCGTGCTGCGCTATGTCCTGCGCGTCACCCCGCGCCAGGTGTCGGTGGGGCTGGAGGCCCTCCCGCAGGCGCATCCGCTTGCGCGGCTGGTGGGCAGCAGCAACCAGCTGGTGTACACCACGGCGCGCTATGCGGCGCTGCCGCTGGTGATCACCGGTCCCGGGGCGGGCGCCGACGTCACCGCCTCCGGCGTGCTGGATGACATCCTCCACCTGGCCCCCGCATGAGCGCCACCACAGCCGCCCTGTTCCTGCCGGCCACGGACCCGGCCCCCAGCCGCCAACGCTGTGCGGCGTGCCTCATCCAGCTGGAGGACACCGACCCGGCCCCGGCGTGCCCCGGCTGCGGCGGCCTGCTGGAGGCGGTGCACCGCCTCCCGACCGACGCCGCCGGTGTCCCGATGACGGCAGAGGCGCTGCGTGCGCGGTTTGCGGGGCACTGCTGCGCGCGCCCCGCGGGACACCCCTCGGGGGTGTGGCGGTTCGCCCCGCTGGTCATGCCGGGGGCGGGGGACGCCGTTGTCAGCCACCCCGAGGGGAACACGCCGCTGCTGGCCCGTCCCGCGCTGGCGCGCTACACCGGCTGCGAGGGCCTCGCGCTCAAGCACGAGGGCCACAATCCCACCGGCTCCTTCAAGGACCGCGGGATGACCGCGGCGGTGACACAGGCGGTGCGGGTGGGCGCCTCCGCGGTGGCCTGCGCCTCCACAGGCAACACCTCGGCCTCGCTGGCGGCGTATGCGGCCCAGGCCGGCATCCCGGGGCTGGTGTTCGTCCCCGCCGGCAAGATTGCCCTGGGCAAGCTGGCGCAGACGCTGGCGTACGGCGCGCGCACGCTGCTGGTGCGCGGCGACTTCGACGCGTGCCTGCGCCTGGTGCAGGACGCGGCGCGCGAGCTGGGGATCTACCTGGTCAACTCCATCAACCCGTGGCGGGTGGAGGGGCAGAAGACCATCGTGCTGGAGCTGTTGCAGCAGCTGGGCTGGGAGGCCCCGGATTTCATCGTCCTGCCGGCGGGGAACCTGGGGAACACCGCCGCCTTCGGGAAGGCGTTGCGGGAGGCGCACGCGCTGGGGCTCATCACGCGGGTGCCGCGCCTGGTCTCGGTGCAGGCCGCGGGGGCCGCCCCGTTCGTGCGCGGCTTCGCCGAGGGGTTTGCCACGCGCCACCAGGTGCGTGCGGAAACGGTGGCCACCGCCATTCGCATCGGCGACCCGGCCTCGTGGGACCGCGCCGTGCGCGCCATCCGCGAGACCGACGGCCTGGTGGTGGCGTGCGATGATGCCGAGATCCTGGCGGCCAAGCGCGCCGTGGACGCGGCGGGGGTGGGGTGCGAACCCGCCAGCGCCGCCAGCGTGGCGGGGGTGCGGCAGCTCGTGGCGGCGGGCACCATCCGGCCGGGTGATCGGGTCGTCGCGGTGCTCACGGGCCATGTGCTGAAGGATCCGGGGATCCTGCTGGACATGCACCGACCGGGCGAGGCGGATGCCAACGCGCCCCTCGAGATCGACCCCACGGTGTCCGCCGTGGCCGCGGTGCTGGCGGGGGCGGCATGATCCCCCAACGACGCACCCTGGTGACCGGAGCCGGACGTCCCCTGGGGGTGGCGCTGGTGCGGCAGGCGCTGCAGCGCGGGGACCGCGTGTACGCCGCCGCGCGCAACCCGGCGCGGGTGCCGGTGCTGGCGGACCTGCGCGCGGAGTATGCGGGACTGGAGCTGTTGGCGCTCGATCCGGCTGACCCGGCCTCGGTGGCGGCGGCGATCCCCGTCCTGGAGGGGCTCACCGAGTCGCTCGACCTGCTGGTGGTGGCGCCCGCGGAACCGCCCGCGCACGGGCGCGCGGGGGACGAGGCGCGCGACGAGGTGCTGGCCACCCTCACGGGGACCGGCGTGGTGGAGCATTACCGCCGGCACGCCGTGGCACCGGTGCTGCTGGTGCGCACGCTGTTGCCGCTGCTGGCCCGCGGCGAGGCGGCGCGCGTGCTGCTGGTGTCCAGCTGGCTGGGATCGCTGGCCGGGAAGTCGCAGGGGGGCGATTACGCCACCTGCGCCAGCACGGCGGCGCTCAACATGCTGGGGCGGGCGCTGGCGCACGACCTGGCGGAGGACGGCCTGGTGGTGGCGCTGGGCAATCCCGGGCACTTCAGCACCGCGCCGGACGGCCCCGCCTTTCGGCATGGGGCCGACGACGCGGCGGCCGGGCTGCTGTCCATGATCGACCGTCTTCCGCGCGAGCGCAGCGGCAGCTTCCTGGACTGGACCGGGGCGGAGCGGCCATGGTAGCGCACATGGGGCGATGCCGCGCCGGCCGCGGCGTGACGCCGCGATGGATGGTGGCGGCGGCGGTGGTGCTCGGGGCGACGGCCTGCGCGCGGCCGGGCGCCGGTGCGCGCGTCGAACAGGCGGAGCCCCGTGGCGTTGCCGAGAGCGCGGCGGTGCCAGCGGCGGACACGGCGCGCCTCATGGCCCGTTTGCGTGCATTGGCCGCCGATTCGATGGAAGGGCGGGGCACCGGGACGCCCGGGGCCGCCCGCGCGCGGCAGTGGATCGTGCGTGATCTGCAGGCCATGGGCGTGGCCCCGCTGGCTGGCGACTATGCGGTGCCGGTGCGCTGGCGCCGCCGCGGCAGCACCGAAGACACGGAGGCGGTCAACCTGGTGGCCCGCATCCCCGGGCGCATGCCGGGCGGGCCAGTGCTGCTGCTGTCGGCGCACACGGACCACCTGGGCATCCGCAACGGGGTCACGTACAATGGCGCCGACGATGACGCCTCGGGGTGCGTGGCGCTGTTGGCCGTGGCCGAGCAGCTCCGGCGCACGCCGCCGCAGCATGACGTGGTGCTGGCGTTCTTCGACGCGGAAGAAGCGGGGCTGCAGGGCGCGCGCGGCTTCGTAGCCGCGCCCCCGCTGCCGCTGTCACGCGTGGCGCTGGTGATCAACGCCGACATGGTGGCCCGCCAGGACGGTGGCGCCCTGTGGGTGGCGGGTACCGCGCACACGCCAGCGCTTCGCCCCCTGGTGGAGCGGGTGGCCGCCAACGCGCGCATCCCGGTACGGCTGGGCCATGACACCCCGGGGGGGAAGCCGGGGGACGACTGGACCGCCTCCTCCGACCACGGCGCGTTCCATGCGCGCGGCATCCCGTTCCTGTACCTGGGGGTCGAGGACCATCCGGACTACCACCAGCCCGGGGACGACGCGGACAAGGTGGACGCGGCCTTCTTCGGCGCGGTGGTGGAGGTGCTGCAGGCGCTGGTGCGCGAGGCCGATGCCCGCCTCGCGGCGATGCCGCCCCATCGCGCCGTGCCCCGCTGACGCGCATCAGGGAGCGTGGTGGGTCGGGCGCACGGCGCGCGCCGACGGGCCAACGAACAACGGGGGGCCCTGGCGAACCAGGACCCCCCGCTTTTGTTCCCTGCCGGCCCGGACGATCCCAGACCGGATTCCCGTGTTACCGGGCGTCGATCAGGAGATCGCTTGCCCAGGCCGGGCCGGCAAAGGGACTGGAACTAGACAATTGATCACCTCCTCGCGTTAGGGTGGGACATCGGGCAGACCTGCCTGTGGGACCTGCGATCGGCACGCGTGGAGGCGCCGGCTGGATGCCGGGCCCGCGGACGTGCGCGAGGGTACGCGGCCGCTCCTCCGCGTGCGAGGATGTTACGGGCGCGCACGGTCCTCGGCAAGCACCCCGGGGGAGCCGGGGCGAACCGTGACGCCCGGCGGTAGCTTCCGCTCGGGTGCCGGTGGGGGCTCGTCCCCCACGCCGGTGCGGATACCCGTCCGCGATATCACGAACCTGAACTATTGCGAGGTTTTCCCCATGGCAGGCCGTTCCCTCACGTTCTCGGCCACCCCGATGTTGGCGGGTGCCCTGTTCCTGCTGGCCGGGGGCGCGGCGCTGGGGGCCCAGCCCGCGTCCACCGGACGGGCCATGGCGCTGAGCGACTGGTATCGCGTGGTCTCGGTGGGGACTCCCGCCGTCAGTCCCGATGGCAAGCGGGTGGCCGTCACCGTCACGCGCGCGGTCGAGTCCGAGAACCGGCGCCACAGCGAGGTGTGGGTGGTGCCCACCGACGGTGGGGCGCCGGAACGGTGGACCTCGCCCGGCACCGAGAGCAGCAACCCCTCCTGGTCGCCGGATGGCCAGTACCTGTTCTTCACCTCCTCGCGCCCCGGTGGCCGGGGCAATCGGTGGGCGTTGCGACTGGACCAGCCCGCGGGCGAGGCGGTGCAGCTGCCCGGGTATCCCGCCGGGGCCATGCCGGCCGACGGGCGCTTCATCGTGACCGCCGAAGCGGCGCCGGTCGACAGCGCACCCGTGGCGGCGACCGCCGATCCCTTTGCCCGCATGCCGGCGATGGCGCGCCCCCCCTTTGACGCCGTCACGCGCCCCGCCGAGCCCGCGCGCTTCGACGGCCGCCATGTGGTGGAGCTCGTCTACAAGAACAACGCGACGGGCTTTGTGCCGGGGCGGCGCACCCCGCGCCGCTGGCGGCCTGCGCAGCTGTGGCGGCAGGCCGCGGGGGACACGGCGCGCACCGCCCTCACCCGCACCGCCTACTCGCATCGCGCGCCTGTGGTGTCCCCCGACGGGCGGTGGATCGCCTTCGTGGCCGACGCCCGGCTGCGTCCGGACTCCGTCGTGGAGCGCGAACGCGACTCGCTGGCCACGCTGCCGTACAACAAGGCGCGCGACGAGGCCCCCCGCAACGAGACGGACCTGTACGTGATCGGCGCCGACGGCGGCGCCCCGCGCAAGGTGGCCGACTGGATGGGGAGCGAGTCCGACCTGACCTGGTCACCCGATAGCCGACAGCTGGCCTTCGTCGGACGCGCCACGCGCACCGCGTCGGCCCGCCTGTACGTGGTGGATGCCGCCGGCGGCGCCCCGCGCAACCTGCTGGGCGATTGGCGCTACGAACCGGCGGGGGTGGACTGGCTGCGCAGCGGGGCGCTGCACATCACCGCCGAGATCGGCGGGCGCACGGCCATCCTGCAGGTGGACCCGGCCGGGCAGGGGGCGCCGCGCGAACTGGTGGGCGGGCGGCGTGTGCTGCGCGGCACGTCGTACGACGCCGCCGGCACCCGGGTGGCGTACGTGGCCTCGTCGATGACGCGTCCCACCGAGCTGTTCGTGGCCAACGCCGATGGCACCGGCGAGCGGCAGCTCACCCGTTTCAACGACGCGCTCAACGCCGAGGTGGCATGGAGCGACGCCGAGCGCTTCACCTACCGCAGCGTGGGGAACCTGGAGATCGAGGGGTGGTTGATGAAGCCATTCGGCTACCAGCCCGGGAAGAAGTACCCGGTGGTGCTGTACATCCACGGCGGTCCGCACTCGGCGTACGGGGAGGGGTGGTTCGACGAGTTCCAGAACCTCGCGGCGCAGGGGATGTTCGTGCTCTTCACCAACCCCCGCGGCTCCAGCAACTATGGCGCCGCCTTCACCTACAGCACCCGCGGGCGCTGGGGGCTGGAGGATTACGAGGACCTCATGAAGGCGGTGGAGCTGGTGGCGGCCCGCCCCGACGTGGATGCCACGAAGATCGGCGCCTCGGGTGGGTCGTACGGCGGCTTCATGACCACGTGGATGGCCACGCGCACGCGGCGCTTTGCCGCCATCCAGACCGACCGCACCATCACCGACTGGACCTACTGGTATGGGTCTAGTGACGCGCAGGGGCTCACCGAGTTCGAGTTCTACGGCAAGCCGTGGGACAACCAGGCGCTGTACGACACCTTGTCGCCCATTCGGTACGTCCAGAAGGTGCGCACCCCCATGCTCATCGTGCAGAGCGAGGAGGACCACCGCACGCCGATGGGGAGCGCGGAGATGTGGTTCATGGCGCTCAAGAAGCAGGGGGTGCCGGTGGAGCTGGTGCGCTATCCTCGCTCCAATCACGACCTGTCGCGCACGGGCGAGCCGTGGCTGCTGGTGGACCGCCTGGGGCGGCTCCGGCAGTGGTTCGGGCACTACCTGCAGAGGGCGTCGGGCGGCGGGGCGGCCACCGGCGGACGCTGACGCGGGGCCGCGCGTCCGGGGCATGACGGCGGGGGGCGGCGGAGACGCCGCCCCCCGCCATGTCTCCACCCCTTAGGGCCGCAGGGTGTCCACCACCGCCGCGCGGGCGGCGACCGCCGCGGGGGAGTAGGGGAGCGGCACGTACCGGTTGGCCGCCCAGAGCGGGAACAGGTTGGCGTACCACGGCGAGCGCGGATCGCCCGACTGGCCAGGGGTGTTGCTGGCAATCGCCCGGTCCCAATCCGCCAGGTCGATCACCACCCGCAGGCTGGGGCCGGAGGTCTGGTTGTCGCCGTTGCCGGTGGCATTGAGGGTGTTGGCGTACCCGCCCCGCGGCAGCGGCCCGGGGGAGAGCCACGGACGCAGCGAGTCGCTGACCAGGGGATCGAACACGTGGGCAATGCGCGCATGGTGGAAGCGGGCGTCGCCGTAGCGCCACCCGCCGATGTCGCGCCCAAAGCGGCGCCCGAGGTCGGCCACGGCCGCCTCGAACGCCTGCCGCACGAGGGAGTCCCGCACCGGCACCGGATCCCACCCCAGCACGGTGTCGGCCGCGGTGAGCCACTGCACCGTGCGCGACAGCGCCACCGTCCGCAGCGGCGCGCGCACCGGCCCCGGGAGCGCCCGCTCGGCGGTGCGGGTGAGCAGCTGCCGCTCCCACGCCGCATACAGCGCCCCGCCGCGCGAGTCGGCCCGCAGCACCCCGTCCCAGGCCAGCAGCGTGTCCCGGGCCGCCGCCACCGCCCGGTCGGCCAGCCGCACGCCGCGCAGCAGCGGCACCAGCGCGCGCGCGGCCAACGGCACCTCGTCGTG
The DNA here is from genome assembly GCA_040380205.1 of Gemmatimonadaceae bacterium. Lineage (GTDB taxonomy): Bacteria > Gemmatimonadota > Gemmatimonadetes > Gemmatimonadales > Gemmatimonadaceae > Gemmatimonas. The sequence goes on from JBEIJM010000021.1 coordinate 28,376, forward strand.
CTGCAGCGCCGCCATGGACGCCACGTCGGCGCGCCGGGTGGTGTCCAGCACCTCGTGCAGCCGGTTGTGGCGCCAGGGCTCGGCCCAGCTGCGGGCCAACGCGTCGTGATGTGGGTAGGCGGGGTCCACGTTGTACGCGTTGGCCGTCCCCACGTAGCCGTGCGCCGGGTTGGTCACCGTGGGCAGCTGCGGGATGGGGAGAAAGCCCGCCCACTCGTAGCGACCGTCGCCCGGGACCGGGGTGAGTCCGTCCCACCCCACGCGGCGCGGAGCGATCCCCGCCGCCTGCCAGCCGATGGTGCCGCTGGTGTCGGCCCAGATCCAGTTGAGCACCGGCATGCGCGCGTAGGCCAGGGCGGCCCGCGCCTCGGTCCAGCTGCGCGCCTGGTCCAGCCGCAGGCTGGCCAGGTAGGGCGCCCCACCGGGCTCCAGCCACGCCGCCCGCACCGCCACGGCCACGCGCCGGGTGCTGTCGGCATACAGCACCGGCCCATGCCGCGTGTAGCGCAACGTCACGGCGGTCGCAGCGCCGCCGCGCACCCGCACGGTGTCCACCTCCGTGGTCATCGCCAGCCACTGGCCGCGATAGCGGTACCGGGTCGGGTCCCCCGCGGCCAGCTCGTACACGTACAGGTCTTCGGTGTCGATGCCGAAGATGGTGAGCCCCCAGGCGCCGTGGGCGTTGTGGCCGATGGCCACCCCCGGGATGGCCGGTTCCCCGCCGCCGATCACGTCCCAGCCCGGGGCGGTCAGGTGCACCAGGTAGCGCAGCGACGGCGTGGTGATGGCGCGGTGCGGGTCGTTCGCGACGATCGGCTTCCCGCTGGCCGTGCGGCGGCCGGCCACCACCCAATTGTTGCTCTCCCACCGCTCCACTTCGCGGGCCGCCGATTCCAGCCCGGGGGCCGCGTCCGGGCGCCGCCAGGCGGCCGCCAGCTCGTCGGCCCGGAAGACCGGGGCCGAGCGCGAGCCGTTGTAGTCGGCCAGCAGCGCGTCGTCGCTGACCGTCTCCAGGAAGGCGGCCACGGCGGAATCCAGCGGCAACCGCGCCGTGCCGGGGTAGAAGGGGACGCGCCGCCGCACGGCCGCCTCCCCCACGGCGCGCACGGCACGGGCCATGGACGGCTCGCTGCTGGCGTTGCTGGCCAGCGCGTTGTGGCGCGACACCACCACCTCCGGCGTCCACGTGCCCGGCATGATCCCGAGCGCGGCCAGCTCCGGCGGCAGCAGCGCCGGCGCTGCCCGCACCTCCGCCACGCGCGCATTCACCCCGGCCACGAAGGCGGTGATGATGGCCGCCCCGCGCGGATGATAGTGCGCCAGCTCGGTGGCCATGCTCCCGCGATAGCGGAGCAGGCGCGCCGCCCGGTCGCGCGCCACCCACCGCGCCCCCAGCGCCTCGGCCATGGTCCCGGTGGCCTGGCGGCGCCACAGCTCCAGCTGGAACAGCCGGTCGCGCGCGGCGCTGTACCCCTGCGCAAAGAACAGGTCGTGCTCGTTGTCGGCGCGGATGTGCACGATCCCCGCGGAGTCGCGCGTGAGCGCGACCGGGGCGCGCAATCCCGGGAGGCGGAGCGGCTGCGCCCGGAGGGGCGCCGCCGCGAGCGGCAGCGCGGCCAGGGCGGCCAGC